>DATDRM010000138.1:0-6774 GCA_035291705.1 Anaerolineales bacterium
CGCCCATAGCGCCAGATCGGGATTGGCAAGCCACTCTTGTCGGGGAAGGCCCAGGTTGGTCAACAAGGCGTTGAAATAACCGTAATCAGTGCTGTAGAGCTGTCTCCAAACGTAAGTGATCACCACAACGGAAGTCACAGCAGGCAGGAAGAAGATCACCCTGAGCAAGGAGGCCAGGCGATCGGGTACCTTCTCAAGAAGTACGGCAAGGATCGTCGCCCCGGCTGTACCCAGCAGTGTGCAGACTACCGTAATCACAAAGGACACCCTCAGCGCATTCCAGAATTTCGGGTCTTTTAACAATGTGGCGAAATTATCCAGGCCAACAAATTTGATGGCGCTCATGCCGTTCCATTGGGCAAGACTGAGATATAAGGAAAAAACGATCGGCAGGAGCGAAAAGATCGCAAATCCCAAGAAGAAAGGTGAGATAAAGAAATAAGGGGTGGCCTTGCGCACAAATCGCTGCCAGGGCGTGGCTCCGGAAAGGGCGATAGGTTTTTCAAGAGTCATTTCTTTGATTCCCATAGTGCTTCCTCTTATACTAATAGAATTTCTCCGAAAAAGTAAAGTCCTAACCGGCAGGCGGAAAACGACGCTTCAGCGGGTCAGCTAATAGATAAAACCTCCGGCTGATGCCTGGAAGCCGGGCGGAAGACCACGAATTCTTGGCGAGAGAACCACTTAGGTTGGCGAGGTTCCGGCCAGACTTCATCCAGCCGAAACCTCGCCTTAGGTAATTAAAGTAACAGGTCCAGTCGCTACTCCAGCGGTGGCGCCAGGTTTACCGCTTCGTCAAGCGCTTCTTGTGGCGTAGCCTCTCCCAAAGTCGCCTTCGTAATCGCCTCGCCGATCAGATCGGAGACTTCCATCGACGGCAGCTGCATGGGCACGGCGCGCAATGACCAATCAGCAACTGAACGACCCAGCGGGATGCCGAAATATTCGTTGACCTCGTCGAAGGCCGGGTCGCCCCAAGATGTCTTGAGAGACGGCACGCCAGCGACGATCTTGAAATACTCGACCTGGTTCTCGGGCGTCATCGAGAACTTGATGAACTCCCAGGCCAGGTCTGGCTCGGCGGCATTCGCAGGGATCGACAGGCATGCACCGCCTGTGGCAGCGTCATTGGGTCGCCCTGTTGCGCCCCAAGGAACGGGCGCGATCGCCCATTGCCCGGCCATGTCTGGGGCGCCAGAGGCGATCTCGGTGGCAAACCAGGAGCCGTGCATGACTCCCATGACATCCCCCCCGCTCAGAGCAACCATCGGGTCGCCATCTGTGTCGAAATCCCAAAGTTTGCCCACCTTGTATTGGTTGGCCACGTCCGCATAGAGCTGCAGCGCTTCGATACCTTTCGCGTCGTTGAAAATGTACTCGGTACCCGCTTCATTGATCAGGTTACCGCCCATGGGCGCCAGGAAGCTCTGGTACCAGGCGTAGTAATCACCCTGGTAAATGATCACAGCCGGCTTGCCAGTATCCTTAACCACTTGATCGGCCAGCTTGAGGTAATCCTCCGTATTCGTGGGGAATTCCGTCATCCCCAGGGTTTGCATAGCCGCTTCGTATACGTCCTTGCGATAGAAAAGCAGGTTGAAGTCCAGGTCGAGCGGCACCCCATACTGCACCCCTTGCCAGGCATACAGGTTCCAGCCGCCAGGGACAAAATCGCCCACGTTGAGCTCGGTGGTGGCCTTGTCCAACGGCAGCACGGTTTCCCCGCGGATCAGGTCGCCAGCCCACATCGGGTCGAGAGTCACCACGTCCGGGACGCCCTCCCCAGAGGCGAGTGTGGTTAAGACCATGTCCTGGTAGGGATCGTATTCGAAGCGTTCAACTTTAACCTTCACACCGGGATGTTCGGCCTCGAATTGGGGGGCGATGGCATCCAACCAGTCTGCCGTCCACACGAATCCCCAAACGGTGACCGTTTTAGCTTCTTCGGCCGGCGCCGGTTCGGTTTCGACGGCTGGGGGTTCGGTCGGTTGTTCGACTTCAGCGGGGGGCTGTTCCGGTGCGGTGGTCGGTTCCGCAGCTGGAGCGCAAGCCGCTAACATCGCCACGACTACGAAAAGGCTGAGCAGCAGCTGCATCCATGCTCGGACGGATTTGGTACAGATTCTCATTGTCTTATCCTCCATAAGGAACACATCAATTTGCCAGCGGAATGAGGTTATTTTTTCTGGGCGCGGTTATTTCTGAGATCCCACCTCCTTATTCTCGATAGCTCAAACTGGGGTAGTACCAAAGGCCAACCCTGGCCAATATTAAATGCGTAGTTTTTCCTGGGCAATTGCTTGATTTGTCCCCCCGAATCGCTTATTGTAGAACAGACATCCGGAGTAAGAGCGAAGGTTGCTTTCAATATGTGCATGTCATGGGGAATCCTGACTGGCGCAGATAAAGAAAACGTTTTCCGGAAAACCTTTTCCATATCATAGCATGGATTTTGGAAATGTCAATGTCCTTTTTTTTACGAATACATGCCACTCAATGCCGGTCTTTCTCTGTTTTTAGCGTGCATGCGCCAGGTAACGCCGAATTCGCGGGTAAACTGATCTTTTTATTGGACTAAGTGGTAAGATTCACGCACAGAAGGAGATACTCCAGCCATGCCGGACTCGTTCCTCTTTCAAACTGTACGTATCTTCTTGCGGCCTTTCGAACCAGGAGACCTGCCGGCCTTGCAGGCCTACCTCAACCACCCCGAGCTGGCCGGCCGGCGCTATATCCCCTGGAGCTTCCCCGAGGACCTGCCCCTCTCAGCGAAACAGGTGGAGGGCATATACAACAAGTGGTGCGAGGGTGAAAATGAGTCACACCTGGCGGTTGTCTCACAGGACAAGCAAGAACTTATTGGCCATACTCAATTAGATTGGGATTGGGACCCGCACTGCCCGTTCGTTGCAGTGCTGATCGCCCCCTCCCACCAGCGCCAGGGCTATGGATCGGAGGTGTTGCGACTGCTCTTGCGCTACCTGTTCGAGAACACGCCGGCCCACAACGTCCACAGCTGGATGGCGGACTGGAACCAAGCTGCCAGGCGGTTTGCTCAAGAGCACGGTTTTCGTGAGAGCGGGCGCTCACGGCACGAGGGCTTGCGCCAGGGGAGGTATTTCGATGCTGTCCTGGTCGATATCCTCCACCCGGAATGGCAAGTCAGCCGGGGAGATAAGCGCCATGCCGCTTGAAGGTAAACTCGTCATCCTGCGTGAAGAGCGCCCCGAGGATATGAAGTTCCTGGTTGTCTTGCGCAACGACCTGGAAACCCAGGCCTGGAGCAAGACCCTGCCGCCAGACTATACCGAAGCGATGCTCATGAAGCGTTTTGAGAGCCGCGAGTTCTCGTTTGATCGCAACGACGGGCGCTTCATCATTACCTCCAAACAAACAGGCGAGAGCGCCGGGACGTTCGGTTACTACAACTTGCGCCCGCGCTGGTCGGTCATCATCGGTATTATGCTGGTTAAGCAGTTCTGGGGGACGGGCTTCGCCCACGACGCACAGGAGGTGATGCTCAAATTCCTATTCCTGGAGCTGGGCTTGCGCGTCGTCCGGCTTTACACCCACGGCGGCAACCCGCGCGCCGTTAAGCTGGCAGAAAAGGCCGGCTTCCAGGTCTCGGCGCGCCAGCGCCAGGCGATCTTCAAAAACGGCGAGCTGTACGACAATTTGATCGTGGACCTGCTGCGTGAAGAATATTTCGCCCGCCATCCGCAGCTGGTGGATAATTTGCCATCTCTGGTTTGAAAACGGCTATAATCTTCACGCATCACGCATCACGCATCACGTTTCACGCTTCACATTTTACCTATGCGCCTCGGCATCATCGGCCTGCCTCAATCCGGTAAAACCACGGTCTTCAACGCCCTGACCCGTGGCGATCTCCCCATCGTCGCCAGCGGCGGCCGTTTTGATGTCCATACTGCCGTGGTGGACGTTCCCGATCCACGCCTGGACAGCCTCTCAGCCTTATACAAGCCGGAAAAGACCATCTATACCAAGGTTACTTATGTCGACATCGCCGGGCTGGATGGCAGCGCTAGCGGCGGGATCTCCGGGCAACTGCTCAACCAGCTCAACCAGATGGACGGCTTTCTGCATGTCGTGCGCTGCTTTGAAGACCTCGGTGTGCCTCACCCGGCAGGCAGCCTCAATCCGGAGCGCGACATAGCGGCAATGGATGCTGAACTTTTGCTCAACGATCTGATCGCCGTGGAGCGCAAGGTTGAGCGCCTGGTTGAAGAGAGACGGAAAGGTGGAGGACGGGACAAGACTCAGATCGAACGCGAGATCGCATTGTTTGAGCGCATGCAGGCCGATCTCTCTGCCGAAAAACCCTTGCGCGATGTCGAGATTACCGCCGAGGACGAGAGGGTGCTCTCGGGGTATGGGCTGCTCACGCGCAAGCCGATCTTGATCGTACTTAATTTAGGAGAAGGGCAAGCCCCGCCCCAGGTGGTATATCCTCACCAACGCAGTGCGGCCGTGCCACTGCAAGGTAAGCTGGAGATGGAGATCGCCCAATTGCCGCTCAATGAAGCCCAGGTGTTTCTGGAAGAATATGGCATCTCCGAACCCGGCCTGGATCGGGTCATCCGTCTTTCGTATGACCTGCTTGGCTTGATTTCATTTTTCACCGTCGGGCCAGACGAGGTGCGGGCCTGGACAGTGCCGCGCGACGCCACCGCGCACGAAGCTGCCGGCGCCGTCCACACTGACTTGCAGAAGGGTTTTATCCGCGCCGAGGTGATCCCTTGGGCAGATCTCGTCGCGCTGGGCGGTTTAAGCGAGGCGCGCGCCAAGGGTAAATTACGTCTGGAGGGCAAAGACTACGTGCTGCATGATGGCGAGGTCATGCACGTGCGCTTTAACGTCTGAAATCCTGGGAAATGACATCCTGGGTCTCAGGCGAACACGATTCGCACTGCTTCCGAACTCAGATAGTTCCCTGCTAGGCTGGTATAATCGGGGGAGTCATTTTTTGGAGGCTTGGATAGGCTATGACATTCTCTAATTTACCCTACACCCTGGAGCGCTGGAGCCTGGCCGATCTATTCCCATCCCCCGACGGCCCGGAGATGAAAGCCACTTTTGCCGAGGTCGAAGCCAAAGTCGCCGACTTCGAGGGCAAGCGGTCTTTGCTGACCTCCGACATCGATCACGAAACCTTTATGGGCTTTGTCCGCCTGGGGGAGCAGATCACCCGTTTAATCTACCGCATCTATGCCTTCGCCGGCCTGTGGTTCTCCGAAGATACCCAGAACCAGGCCGCGCAAAACCTGCAGGCGCGGGTCGACCAGTTCGTCGCCGGTATAGAGAACCGCACGCTGTTCTTCGGCCTGTGGTGGAAGGCCCTGGACGAGACTGCCGCGGATCGTCTGATGGAAAACACCGGGGACTATCATTACTGGCTGGAGGAGATGCGCCACTTCAAGCCGCACACCCTCAGCGAACCGGAAGAGAAGATAGTCAATATCAAAAACACCACCGGGGTCAGCGCCCTCAGCACCCTCTACGATACCCTTACCAACCGCTATGTCTTTAAAATCGCTGTGGATGGCGAAGAAAAGGAGCTGACGCGCGACTCATTGATGGTCTACGTCCGCCAGCACGATCCCAAGATGCGCGCTGCCGCTTATCAGGAGCTGTACCGGGTCTACGGGCAAGATGGCGCTGTCCTGGGCATGATGTACCAGAACCTGGTGCGGGACTGGCGCAATGAACAGATCGACTTGCGCCGCTTCGCCAACCCAATCTCTGCCCGTAACCTAGCGAACGACATCCCCGGCGAGGTGGTGGATACATTGCTCGAGGTGAGCAAACGCAACGCGCCCATCTTCCAACGCTTCTTCCGTCTCAAGGCGCGCTGGCTGGGATTGGATCGCCTGCGCCGTTATGATATCTACGCGCCGGTAGTGAAGTCTGATAAAACCTACGCCTTCGACACAGCCACCGGGATGGTGCTGGACTCGTTCCACAGGTTCGATCCCCGCCTTGCGACCCTGGCGCAGCGTTTATTCGCTGACAAACACATCGACAGTGAGGTACGCAAAGGGAAGCGAAGCGGCGCCTTTTGCTGGTCGGTTAACCCTGGATTGACGCCTTGGATGCAGCTCAATTACCAGGGGCGCGCCGACGATGTGCTCACGCTGGCGCACGAGCTGGGCCATGCCATCCACGCCATGCTAGCCGCCAACCATACCCAGTACACGTTCCATTCCTCTTTGCCCCTGGCGGAGACAGCTTCCACCTTCGGTGAGATGATGGTGGTCGACCGCCTGCTCACCGAGGAGAGCGACGAAGAGGTGCGCCGGGACCTGCTCTTCCGCCAGGTGGACGACGCCTATGCCACCATCATGCGCCAGGTCTTCTTTGCGCTCTTTGAGCGCCAGGCGCATGAACTGACTCACCAGGGCGCCATGGTTGACGATTTGGCCAGTGCCTATATGGAAAACCTGCAAGCGCAATTTGGGGAAGCTGTGGAGCTGCGCGATGAGTTTCGCTGGGAATGGGTTTCCATCCCCCACATTTACCACGTGCCCTTCTATGTGTATGCTTACGCCTTTGGGCAGTTGCTGGTCTTCTCGCTCTACCAGCAGTTCAAAGCCGAAGGCGAATCGTTCAAGCCGCGCTACATTAAGATCCTGTCGGCGGGCGGTTCAAACGCCCCGGCCCGCATCCTGGATGAGGCCGGCATCGACATCCGTCGCGCTGAGTTTTGGCAGGGCGGTTATGACGTCATCCAAAGCCTGGTCGAGCAGCTGGAAG
>DATDRM010000139.1:0-41559 GCA_035291705.1 Anaerolineales bacterium
CGCCGGGTGCGGCCGACCAGCTGGCTGATCACCACTGCCACCACCAGAAAGACCAACAACGCCAGCAGGTCTTGGGTTTGATGGACGAAAAATGTGTAGTATGGAAAAATAAAAAAGTAGTTGAAAGCCAGAAAAGCCACAATAGCAGCCAGTATCCCGGGACCTAATCCCCACAGAAAGGTGCTCATCCCGACCGGCAGTAAATACAGCAAGGCCACGGCGGCTGAGCTGATCGAACTACGCAGCACAAACAGCAACCCCGTCGTAAGTGCAGTCACCAACAGGGAAAATATGTAAGGGAAGACAAGCAGGATGACTCGAGAACGGGATCGATAATTAAAAAACATCATGGATAATCCAGCCGTTTAAAGAGCCTCTTCAGAAGACTGAAGCAGTGCCTGCCCACAATACTGGCAGAAGAGGGCGTCTGCCGCGTTATTCCTGGCGCAGTTGGGGCAAGTCTGCGTGGAAAGTTGGGCAGGCAACTCGGCGCGTTTGCGCCTGGGCAAGCGCAGCCGGGGCGCTTTCGCCAACCGCTCGAGGGCAAATGCTCTCCCCTGCCTATAAGCCTGGCGGGTAAGTTCACGGATTCGCCTGGGGGAGATATGGCGTCCGGTCAGGTACCATCCAAGTACCGCCTGGCCGACGACAAAAGTTCCGGAGTAGGCCACGCCCACCTTGGGAATGATGCCCACCACTGGGATCAGGCCAACCAGGTAGCGAGCCACCTGCCGCCAGACGAACCCGCTGCCAATCACGCCGCCAAACTCTTTGACGTAATCCTGCCAGCGAGTCGAATAACCCAAGGCTAGCCCTAACTTATACATCAAGAAGGCCTGGGCTTTGGTGAGCACAACCATATCGGCGATGTTGAAGGGGATATTCAAGACCGGCACCAGCTCGGCCAGGCTGGTGCTCAAGGCGTAGGCGGCGTTGGAAAAGCAAGTGTCGTTGATCAGGCGGTGAGCAACTGCCGTGCGAAACAAGGGGAAAAGCCGCGCCAGCGGCAGGTGGTGGCCGGGCAACAATTCGAGCACCGCCGGTACAAACTCCTTCAATAAGAATCTGGGGTTGTCCACTGGCCCCACCACCAGGCTGGCGGCCTCCCAGGCCAACTCTAAATCCGAGGGTGGGGGAGCTGTTTCGCTGGCGTCGTGGTTGTAGAAGACGAGCACTTTCTTCCCAGCGTTGGTCAACTGGCGTGCCAACGCCTGGTGGCGGGTGAAGTCGCTCCTCGTTACACCCACCAGTATGAGGATCAGCTCCGCTTCCTTGAGGCCTTCTTTTCCATCCAGGCCGAGGATGTTGACCGGGGTATGGGTGCGCACGTTTGGCCGGGAAGGGTCGCGCCGCATCTGCTCCGCCAGCGCATGGCGGCCGCTGCCTTCCTCGCCGACCATGGCAATTCTCAGTTCACGTAGGGCGTCCTCGCGGATCGGCCGCAGGTCGACCTCCCCGACCGTCTTCCAAATATTAGCGAAATCCTTCCAGTCTGCCATAGTTACTATTCTACCGGATTTCCGCCCCGCGACGATAGCTGCTTGGCGGGGTTATTAATTTGAATATATTCATTTTACACCTTTCCCGAAAGGAGGCTCTTATGTTTAACCGCATCATGGGTGTCTTCAAATTAGACACCAACACGTTCGAGGCGATTGAAAGCGACTCAAGCGCCACCGGTCAGGCTGCGATCATTGTCGCCATCGTCGCCCTCCTGGCAAGCCTGGGCAGCGGGCTATCCGCAGGTCTTTTCGGCGGCGGAAATTTTCTCGTCAGCTTTATTACCACCCTCGTTTGGACCTTTGTCGGCTGGTTTCTGTGGTCGGTGGTCTCATATTTTGTGGGCACGACCTTCTTTGGCGGAAAGGCTACCCTCAATGAGATGCTGCGGGTGATCGGCTTCGCCTATGCCCCACAGTTCCTGTCGATCATCCCGTGCGTTGGCTGGGTTATTGGAGGCATCTGGTCGCTGATCGCCGGGTTCATCGCCATCCGCCAGGGTCTTGACCTGGACAATGTCAAAGCTGCCTTGACCGTCTTGGTCGGCTTTGTATTCTTTGTCGTTGGCAACATCCTGGTCGGCATCCTGCTCGGTGGAGTCAGCGCGCTGTTCAGCTAGCATCCGCTCTTCGAATATTCATTTCGATATCGTGGTGATTTGACGGTGCCTTCGCCGCCAAATCACCACAGTTATTTAAGAATGGAGTGTGTTAAAATGACAAGAATCTCTATTTGCCAACGCAAACCAGGCAAAACATGGTCCGCATCAAAAAGGTATCGGAAAGGTAGCTGAAGGGAGTAATTTCTTGAATAATCTCACAAAACCAGATCAGGTAGCTGATGGGTTGGTTGTTACACTCGAATATACGCTGCGTGTAGACGGCGAAATTATGGATACTTCGCAAGATAGCGAACCGATCCAGTTTATTCAGGGCGAGGAACACATTGTCAGCGGGTTAGAGCGCGAATTGTACGGTATGAGTGTTGGTGCTGAAAAGGAAGTCCTGGTTTCCCCTGGCGACGGGTACGGCGAGATTGAGTCGGACGCCTGGATGGATGTCCCGCTCGACGAGTTCCCGCCTGAAATCCCAATGGAGATCGGAACGCAGCTCCGCTTACGTAGCCAGGAAGACGAGACACTCCATGCGCGCATCGCCACTATCGGTAAGGAGACCGTGCGCCTGGACTTTAATCATCCCCTGGCGGGTAAAGACCTGCACTTTTCGGTTAAAGTGGTCGCCTTAAGGCCAGCCACGGAAGAGGAAAAGGCACACGGGCACGTTCACGGAGACGGCTCGCATTAGAAGATCACGCCCTGCCTGCAAAGAGGTGTCTGCGGAAATCATACCGTAGATACCTCTTTTTTTACATTTTGTTTACAATCGTCAAATCCTTTTCTTATATTTTTGATCTAAGATAGGGGTTGAAAGCGGCAAGAAACTGATAGCCTGCTGCATATCAATCACTCAGGATATATAAAGCATTTTCAAAAGGAGGTTGAACCTATGCTTACCCGTTGGGATCCTTTCCGCGAACTGATCACCATTCGCAATACGATGGACCGCCTGTTCGACAGCGCCCTGGTTGGTTCGCCAACCACTTGGCAACCCGCTGCCTGGGACCTGGCCCTGGACGTAGCTGAAAGTGAGGACGAATTCACTGTGAAAGCCTCCATCCCGGGCATTAATCCAGACGACCTGGAGATCACCTTCACCAACAACACGTTGACTATTAAGGGTGAAACCAAAGAGGAAAAAGAAGTCGAGCAGGCGCACTACCACCTGCGCGAACGCCGTTACGGGTCCTTCGCGCGCAGCATTACACTGCCAGCCGGGATCGAAGCCGAAAAAATCCAGGCAAATTACGAAGCCGGTGTGCTGAAACTGCGGCTGCCCAAGGCCGAGGAGGTCAAGCCGAAGAAGATCGCCATCCGGACCACCGCTTCTCCCAAGGTGATCGAAGCCAAGGTCTCTGACGTCCCCAGCAAGAACTAAAAGGGAAAAGGATATCGTGGTGTTTTGCGACGCCTAGTGTCGCAAAACACCACAATTTTAACTCACAGCACGACTAACCCCTGGTGGACGCCAAGGCGGACAGCTTCGGTGCGGTTGGTAGCCCCCAATTTTGAATAAATCGCAGAGACATGGAACTTAACCGTATGCTCACTGATGCCGAGCAGCGCGGCGATCTGCTTATTGGCCAACCCCTGCGCAAGCCTTTGCAAGACCTCGAGTTCCCGTTCGGTGAGCGGTTCGATCAGCGGCTCATCCCCAACTTCTCGAGTAGCGGGGAGATTCACCAGCAGCGGCTCAACCAGGGCTGGAGCGCCGACCAGCAGCCCCTCGGACAACGCGTGTACCGCTGCGGCCAGCTCCTCGGCCGAAGCCTCCAACGACAGGATGCCCCAGGCGTGCAGGGCTAGCTCCGGCAAGAGGCGGGCTGCAGCTGGTTCGTTTTCCACCAGGAGCAAGACAGCCATCGGCTCAGCTGTGCTCAATACTTTTTTGAGCTCTGGGCCGGCGGCAGCCCCCACCGCCACGACCAATACATCCGTGCCCGGTGGAAGCGTGGATAAATCCGCCAGAGTCGCAGCCTCGCCGACCACTTCTACCTCTCCGCCTGCGCCGAGCAAAGCGCGCAGCCCGGCGCGCATCGCCAGGGCAGAGGCGACCACCACGACATGCACCGCCTCCCGCCCGCCTGCCAGCCATCCTTTTTCAGTTCTCAACCCGCTCGGCTTGGCTGGCATCACCTGGCGACCTGCGGAACTTCCTGGCCGAGGGTTTCTGCGACGAAGGCGTTCACCACATGGCTGGGAATGGCCACCCCCAGGTCACCGCCGACGATCATAGTATTAATACCGATTACGCCGCCAGAGGCGTTCATTAATGGACCACCGGAATTGCCCGGTGCCAGCCCAACGTCGGTGTGGATCACACTGACTGTGCCCTGCCGCCCGCGCACCGGCACCTCCCCCAGGCCACTGATGATCCTGGCGGCGACCGCCCCGATCTGACCCCAGGGGTGACCAATCGCCAGGGCTACCTGCCCCACGCGCAGGTCGCGCGAGTCAGCGATCGGCGCCGCCGGTAGCTCGGGGTCATATTCACCCGCGGTCTCGGCCCGCAAGATCGCCAGATCGATGTGCGGGTCTTTGGCGATCAATCGCGTTGGGTACTCACGGCCACCCACCAGGGAAATGCGAGCCTTGCCGCGCGCAACGACATGGTGATTCGTCACGACGATCCCACCAGGCTGCCAGATGACGCCCGCCCCGGCGCCGTCCCGACCATTGTGAACGATGACCAGGCTGCGTTGGGCGCGCTGGAAGACGGCTGTAAAAGCCTCGGCAAGGGTGTTGGAAAGATCAACGACATCAAGCAGCACGATATTCAGCTCCATCCAACTTCCCTTTTACTTCCGCTCCCCAATTGTAACCATTAATGTGCGGGGTTGACCACCGCGTAAGACTTCCACCGCTGTCGGGCGACCCACCACCTCTCCGCTCAACCTGCCGAGCAGCTCGTCGGGGTCGTTAACCGGTTGATCGGCGATGCCGGTAAGGATATCCCCGACGATCAGGCCACCCGCTTCGGCTGGGCTGCCATCCTCCACCCCGACCAACAGCAAGCCGGCCTCTTGGTCCCGGCCGAGTGCCTTCTGTTGGGCAGGCGGGATAGCTACCGGCTGGCTGCGCACGCCCAGGTAACCGCGGCGGATAGAGCCGTGCTGGGCTAGGGTTTCGGCAACCTGCCATGCCAGGCTGGCCGGGATGGCCAGCGAGGCGCCGCGCGCCAGGCCGGAAGTGTTCAGGCCGACGATGCGGCCGGCGGTATCGACCAGCGGCCCACCGGAAAAACCTGGATATGGGACAGCGTCGGTACGCAGGTAACGCTCCAACAGACCGCCACGTCCGGTGCGCACTGGCCCACCCACGGCACTGATCACGCCCAGGCTGGCTTGGATGCCATCTGGGGATGGGCGGCCAAGTGCCAGGACCAGCTGCCCGATGCGCGCCTCCTGCGGGGCAGGTTCGGCAACTGCCGCGACCGCTCTGCCCAGGCGTAAGACGGCCAGGTCACTGCCTGGGTCGCGCCCTGCCAGCTTGGCTACGAGCTCAGTGCCATCCGGCAGCACCACCGGTATGTCGTCGTCGCGCTCGATAACGTGATCGGCGGTGAGGATCAAATCGGGGGCGTAGGCGATCCCGCTGGCGGGAATGCGCCGGCGGCCGGCCACCAGCACCGTCGCCGCGCCCCCCTTCTCCACTGCAGCAGCCATGCTGTCCGAAAGGGCAGTCAGAATATTATTACCATTCGATTGAGTCATGCGAATCTTCTCCTATTGAAATCAATTTATCAGGTACACTCATCATAGTCGAAGATAAAATTTCACGCATCAGTCAAATGGGCGGGTTGCACCTGGAAATTCGACCAGAGTGCATCTCGGGGTGTAAAATTCATAAAGCCTAGTCGGGACAGCGTCTTGTTGAAAAAATAAGGGAAGCTATTGCCAATAAGATGGCGGGTAATTCCAGCGCTGGCCAGGCGGTCTGACTGCGAACAGGGTTTTCAAGAATTCCTGGCTGACTGGTTGGCTAGCCAGAAGTTTCATCTGAATTACTCGATCAAGGAGCACGCTGGTGCTTGAAGTACAGATCATTCCGAATAAATAAATCCAGGTCTCTACGGTTGTAGACCAGATGGTAATCTTGCTTTAAATAAGGCTGAAGGCCCAGGATTTTCTTGCGAATCAGCACCTGTTCTGGCTGGTAGGCATCGATCGTTTTGTACAGCTCTTCCTCAGCAATCAAATCGGTCTTAAAGCGCTTCGTGCTAAAAACAACCAGATTAGGCGGCACCAGCAGATCAAATCGGTAAGGGAACATAGGGAGATCCGTCACTACCCATTCAGTCTCGGGCGCATATTGTTCTACATATTGGTAAACCTCTTCCATTAAAGCGCTGCTATGGATAGGCTCATCCACCAGGTTCTTTCCATAACTAAACCGGCGACTCACATCGGGAATCTGATCATAGATCACCAACGCGAAGGAAGCCAGGGCAAGAACCGCAAACAGGTTGCGAAAACGGAGCAGACGGCGATCACGGATTGCCTCTATGGCCCAGAGAATCCCTTCGCCGACAGCCACCCCACCCAGCATGGCAGTGGGCACTGTCACCAGAAGCTGGTGGTGGTACCAGACTGGGGAGTAGCGCAGCAGGAGAAGATACGCGCTGCCCATCCAAAAAACCAGGTATAAAGTCAACCAGCGTTTGGTAGTGATAGTGGCCAAGACACCAAATATCGAAAGCAACAGCATGGGGAGGGAGTCGCGGAGATGATAATTTATGGTGTAAATTTCATTGGTAAAAATTGCCGCCCCTTCCAGGTGAGACTGATAAAGCTGGGTCAAATTGCCAGGTCCCACCCAGACTAATATTGCGCTGATCGTGATTACCGAGAAGATTCCGGCCCATATCACCGCTGGAAAAACAAGGTCCCGAAATTTGAGTTTCCCGCGCAACCGGGTCCACTCACCCAGCAACAGTCCTACGAGGATGATTGGAATCAGGAATCCGGTAAATAACTTGATCAAGACAGAAGCACTGAAAGCCAGTGCGGAGAGAACCAACCAAATCCATTTGCGGTGTTGGTGCCAGGCAATGACTCCCAACAGAGATAACACAGCGAAAGTCAATGACGGTAAACCTACCATTACTGCAACACTCAGCTGCATGTAAAAGGGAAGCAAGATGATCAAGAATGTTCCAACCAGTGCATGCAGATTCCCCCAAATCCTGCGTAGAATGTGAAAACCAGCCAACAATAAAACTGCTGAAAACAGGAGGAGCAAATAACGGGCGGTATAGACTTGTGTCCCAAACACCCGCATAGTGACCACCAGGATATATGTCAAGAGCGGTGGTTGGTCGCTCCAGATCTGCTCAAATAATCGATATCCCTTCATTACCAGGCTGGCCTTCATCAGGTTGATCCCTTCATCTTCGTCGAATTGCAATCGATTGCGGAAAGGGAAGTAAAGATAGATGACCGCGATGAAGACAATCGCGATCAGGAATGGTATTATTTGTTGAAGAAGTCGGGGGAATAATCCAGGGGGTAGCGTGGCTCTTTGGTAGGCGTGATTCATGAATAAGCAATTATACTTTTGTTTATACCTGTCGACAAATTCTGAGAGTTTCTGACGTTGTTATCCTCTAAATACCTCCCGATTAGCTTGCTTTTTACGATTTACCAGATCGTCGGATTGTTTACCGGGATGGAACAGCGTGACCAACGTCGCGAGAGGAATGGCCATGATATGGAATTGATGGTTTATGAACGCCAGCTTGAACGGGAAGAGGGCTTGGCTAAATACAACGAGCTAGAAATCCTGCGCCAGGCGGTCGGCTTGCCGGTTGCCCGCTAACGAGGTGGGAGCGCCAGCATCTCCTCTGGCACCCAACCAACGACGTCGACGTTTCCGACTTCCAAAAGGACTTTCCACCAATACGACCCCGTGGCTTTCACGCCGTTTAAGCCATGCGCCGGAACGATTCCAATTGTGAACGCCGGGACGGTGTCCACGACGGCGTAGTTGGTGCCTGGGCCAAACCGGACTTGAGCCTCGGTTCGCGTTAAGACACCGCTGCTCGTAGAAAATGTATGAGATTGCTCTTTCGGTTCTACGACGACCATCAGCATACCGTTGGCCACCAGGCGCTGTAGCATGGTTCCAGATGCATCCCGGCCATATACATAATAATCCGAGGTCAGCGGCAGCCCGTCGCCGGAAAGCTGCGGGGGTGGGGGGGTACTGACCAAAGGCGGGATCGGCACACCCGGTGCGACCGCCTCGTCCTGCTGGCTTTGCCCGCCTTCCCCTGGATTGGCGATGATGGGGAGAAACATCTTGCCTTCGCAGATGGTGATATTGCAGTAGGAATTATTCTTCACTTCGCCGTTCACCACCAAAGTCGAAGAGCCGCCACCGTCTTGGGCGATACCCCAGGTTGCGCCCAGGACATCTTTGGCGAAGGAAGCCAGCTGGGGGATGGTCATCCCCAGGCTGTACCATGCATCCCGGCCATCGACCACGATAAAGTAGATGTAATCATTATTGAAAGCGATCGCCGTGCGCGGGTCGCGCACATTGGCCTGAGGATCGCCGGAAAAATCCTGGATCACGCCGTTTTTTAGGAAATAGAAGGCGCCCCCGACGCTGGCATAGGTGGAGGACCAATCATAAGCCAGCCCCGAATCACAGTTTTTAATCCTTTGGGCAATGCCAATTTCATCCCCTTCAACGATGCCCTTGCTGAGAAATTCCGCCTTGGCGGCCCCGTGCATGGACAAGACGACATGGTCAAAAGGGATGGGCGTCGAGCCCTGGTTATCGCGGACCTTCATGATCTTGCCGCGCGTCATATCCGAGGTAAGTGCAATCAGGGAGGGGCGCGACAACTCGACTAGCACTTCGATGGCCCCATCACCGCCGGTTTGGGTATCGGCGTCATATTGGGGAGTGTAGAGGATGAACTGGTTATCCTGGCGGGGCACATTGATGCCGTGGAACATCTGGGTGGCGATCACACTTCCGGCGCGAATATAGTTGACAACCTGTTTATCCGCCGGATGCGAGACGCATTCGCCGATGAAGGCCTCCCGATCCAGCTTCCAGGCGAAGCCACTCCCGCTCTCACCATCCCAAAACTGTTTGGCATACCAGCCGGAATGCACCTGCCCGCTCCACGGCACCCCCGGCGGCTCTTCAGGAGCGCCAAAATAAAAGCCGTTGATCGCCACGACCACCTGGTTGCGATTCCCCCAGGTCTGGTTCCAATAATTGATCGCCCCATCGTAGCGTCTCGCCATACCGCTGACCGTCTCCGGCCCACCCGATAGCCGGCCCTGGGCGATGCTGCTTTCGAGGATCACATTCTGGTTGCTGCGCTGCATGCGCGTAACGAACACGTTGTTCGGATCAGGCAAGTGAAATTCTTGATAATCGATGCCATCTGCCACAGGTTCCCATTCATCCGGCGCGCTCTGCGCACGTCCGGCAGGGGAAAACAAAGCCAGGAACAAGAATGCGGCTATCAACAAACAACTACGTCTCATGGGGTTTTCTGAGTTTCCTTTGACGACGATCATAACCAGCCTCCTGCCCTTGCCTGTACGAATTCGTCCCCGAATGGTACCGATATAGAACCATTGTGCTCGAAAATTGGAACGTTGTCAAGAAACCTGGATTTACTGGTCTTCCTGAGGCGTTTGCTCAAGATGATTCATCCCCTCTATACTACTTACTTGCCACGATAAACACCCGTCCCTCTTTCTCCGGTTCAGCGATGGGCGTCTTCAAGTCTGGCAGCTTGGCAAAATGCACCTTCCGCCAACCAGCTTCATGCAGGACGTTTTTTACCCTCTCCAGTTCGAAAACAGTATTGAAAGTAGTTTCCTCGAAGCGCTCGTAAAGTTTATCGCCAGTGTGAATAAAACCAGAGATTCTTGTCCAGGCTCTATCGCCCTGCCCATCAAAGATCCCACGGGTGATAACCAATGCTTCCTCATTCTCTTCCATCTGGATATTATTCCAGCGGCTTAAGCCAACCCGCGTGTTCAAGTCAAAAATGAACAGACCCTCACTGAGCGGGAAGACGCATTGAAAGCATCTTCTCAAGGCTTGTTCATTTTCGAGGTGGTTAAGCGCATCGAAAGTGGAGACTACCAAATCGAAGTGTTCATCCAATTTTAAGTCTGTAGCATCGCCTTCGATGAATTTGGCTTGCCCAGATACAATATATGCAAGCGCATTCTCTCTGGCATAGCGCAGCATGTGCTCCGAGAGGTCAATCCCCACCACCCGGTAGCCCTTCTCCAGGAAATACAATGCCAGCTGACCGGTGCCGCAACATAAATCGAGCACGCGCTTGTTCGCCGCAGCAAAAGGTGAGGCTTCATAGTATTCAAGGATCAGCGGCGCGACTTGCTTGGCAAAGCCAGCCCATCGCAAGTTATATACCCGCGCAAAACCTGCGCCATACGCTTGCATTGGATGCTCCTTGCTCCATAACAGGTTTTAACTCGTGGAAAAGGCGCCTTTAGCCCTTAATGTTGTAATATGACCCAATCTTCGACCTGGGCGCCGCCTGGCAGATCCTGTACCAACGGCTGCCAATCTCCTACTTCAACCAGCATCGTCTGGGATGCGTCAAAAGCACTGGCATCCGAGGGCAATTGCGAATAGACCAGGTAGCGGCTGTCGGGACTCCAGACAGGCGACGAGGCCCGCCCTCCCAGATAATGCTCCTGGCTGCCGTCCACCCGCACGACCCATAAAGAGACCCTTTCGCCAGCGATTTCAGCCTGGTCGGCGTTGGCCAGCCACTGTCCATCCGGGCTCCAGGCCAGTTCGGCGAACATTTCGCTGCCGCCTAATATTGTGTAAGGGTGAAGCAAGACCCCTATTCCCTGAACAAGATCGAGCACAGCCACGCCGCTCGTCCCATCTTGACCATACACTTTCCAGGCCAGCATTTTTCCGTCAGGGGACCATTCGGGAAATCCGGCTTTTCCCGCCGCTAATCCAAAGGCGCTGAAATCGATGGGCTCAAGACCCCCATCCAGGCGATACAGCCACGGCTCGCCTCCCCGGTCGAAGGCGATCGTCTGGCCATCCGGCGAGGGCGCGGCCGGGCTGATCGATCCAATTTCCTCGTCCAGCACCCGGTAGTCTGTCCCATCTGCATTGATCGTGGCGAGATAACCCCCCAAACTTTCGGCCGGCCTGGAGTTGAAAACGATCACACCGGGGTCGGCTGGCCACCACTGAAAGCTCTCTTCGATCTTGTCGGGCGTGTTGGTCAGGTTGCGACTCTCGCCGGTTGCCAGATCGGCCAGCCAGATCTCCCCATCGTAACTAATGGAATGCAGGATTTGCTGTTGATCCGGTGACAATGTAGGATACTGCTGCTCGCTTAACAATTGTGGCTGCCCATCCGCGCCCACCAGCCAGAGTCCATTGCCCGCCCCGATCGTGTAAACCACACCCAGCGGAAATTGGCTCGTTGGCGTCTCAGTTTCTGTCGGGGGTAGCTGAGTCGGGGCTTGAGAAGTGTCTGTAGGTGGCGGATTTGTGGGAACCGGAGAGGTCTCAGCCGCTGGGAGCGTCGCTGTTGGGGGTAACATTGTCGCCTGAGGCGTCACCTCAGGCGGAAGAGTCGTCGCTAACTGAGCAGCGGGAGTGCCTGGCGCGCATGCCGCTAAAATTACGGCGAAAAGGATTGAAAGCGGTATAGATACTTTCCTCATTACAGGTTCTCCACCGTCTGAATGTTTCTCGATGACGCCGAATGATATCACATAAAAAATCTTCGAACCACGGAGGGCTATAGTCTACTTTATGAGACTTAATGCAGCCGCAATATCTTCCGCAATCATCCTGCGCTTACTCTTCTCGATCAAGAAGCTGGGGCCCGCCTGCAGGTAGGATGGGAAGGCCCTCCTGCCTCGAAAATAATATTCCCTGCCTCGGACCTTATATGTGGAACCGGCGGGAATCACTTTCTCTTCACCTGCCCTCTGCGCAATGTGATTGATAGCCTTGATGGCGACGTCTCCCATCAGCATGAAGGCCCTCACATTTGGAAACAGGTCAAGTTCTTTCTCCAGGATCAGCGAACATTCTTTGATCGTGCCCGCCTTTATTCCATAGCCTGTCTTCCCGCATTTCACGGCCGTAGTGAGGTATACCCCCAGATCGACTATCTCCTGTATAGACGAGACATTTACACCCGCGTCGTTGAAGGCCTGGACGGTGGTTTGCTGAAATGAGGCGTCCCCTCCCGCGTAGTAGTAGTCTCCCGGGTTCGCCGGCGCAGCTTCGGAGATCATTACTATGGAGATCGTTTCTGGATTAACATCCAGGGCTGGAATGATATAACCCGCGTGCTTTACATCTGCACACGGAAACTTCTCGCACTCCACAAATTCACCCACGCGCATTTTTGAACCTCCTCTACGAACCTTTCGCAATTTGAACGCTGGGTGCAGCGATCAAGAGGGATGGATCGGGCTTCAATCCTTGCTTTGATAAAGCTGCTTCATATTCTGGGTGAAATTGAAAAGCTCCATCTTTCAGGATCTCTCGATCCCAAGGATTGAGAATTAACGCATCGCTGATCAAGCCAATATAATCCGGCACAGATACTCCCCAGGTGTGGGCATACAGAACCGCACTCCTTACTTCCTTAGCGCCTTGAGCTTCAGCCTTATCCTTCACCAATCGGATGGTCTCACCAGAACCGCAAATTTCATCGACGATCAGCACCCGCTTATCCAAAACTTCTCTCGGTGGTTTGACGTACCATCTCGGCTTCTTGTATTTTACGATGTCATTGACTCTCCTTGAAAGTCGAATCGGGTAGATTTCAACCTGGAGCATATGTGCCAGGAGAGTCCCCGGGTAATATCCCCCCCGGCCAATGGCTAGAATGATCTCGGGGCTGTAGGAAGATACTGCTCTAGCCAATCCCTGACAAATCCCATGGAAATCCTCCCACGAAACTGGATGGATGCCTTGTCTATTTTTGTAGTTATAAGGATTCTTTGACACTGCACCGCTCTTTCTATAAAGTTACAGTGGTTACTCGCCTACCCAATTAGCCCCCATCAAAGAGTTCGTGATATGCAACCTCGCCGCGCACGCCCCTGGCCGAACCAGGCAGCAGCTCGAGAAACATAAAATAAGGGTCGAACGATGCGTCCTTATAATGCAATCCGTGGGGCGCTGCCAGCCGGAATCCGAAGCGCGAGTAATAATCCGGATGGCCAAGCACAAAGCCAATCTGGTGACCCAAGTCGGTACACTGCCTGAGGCCTTCCCGGATGAGCTGCGAACCGATGCCCAACCTCTGGTGAGCAGGATGCACGGCCACTGGCCCAAGCGCAATGGCTGGTGTCTTTACATCGCCGTTGACTACAATCACTGGTGAGAAAAGGATGTGGCCGACCACTTCCGTCTCAACGACGGCAACCAGGGACAGTAAAGGGAGACCTGCCATATGTAACCCTTCGACCAGCTGTGCCTCGCTGTCTGTAGGGAAGGCTGCGGCATTGACTGCGAAAACGCCCTGTCGATCAGCCGGAAGTTCGGCGCGAATTGCTACATCCATTTACGCACCAACTTAGTCATCGTGAAGCCCTTCGACCTTCAATTCGAGCCTGAGCGCGGCGAGCGATTGGTTGATGTCGTGGATGAACACGATCAACGCCGCAATCAAACAGGCCATGCAGACCACGAACAGCGCGCCGATCAGCCAGGCCGTCTCCAGCTGCCAGAGGGCCGTGAAGAACAGTACGATGATCAGGATCGCCGCAGCCAGGGCGCTCATTGACACCAGCGTGATCGCCGCTCGGATCAGGCGCGCCCTCCTCCACAGGATGCGCAGCTGCCCTTCGACAGCAGACCGGGAGGCCTCGCTCGCCATGGTAAGTTCGGCTGAGAGTATCCTCGCCCGGTCGATGGCCCGGCCAAGGCGATTAGTCATGGAGAGCAACAGCAACCCGACCCCAGAGATCAAGATCACCGGGCCGATCGCTGTTTGCAGAATGGGGATCAACTGTGCAACGGACGGTACTTGCATGAAGACTCCAAATTGGCTGATACTCATTGGCCTTCTTCGAGGATCTACGATGATAGTTCACTTTGCGCCTTTGCACAAGATACCCCGAAAGAAGATGAATTGCCGGTTGTGTTATACTCACTTCCCAGACGCAGCTTTTCACCGCATCAGGTTCAGGTCGAAAAGCAGCCCCTGCTGAGAATAAATCATGCCCTCCCTTTTACCCTCCGATAAGCGAGCTGCGGCTAGAACCTGGCGTTGGTGGGATGTGTTGGCCTTGATCGTGATCGTCCTGGCGACCTGGCTGCCGCGCGGCCTGGCTTTGGATCAGTTCGCCACACCCGACGAGCCTTTGTGGCTCAACCGTTCCGCTAACTTCTATTACGCCCTTGGTCAGCGGGATTTCGCCTCCACCTACCAAAGGGAACACCCCGGTGTGACCACCATGTGGGCCGGGACATTGGGATTCTTGAGCCGTTTCCCAGAATATCGCGGTACTGGCCTCGGACAGATTGAGCCGGCTCAGTTTCACTATCACATGAAGAACCTGGCCAAGGTGCCGCCGATCGAGTTGCTGGCCGCTGGTCGGACGTTCATGGTATTGGGGCACACGCTGGTGTTGGCGCTGGCCTACCTCTATGCCCGCCGCTTGATCGGCCCGCTCCCCGCCTTGATCGCCTTTTTGATAATCGCCTTTGACCCCTTCCACCTGGCGCTCACTCGCTTGCTCCACCTGGATGGCATGCTGGGCAACCTGATGCTGCTCTCCTTGCTGGCCTTCCTGAGTTTTCTCCTGGAGCGAAAGACCATAGATTTGTTGCTCTCCGCCGCCGCGGCGGGGTTCAGTGTGCTGACGAAGTCGCCGGGCGTCTTTATCGCCCCAGTGATTGGCCTGATGACCCTGCTCGATCTCTGGCAAACCCGCTCCCGTGACAAGGCAGCGCCCCTGGCGAAACAGCTGTGGCACAGCGCCTGGCCATTAATCGCCTGGGTCGCGATCGGGGTGGGGGTGATGTTTGTCTTTTGGCCTGCCATGTGGGGCGATCCAACCGAGCCGTTGCTAACCGTGTTCAAGAAAGCCGGAAAATGGGCCGAAAGCGGGCACTACTCGGCGGTCTTCTTCAATGGGCAGATTGCCGAGAGCGGCGATCTGGGGTCGGCCTATTTCTATTTTTACCCGCTGACCTATCTGTGGCGCAGTACGCCAGTCGAACTGATCGGGCTGGTAGCCGCCCTCCTCGGTTTTTTCACCTGGCGGAAGCCATTCGATCAGAGACCGTTGCGCTTCACCTCGATCGCCTTATTCCTCCTGGTGCTGCTTTTCACCATCGGGATGACCATCGGCTCGAAGAAATTTGATCGCTACCTGGTGCCGATCTACGCGCCCCTGGACTTGCTCGCCGCTCTGGGATGGGTCTCAGCCGCCGTCTGGTTGAAAGAGAAAAACCTCCGTTCAGTTCTAAAATATAGCCCCTACCTGCTCCTGGTGATCGTCGTCGGAGTGCAGATTGCCGGCTCGCTCCCAACTTTTCCATATTACTTTTCTTACTACAACCCTCTTATGGGCGGCAGCCAGAAAGCTCCCGAAGTGATGCAGATCGGCTGGGGCGAAGGCTTAGACCAGGCCGCCCGTTATTTAAACCAAAAACCAGACGCGGCAGAGATGGGAGTAGTGTCCTGGTATAACCTGGGCCCTTTCTCTTACTTCTTCAGCGGCAAAGCCCCATTTATGTCGTATCTTTCAGAAGTCAGCCCGCAAGAATGGGAAAAGTTCCTCGCCAACAATTACGCCGTCGTCTACGTCCACCAGTGGCAGCGGGGTATTTCCGGGCAGGTTCTTGAGTATCTTTCCCAGCGCACGCCCGAAAAAACCATCTGGATCAATGGCATAGAATATGTGCGCATCTATGCGTTGCATTAGCTAACCAAACTAGGACTCTATGGAGTCAGCGCGTTTCGAAAAAATCCGCCTTTCGGCATTAAAATTGATCTCGCACGAATACTTTCCGCTCGGCTTGCTGATCACGCTTTTCCTGATCGTCGGGAGTTTGATCGTGACCGATTATGGCGAGTCGTGGGACGAACAACTGCGTTACCGCTACGCAACCAATTCGCTCAGCGCTTACCTGGGGGATAGCAAGGGGTTGAGAGGTGAGAAAGGCTCCTTCTATGTAATGGCGGCCAAGCTCGGCTCTGAGGCGATCATGCGGGTTCGTAAAGACTGGCTGCCCATCGAATCCTGGCATTTCATGCACTTCCTCTCCCTTCTGTTGGGGCTATCTTTCTTCTACATCATCTGCCTGCGATTGATGAATAAATGGACGGCTTTCAGCACCACATTGCTTTTTGGCACTCAACCTTTGATCTGGGGGCATGCATTCATCAACCCTAAAGACATCCCCTTCATGGCGTTCTTCTTGGGCAGTCTCGCCACGGGCCTGGCGATGGTCGATGCCTTAACCGGTCATTCCCTTGATGAAGGGAACAGGGGATCGGGAGCTAAACCAGGAGCTCTCTCTCTACACTCGATATTGTCGCGCGATTGGCAGGCGCTCAACAGAAAAAGGCGGGGCTTGTTCGCCTCATGGGTTGGGATTTCCGTGGTGATCCTGCTGGGATTAATCATCGTCCACGCGCCTGTCACGCAGGCAATGACCGGCCTGATCGAGCGAGCTTATTTTGCAGAACCTTCCAGCGCTCTGGGAAAATTATTCTCCAATTTGGCAGAGAATATGCACGCCGTGCCGCTGGAAAACTATGTCCAGAAAAGCTTGAAGCTTTATCCGCGCCTGGTGCTGCTTTACGCCCTCCTGACAATGGTGGTAGACCTGGCGATCGCTCTCCGCTTGTTCCCAACAGCCGCCCAGGCGATGTGGCGGGAGCATGTAATTCCATTCGTAAAATTGGTGCTGAAGAGCCTCATAAACAAGGGTGTGTTGGGCGCCGGGATCCTTTTGGGGTTGTGCACGTCAACCCGCGTGATCGGCCCGGCCGCGGGTGCCCTGGTCGCTTATTACTTCCTGATAAAAACCGGCAGAAAGGCGATCCCGACCTTGATCGCTTATTTTACGATCGCAGTGGTCGTTTCCTACCTCACCTGGCCCAACCTGTGGGGAGCTCCAGTGGAAAACTATATCGGCAGTATTACACAGGCCTCCGATTTCCCCTGGGATGGCAAGGTGATGTTCGCCGGCGTCGATTACCCGGTCAGCGAGCTGCCGCGCGCTTACCTGCCAGTGTTGCTGTCGCTACAATTCACCGAAACCGCCGTGATTTTATTCCTGGCCGGCCTGGCCGTCGCCATCGCTCGCTTCATCAGGAGGGCCGTCGACCGGGAATTGGTAGCTCTGCTGGCCTTGTGGTTGATTCTCCCCATCATAGCAGGACTGGTCCTGCAGCCCACCATGTACGACAATTTCCGGCACTTCCTGTTCGTCATCCCCTCAATCTTCCTCTTCGCCGGGCTTGGAATCCAGGCTATATTAGACAGGATAAAAAGCACCCCGGCGAGGATCGTGATCCTGGTCCTGCTGCTCCTGCCCAACCTTTATTGGGACGTCCAGCTGCACCCTTACCAATACGTGTATTACAACAGCCTGACCGGTGGGGTCAGGGGCGCCTTCCGCAACTATGAGATGGATTATTGGGCAACCTCTTACCGGGAAGCAATCAATTACTTAAACGAGAACGCGCCTGCCAACGCGCAGGTCGTCGTCTGGGGGCCTGAGCATGTCGTCAAAAGCCTGGCCCGCGCTGATCTGCTCATCGAAAAATTTGATAAAGAGAACTTCCAAGCTAAAAGCGGCTCCAGCTTTGCCATCGTCTCGTCCAGACATGATAAAGATCTGACGCTCTTTCCGGAGGCGAAACAGTTATATACTGTCGGTAGAGCTGGGGCGATCTTCGCCGTCGTCAAGCAACTTGACCTGGCCCACCCCCAAAATCCATAGCAGAATAACTCCGGGTAGCATCATCCTGTCCAGTCCCGAATTAACCCACCAGCTGATATCATGCACGCTGTCATATGAGGCCAGGTAGTACATCCCCAGGATTGCCAGGATGTACAATAAGCCGCAGATCAGGATCGGGGATATCGTCCCCCGCCATCTGCCAGGCCTGACTAGGGCGAGCGCCCAGGCCAGGAGCATCCCAATGCCCAACACACCCCAAACCTGGGCGCTGAACAAATCAGTGAACAGGGAACGCAGGATATACACGGCTTCTACCGGATGAAAATCCCCCGCCAGATTGCGCTGGATGGCTTCCATTGCCAGCCCAGACTTTGCCGCCTGGTCTGAGTAGGCCATGGCCTTGACCAACCACCAGAAAACCCAATAGCCGCACAAAGGTGCAACTAGCAGCGCCGCCTGGCGCCAAGGCTTGCCCTGAGCCTTGTCCTGAGCAGAGCGAAGGAGCTGGCTAAGGGGCAGCACTCCCGGTCGTTTGAAGTAAGCCAGCCCAAGCAGTAAGAGCGCCCCCAGCCAGGCCAGCACGAGTCCTTCAGGCCTGGTCCAGGCAGCCGCGGCAAAGAACACCCCGCTCAGAAAGATTCGCCCCTCTGCCTGCCGGGAGGCAAGGGCTGCTATCACCCCGGGGAATAATATCACCGCCGTGACCAGGTAATAAGCCATCGGCAGGTTAGCAAAGCCAATCGTGGCGTGCCGAAAGAGGATCGGCGTGCTGGCCAGCAGCAGGGTGGCTAACCCGGCAATGGGGCGGTTTACCTTGATTTGGACCAGGAACCCATAGACAAGGAACAACAAAGCCAGGTAATAACCGCTGAAGATGACTTTTGAGGCGGGGAGCGTTTCTTGAAACAAGCTGCGAAAAGCAGCAATGAGCACAGGAACCAGCAGCGGATAGGGCAATGTGTTGGTGCCCCAGGAGGTAACCGTGGATATATCTCCGGTCAGGGCAATCCCGTAACCCTTCACACCCCAGATTTGGATCTCATCGGCCGTATGGTAACCCTGGCCAACCGAAAGCAGTACAGCTGCTCCCCCCAGGATCAGGAAGGCGATCTGCCACAGATCGATGCGCCGCCCTGGCGGGACAGGCAAACCTGGCGATGCATTAGCCGCGCGGCGCAAACCCCTGGATACGCGAGCTGCCCACAGAGAAGCAACGCAGAAAAGGATCGTGATCCCTAAAACAAGCCTGCTATTAATCGTCATGCCGGCTAACCCCGCCAACCCTATCCCCATCGAAAGCGCAAACAACGCCAGGCCATAGCCCAGGGCAAGCCGGGTGGGGATATCCACATCCGGAACGAGGCGTCCTGAAAACAAAAAACCACCCACCACCAGCATGGTCAGCCAGGCCGCGGGCCAGGCAGCCGCCTGGAAGACCTCGAACAAGCTCTGGAAGCCTGGCTGAAAAGATACATATCCAGGGGAAGGCGGGTGATCCGGAAGCAGGAGGCCCCATTCGCTGTCAAACATACGTACATTCCTGGATGGCGTGGAATACCCATCTCCTGGGAAGTCGCCGACGACCAGGAAATAGGTGTTCTCGCGGGAGATGGTTTGCAGACAGGCGGCGTCTGTACAGTTGAGCACCTGGCGTGGGGCAAGGAAGAACTGCATGTAAGGGGTGATGCTCAAGACCTTTAACCCGCCTCCCTCCGGGGGCAGGACGACGCGCGCGTTTGTGGGAATGTTGTCGTTTAAGAACTGGACATAGTTGGCGAAGCGCTGGTTCTGGCCAAAGTTGGCGCTGCGCCATAATCCCGTCTGCCCGATGGCCCCCCGCACGCGCAGCATATTTTGCCCGACGTTCCCTAATAAACGCCACCCCTGGAAAAAGAGGCCGGCGAGCAACACAACGGATAACAGCCAGGTCTTTGCTTTGAACGAAAACATCGCTTTCATTGCACCCTGAAAGCGATTCTATCATGTTGGTTGACAGGATTTTCGGTATACTATGCCTGATGCATCCGGTTTGCGCTGTACACTGGTTGGGGCTGGTGCCCTACGCGGAAGCCTGGCAGCTGCAGGAGCAGCTGGCCGGCGAGATCGCCGCGGGGAAGAAACCGCCGACCCTGTTGTTGCTGGAACACCCCCACACCTTCACCTTCGGACGGCGCGGGCGGATCGAAAACCTATTGTGGGACGAAGCAGAACTTGCCCGGCAGGGAGCCAGCGTGCACTGGGTCGATCGCGGCGGTGACGTGACCTACCACGGGCCCGGGCAGCTGGTCGGCTACCCGCTGTTGCCGCTCGGCTCCGCCAACTTGCGGATTGATATCAAGCAAGACTCTGCCCGTTTACCCCAGGCCGATTATGTGGGATACGTCCGCAAGCTGGAGACGATGTTGATCGCCGCCCTGGCGCGCCTGGGGGTAGCCAGCGGGCAGGTTCCTGGTCTGACCGGAGTATGGCTCCAGCCGCACGTCCCTTCAAACTGCCCGAACTGCCCTACCGAGCTCAAGCGTCTTCCAGCCAAGGTCGCCGCTATAGGAGTCAAGGTGGACGCGCGCGGGGTTTCCCGGCATGGCTTTGCCTTGAACGTCAACCCAGATATGTCCTACTGGGAGGGGATCATCGGTTGCGGGCTGGCCGACTACCCGGTTGCCAGCCTGGCCGATTTGCTCCATCCAGTCCCCACCATGGAACAGGTGATCCAGGCGGTGTTGGTCGCCTTTGGGGAGGTGTTCGAATTCGAGATGCTGGCCGAAATGGATCGCAATTCAGTTTGACACATGGTAAAAAAAACAGTACACTTATACCAGCCCAAATTTTCTTCATCTGGGGAACAAATCTAGGAGGATGAAATGGCTTACCAGTCCTATCAACTTGTCATGAAAACCGGCCCGGCTCCTGGCAAGACGTTTGCCATAGAAAAGAGCGAACTTTTTTTCGGTCGAGACGTCGCCAACGAGGTCTTTATCAATGACGCGGAAGTCTCTCGCCGGCATGCCCGGCTGACTGTGCAAGCTAGCGGCTACATTCTGGAAGACCTGGGGTCTACCAACGGCACTTTTGTCAACGGGCAACGCCTGACCGGGCCGCGCGTCCTGCGCCTCGGCGATATGATCATGCTGGGCGAGAACGTCAGCCTGGTTTTCGAAATGGCCTCCTATGATCCAAACGCCACCATGGTCAGCGCCCCCGGCACAGTAGTCGCCCCACAACCCCCGCCAGTTGTAGCGCCGCCGCCCATGCCAGCTTATGTGCCGCCAGCCCCGCCGCCCCCCGCGCCAGCTTATGTGCCGCCAACCCCGCCGCCCCCCACGCCAGCTTACGTACCACCGCCCGCCCCACCTCCCCTGGAGCCTGCATACGCTGGGCGGGTTCCAGCCAGCCCACTAGAGCCGATCATTCCGGAGGAGCAGAGGCCCCGCAGGACATGGTTATGGGTCAGTTGCGGCTGTTTGGTTGTATTGCTCTGCTTGCTTGTCGCAGGGGGATACGCTTTTGACTCTTTAAATTTATATTGCACGCCAACTTTTAAAAGCATTACAGTCCTGGTAGGCGGACCCTTTGGCATCACCTGCCCGTAAGTCCCAAACCAACCTTTATCACATACAATTCGCCTGGTCTACCCAGGCGAATTTCTTTATTATATGCTGGTAAGTTTCCAGACAGCCCTCCTATTGGGTCAACCATTCTAACTCATCAAGGGCGATATTAATCTGGGCCAGCGTCTTCTCTGCTTCAACATAATTGCCAGCACGCAAATCCCTATCAGCCTCTACCAGCATGGCCTCCAGAGAAATGTTTTCAGGGTCTTCAGGATGGCGCAGGTAATCCGCCACGATCCCCCGCTGGCGCATTTGCTCTGCCCCTGGCAACCAGGCTGTCAGGAAATATGCGGAAGGGTCCAGCAATTGTTGGTAGCGCCGCACGGTATCATAATAATAGACTGACAGGCGGATGTCATCGTACATGTCCGGGTTAATCTGCTGGCGGCGGAGTCTTGCCAGAAAGCGCGCTTCCAGCTGGGCCAGCGTCAGGCCAAAGTGGGCTTGCAGGGCAGTATCGAGCGCTTGCGATTGTTTCCCGCTGGAATGGGGATGAATGTCCCGGTAAAACATATCGAAAGCCTTCCATCCAAAAGCATTCACCATGTAATTCACCAGGGCACCCCCTTCCAGGTAGCCGATCTCGTGCTGGGAAGTATAAAACGCGTCGGCGAGTGGCGCCAAAGGCAGGTACCATCCCAGATCCACCAGGGCTGCGGCTCGCGGTAGCAGCGGTTCTCTCTTGAAGTGGCCCCCCGACAGGTAGACCGCCAGGCCCTCCACCAATAACGCTGGGCGCAGGTCGCCCGCCAGGCGACTATCCAACAGGTGGATCATCTCGTGGTGCAAGACCTGAGAAAAATCGTTGCCGGCATAGTTTTGATCCAGATAAGATATGTAGATCTCGCTGGCAGCGAACCCCCCATGCCCCAGGACGCGCGGCAAAACCGTGATTGGGATCGGATCGCTAAATTCAATTCCCATGCTCTCCACAGCGTCGCGCGCCTCTTCATCAGCGCTCGCCAACAAGGATGGCAGATCAAAGGCTGCTTCAGTACCGGTAATATAGTGCAGCTGGCAACATTCATTCTCCGCGGTTTCCCACTTCGCCCCGGGTTCAGGGGGAGGCAGATCATCCCTCGGGAAAAGCCTGACCGTTTCAGTCCAGGAGAGACCATCTGGCAGGATCGAGATATTGAGGAGATATTTGCCAGCAGCTAATCCCCGTGTGTCCCACACCCAGGTCAGGGTGGCTTGCAAGCGTCCGCCAATCCCATAAGGGCCAAAATCAGCCGTTCCCAGGTCGATTGGAGCGGAGTTGTTCACCTGAACCTGCACTTGTGCCTCATCCATATCCGCTTCATTTGGCGCGATGATTTCTAGGCTTATCAAGTCACCTGTATAAATTGGGCCATCGGGGTGAAAGTGGACTTTGAACGAGCCCTTTGGTTGCGTTGTAGTCGGCGTTATGTGCGGTGGAGAACTTGTTGGAACTGGCGTTGATAAAGGCGTCGCACTAGGAATCTCCAGGGTATTCGTGGGAGAAGTCGCCTGGGAAGCTAGAAGAGCCTCAGGAAAGGTCGAAATAGCCTGGCAGGCCAGAAGAAAAATAGATATAAATATAAGCAGGCGGCGCATGGAAACAATTATAGCAGTCTCTATTGTTGCCATCGCCGGTATAGCCTCCCGCTGATACAATTGGATCGATCGCCTGGCATCATCAGCTGATGGATTGACTCGTTAATTTGCCTACTCGCCGATTCGCTGAATCTATAGCTCACATTCAGGAGGTCCTTATGTCCCCTATGTTCGTACCCGGTCCGGTGGATGTCGATCCGGATGTGCTGGCAGCTCAAACCAAGGCAATGCTCCCCCACCGCAGCAAGGAATTTGAGGCGATCTACCGCCAGACATGGGAAAAAGCGAGGCAATTGTTCGACACCCAATTTAGAGTATTTGTAGTTACCAGCTCAGGGACAGGGTTACAAGAAGCTGTTGTGCGGAATCTCGCCAAAAAGGACGTATTGAGCTGTGTGAATGGGGCTTTCAGTAAGCGCTGGTTTGAGGTCGCTCTGGCAAATGGAAAACAAGCAGATATCCTCGAGACAGACTGGGATCGACCGATCACACCAGAAATGGTTGCCGAAGCGCTCCACAAGAAAAGGTATGAGGTCGTGACGATCGTCCATAACGAAACCTCAACCGGTTTACAGAACCCGGTCGAAGAAATCGCTGCGGCTGTCCGCTCAGCCAGTCCAGAGACCTTGATCTGCGTCGACGCTGTATCTTCATTGGGTGGTGTGAAGATAAAGATGGATGCCTGGGGGTTAGATGTATTGTTCACTTCATCGCAAAAATGCCTGGCGTTGCCACCCGGATTGGCGCTTGCGGCGATTTCTGATAGAGCGCTGGTCAATGCAGAGCGGGTGCCCGAACGGGGTTGGTACTTTGATTTTCTTCGATTAGAAAAGCATCTCCACAAAGATTCCACCCCAGCTACACCCGCCCTGTCTTTAATCTATGCCTTGGATTACCAATTGGATCGTATCCTTGAAGAAGGTTTAGAAAACCGTTATACCCGGCACAGGGCAATGGCTAAGCGCGTCCAGAGTTGGGCGATCGGACGAAGCTTGGAGATATTCGCACCAGCGGGCTTTCGCTCACAAACGGTAACGACGATAAAGAATACCCGCAATATCGATGTCCAGGTCTTAAACACCCATCTGTTGGAACGGGGCATGCGGATTGCTAATGGATATGGTCCCCTAAAAGGCATTACTTTCCGAATAGCTCATATGGGAGATCTGCAATTATCCGATATCGAAGCGCTATTGGTGGCCATCGATGAGGTTCTTAGGTAGGTCCTGATTTTTTCTACAAGATTTCTTAAATCACCCTTGACACAGAACAGATGTTCGGTTAATATATCGAACATCTGTTCTGTGTATTGTGGAAAAGATTAGAGCACTAATATGTTGCCGATCCGACATCGGTGCGATTTAGTTCTAAGGGAGGCTCATATGAACGTGGGAATGCTTTGGTTCGATAACGATGTAAAATCAGATCTTTTTTCCAGGATCGAACGTGCCGCGATTTATTACAAAGAAAAATATGGAAAAGCACCCAATATCTGCTTTGTCCACCCCAGCATGGCCAATCGGATTAAAGCAGTTGGTGAGGACAATCCATCGATCAAAGCGGGTGAGATCGAGGTGCGCACAACCCGGTCGGTCCTACCAAATCACATTTGGATTGGAGTGAATGGGATGAACGGCCACGCTAATGCGTGAGCTCTGCAGCCAACACATCCAGTTCGACTTCTAACTCTGCCTTGCCCGATTTCACCGCTTCGTCAACTATCAAAAGCCGGTGGTAGATTAATTCCAAGCTTTCCTTGCTGAATCTGCGCGCCTGCGGTGATATTTTCTGCGCCACAAATGGGGGGATTTTTATCAATCGCACCATATCTCCTTCATTGCCCCGCTTATCCAAAATTTCTCTCGCCAACAACAACAAGCGAAATTGGCGAACGATCATCCCAAAAATCGATCCGGCGTCCTGGTGCCTCAACAGGTTATGCAAAGACTCGCTTGCCTGGCGACCATTTCGATTTCCTAAGGCATCTACCAGTTCAAAAATATTTCCCTCTCCAAAGAACGTGGTTAAATTCCTGACATCATCGGCCTCAATCGGCCTTTGAAAATTCACATATAACAACATTTTTTGGATTTCCTGATCTGCCAGGCGGACATCCTCGCCCACAATACTGGTTAATAATGCAGCTGCCTGGCTTGTTATCTCGCCTCCCGCTTCTTTCACCCGCATTTTTATCCAATTGACCATCTCGGGTCCATAAGGGACTTTAAACTCTTTGAGGTAAACCCCTTCCCCTCTTACTCTCGCCCACTTTTCTAACCAGTGTATCTCCCCTTTTTTTCTCATTTGCTCAGTCGTAAGGGCACCATCCAGGATTAAAACCAGCGCAGTGCTCACGGGAATCCTTTCAAGAAAATCTTTAAACTTTTGACGGAGCGGATCACTGTTCAGTTGCGCCAATGGATTTTTCAGTATGACCAACCGGCGCGGGGCAAGGAAAGGCATTGCGTTGGTTGTTGAGGTCATTTCTTCGATATTTAGTGAACGCCCATCCAGACTGGTGGTATTCATCTCAGCTAAAGCGGGATCGCCCAGTTTGGCCTTTAACCCGGCGACAAACTGGGCGATCGCAAACTCATCTTCGCCATGCAACACATAAACGATTGGCGGCCTGGAGGCCATACTCACTCCCTCGTTACAATCCGGTACGCCTGGAGGCGCCCACGTCGGCTGGCCACAATCTCGACCACGTGCAAGTTTCCCGGCTCCCCTGAAGTCGTCACACGTTCTTGTAGCAAAGACCCGAGGGGCTGCGCCACGATTAGGGCGACGGTCGCCAAAGTCATCGCCAGGGGCAGGCGCTCTACCTTATCACGGAAGCTTCGTCCTCCGAACATGGCCAACCCGGCTGCCAATCCGGCCAGAATCCCGGCGGTGACAAAATTAGTGCCGCAGTTAGGGTGGACAGCAAGTTGGCGCTCTCCCTTGCGCAAACGAGCCAGCGCGGCCTCGATTGCCTCCTGGAGCTCATCGATAGGCACATCCCCCAGGATCCAGAATCCACCCACGTCGGAATGGCCTGCTAGGCTGCGTTTTGGGTGGTGCTGGGACAGGAGATGAAGCGTGGCATGCTCCAAGCCGTGGTTACGCCGGATTCTGGCGATCGCCGGTAAATTCAATAAAGATTCATAAGGGGAGGTCATTGCTGGCATGGAAAGCCTCACAGGATTGAGAACTCTATTATAAAGGCAAATCTAATCTAGCTAATTGACCGACGCGGGAGCTGCGCTCTGCGGTTCCATCGCTGGCTGGGAGGCAGTGGCTCTCAAGAAACCGACATACATGATCACAGCCCCCAGGAACTCACTAAGATAGAGCCAATCCGCCAATCCAGCCCTGATGAACGTGCCTCCCATAGCTGGCATCATTGCCCCGGCCGCGATCAAGATGTTACCGATCATCCGGTCTGCCAGGACATGCTTGCGCCAAAAAATGTAAGCCGAATAGATTGCTCCACCAACCAACGCAAGCGTCCCGTAGATATTCAGGATAATGGTCAAGAAAGTGATCGCTCCGCTGCGCACAAGGATCTCCTGGTATTGCGCGGAGGCCGGCTCGTTTAAGTTATACACCGCTGGCTCAACCGGCGCAACCAGGACCAGGGTTACGGCGATCACCGAGACGAGGACCAGGAGCGCAAAGAGGGTTGTCGCCACACCACTTTTGCGCACGAGCAGATGCAGCGTACCTTGACCAAGCCAGGCTGCAGTGAGCATAGCGCCTGTCAGGTACCAGATTTTGAGCGCCAGCGGGTGGAAGGTGAAGAGCATAATCGCCTCGGTCAAAGTGCCCAGACCGTAGAACACCAGGCCGATCCCCCATAAGAGTAAGTGGGTACCTTTCCGGCGGCGATAGCGCTCGAACACAGCTACCGCAAAGAAAAAGGTCACAGCAGTGGAAAGGATAGAAATATAGTGCATAGAAACCTCCGTTCTCAGTAGTCGGCAATCCGTTGCTTGGGATCAAGTTCCTGGGGTGAGGCCGAACAAGGACGCAAGAATAAGGATCATGGCCGCAACCAGGGCTAACACAAGGAAAATCAGCACCACCGGCACCAGGTACTCAGACCATTTCGAGGGGGTGAAGCGTTTGCTGGGACGGCTCACCGGTTGCCTCGCTGGTAGGCATCATACGTCTCTAAGAGGGTGATCTGGATCTGATCCGTAAAGGCGTTGATCTTCCGAAACATCTCACTCCAGGCGCTCGAGGAGTGGAGCGCTGCCGATTCGTATAAGCTGAGCATCGAGTCAACCAGCACATTGCGAAAAAAAAGAAAGGCGCGTGACGCCTCAGCTGCGCTTAACCCATACCGCCAGCCTCTGGAAGCGTACTCATAACCCAGAGAACGCGCTTCAGATTCAGCCGCGTCATCATCGGTAGTCAGATAACCTATCAGGCCTTGGAGCATGGCCCGGCCACTGAGCCGGTATTGAGCGCGAGCCTCCTCATCCAGCTTTTGATACCATTCTTGCGAAGCGAGTCGCCCTTCACTGATCTGCAACCGGATGCTCTTCAGGGCCTTCTGCACAACCAGGTAGCTCCCACTTGCCCCATCCCTCTGGCGGGACTGGATCCAAAGCTCGATCTCGTTGCGCTTATAACGGCGATGTCCCCCCTGGGTGCGATGCGTGGGCAGGTGGCCTTGATCTGACCAGCTGCGTACCGTACTGGGGTGCACTCCCAGCATCTGGGCTGCTTCGCTCAAATTCAACCACTCGCTGGACATATTACGAAGGCTCACTGGCCAAAGCGGCGCGTTCGATCAATGCCGATGGCTGCGTACTCTCGCGAAAGGCAGCCACGTCAATCCGGCGCAGCAACAGCAAAGAGACAAACAACAGGGCGGCTTCGACTCCAAAAACTACTGCATACGCCAGGACTGGGTTTGTGAGGACTTGCATCAAGATATCGCGCACAGCCCCACCCAACACGGAACCCACCAGTCGGGAAACCGCGTTGGCCATCCCCCAGGCGCCGATAAAAAGCCCAACCTTGCCGGCTGTGGTCATATCTAACATCAAGGACAGGTTGGCGACCGTGGAAAGACCGGTGCCGAATCCAAGCAAGACGACGCCGGAGTAAAACACGCTCCGATTAACGACGACTCCACTCAGTGCGATCAATACAAATCCCAGTAACGCCCCCCAGCCTCCCCAGGTTGCCACAAGGCGTTTGCTAAAACGCCTTTCCAAAGCTCCAGCGACCAGCAGGGCCAGCAGCGTAAAACCGCCCCATATCGAAGTGATGCGCGTCGTCGCCTGGACCGGCAACGAAAAAGCTTCTCCGCCAAAAGGTTCTAAAAGGATATCTTGCCCTAAGAGGGCTGTCAATAAAATGATCAGGTAAACGAAGAACAGGGACGCCTGCCGGTTTTCCAGAATAACAGCCAGGGACTCCCCCCACGAATAGCGTTCTTCACCTTTCGTCTCAGCCAAAGCCGTTCGCTTTTCGAGTTTTAGCAAACCGATGCTGCCCAGGACCAGCGCAGCCAAACCCACGATCCAGAAAGACCGCACCAGCGCCTGTGGGGTATAGGGATTGACCAGCTGGCTCAACAGGATAGCTGTGCAAATGATGCTAACAATCATCATAAACCACATGGTGGCGATCGTCTTCCCCCGGCCGCTTTCTCCCGACAGTTCTGAGGCCAGGGAAAGATAGGAGACCGTTGCAAAGTTAAAACCCATCCCCCAGGCGCCGAAAGCGAACACGCCAAAGGCTAAACCAACCCAGCGGTCATCTGCAATGACAAAGGCAGCCAGTGGGGAAAGCACTACACCCAGCACGCATAGGGCTAATCCAAACAGAATATAAGGCGTTCGTCGCCAACCCCACAAGGGATGCCGGTCGGCAAACGAACCAATGATCACCTGGATCGGCGAGAACAGATAGGGCAGAGAGGCCAGGAGCGCTACCAGGGTTGCAGAGAGGGCCAGTTCTTTGATCATCACGCGGTTAAGCGTGCTGTTGATCGGCACCAGGGTCATCGCCACGGCGACGTGGATCAGGCCCAATTGAATACGCTTGATTAACATCTTATCTCCGGAAAACCGCTGAATTCTGCGTAAATTTATCAGAATATACCCCCTATCGTCAATATAGGTTTACGTAGATTTTATATTAAGAATGGTGAAGAACAAGCGTTATACCGGAATTATTCAGACAGCAATGCGTGTTCGAGCGCCTGGCGCAGGGAGCGCGCTTCGACAATTTGGATGTCCTCCGGCCAGGGCTCGCCGCGCCGCAAACGACGCGGTACTACCGCTGTCTTAAAGCCCAATTTCGCCGCCTCGCGCAGCCGGGCCGGCATCTGTCCTACCATGCGCAGTTCGCCAGACAGGCCGAGTTCGCCGATCAAGACGGTATCGGCGCGCACGGAGGCGTCGCGGTTAGAGGAAGCGATGGCGGCCGCGATCGCCAGATCGGCCGCCGGCTCGCTCACCTTAAGCCCGCCGACCACGTTGACAAACACATCTTGCTCGCCCAACCGCAGCCCAACCCGGCGGGTGAGTACCGCCACGGTCAGCAGCAGGCGGTTGAAGTCGACCCCATTGGGGGTGCGGCGAGCGATCCCGAACGAAGTTTGGCTGGTCAAACCCTGGATTTCTACCAGGAGCGGGCGGGTGCCCTCCATTGTTACCGCGATAGCCGATCCGGGCGCGTTGACCATGCGCTCGGCCAGGAAGGCCTCGGACGGGTTAGAGACTTCGGCCATGCCGCGCTCGCTCATTTCGAACACCCCCACCTCGGAGGTAGCCCCGAAGCGGTTCTTGACCGAACGCAGTAAGCGATAGGATTGAAACCGGTCGCCCTCCAGGTAAAGCACCGTGTCCACGATGTGTTCGAGCACGCGCGGCCCGGCGATGGCGCCCTCTTTTGTGACGTGGCCGATTAGAAAAACAGAAACCCCTGAGGATTTGGCCAGTTCGCGCAGGCGAGAGGCACTTTCACGCACCTGGGAGACCGAACCAGCTGATGACGACAGCTCGGGCAGGGTCGTGGTCTGGATTGAATCCACGATCAACAGGCGTGGCTGGATGGCAGAAATGTGCTCGAGGATCACATCCAGGTTAGTCTCGGTGACCAGGAAGAGATCGTCCGGCAGGGCTGCTCCTGCCAGGGCAGCTCCTGCCCCGGCAATCCCTGCTCCGCTATCGCCGCGCAGCAGGCGCAAAGCGCGCATCTTGATCTGCCTTTCGGATTCTTCGCCGGAGACGTAGAGCACGCGCTCGTCACGCGCCATTTCCAGGGCGGTCTGTAACAACAAGGTGCTCTTGCCGATCCCCGGGTCGCCACCGATCAAGACAATTGAACCGGGCACCACACCTCCCCCCAGGACGCGGGCGAACTCTCCAATGGGCAGCGGCAGGCGCTCTTCGACGTCCTCACCGATCTCGGAGAGGCGGAGGGGCGCAGAGCCCCCTAACAGGCCGCGCCCGGCGCCCTTTGCCCTGGCTGCAGCCGGAGCGACTACCTCTTCCACCATGCTGTTCCAGGCGCCACATTGCGGGCAACGCCCCATATCGCGCGCCGACCTGCGCCCGCACTGCTGGCAGACGTATTGCGTGTGAGTCTTTGGCATATAGGTATTATAATACCTTCATTAAAATGGATTTCTCTATCTCTTAACAAAAAAGAGAACGCGAAGCACATCATCGCGTTCTCCTTTGAATTAATACCCTTATCTGCCTAGTTCGCCGCTAACGCCTCCGGCTCGAGCGCCTTCTCTTCGCTGCGGTGCAGCTTGATCTCCCCATCTACCACATCTACAACCACAGTATCACCGTCCTCAAACTCCCCCGAGAGCAGGGCGTCTGAGAGGGCGTCTTCGACCTTCTGCTGGATAACACGCTTCAGGGGGCGAGCGCCCATTTCAGGGTCGTAGCCTAGATCCGCCAGTGTGTCCAGTGCAAGCGGGGTGGCATTGAGCACAATCGCATGCTCCTCCAGCCGTTCGCTGACCTTACGCAGCTCCAGTTGCACGATCTGCTTGATATTGTCCTTGTTCAAGGAACGGAACACGATCACCGCGTCGACCCGGTTGATAAATTCCGGGCGGAAGACGCGCTTGAGGGCGTCGAGCAACTTTTTACGCATCTCCTGATATGACAGGCGCTCTTCAACCTCTTCATCGCGTTTGAGGTCAAAGCCGAGCGAGGTCTGGCGTTTGATCATCTCGGCGCCGATATTGGAGGTCATCACGATCAGTGCATTGCGAAAATCGACCTTGCGCCCGCGGGCATCGGAGAGGTGGCCCTCTTCCATGATCTGGAGCAGCATGTTGTGCGCCTCTGGGTGGGCCTTTTCGATCTCGTCGAAGACCACGATGGAGTACGGCCGGCGGCGTAAGGCTTCGGTGAGCTGCCCTGCCTCCTCATAGCCAACATAACCGGGCGGTGCGCCCACCAGCCGGCTGACATTGTGCCGTTCCATGAATTCTGACATGTCCAGCTGGATAAGGGCTTCTTCGCTGCCGAACAGGAACTTGGCCAGGGCCTTGGTGAGTTCAGTCTTGCCAACTCCAGTCGGGCCAAGGAAAATAAAGGATCCAATCGGCCGGCGCGGGTCCTTTAAACCCGCGCGTGCTCGCCGTACCGCCTTCGAGATGGCCTCGATCGCCTCTTCCTGGCCGATGATGTGCTCTTTCATCTCCTCCTCCATCTGGAGCAGGCGCTGTGACTCTTCCTGAGCGATCTGCATCACCGGCACTCCGGTCCACATGGAGACAACTTCAGCGATATCCTCGGCGGTCACCACGGGGCTGGAGCTGCGGTCCCAGCCCGTACGCAGTCGCTCCAGCTGCCGTTCCAACCCTTCCTGGCGCTCCAGGATCTCCTGAGCGTCTTCATAACGCCCGTCTTCCAGGGCCAGGTTGTGGTTTTGGCGGATCTCGCGCAACTGGTCCACCAGGTCTTTGGCTGTTTTGGCCGCCGGACTTTTGTACATGCGTACGCGGGAAGAGGATTCATCGATCAAATCGATCGCCTTATCTGGCAGGAAGCGTTCGGTGACGTAGCGGGCCGAGAGGCGCACCGCTGCATCAAGGGCGTCATCCGAAATTGTCAGGCGATGGTGCTCTTCATAGGCTGAGCGAATGCCGCGCAGGATCTCGATTGTCTCGTCGATATTGGGTTCATCGACCATAACTGGCTGGAAGCGGCGCTCCAGGGCGGCATCGCTCTCAATATGCTTGCGATATTCGTCCAGGGTGGTGGCGCCAATCACCTGCAGTTCACCACGCGAGAGAGCCGGCTTCAGGATATTGGCGGCGTCTACCGACGATCCCGCTGCGCCAGCGCCTACCAGCATGTGCACCTCATCAATGAAAAGGATGGCGCCGGCGGATTTAAGCTCGTCGATCACTCGCTTGAGCCGTTCCTCAAACTGCCCGCGATACATTGTACCGGCGACCAGGGAACCGACATCCAATTGCAAGACGCTTTTATCGAGTAGGGGAGCAGGGACATCACCTTCAATGATGCGCTGGGCCAGGCCTTCGACGATGGCTGTTTTGCCAACGCCCGGCTCCCCGATTAAGGCTGGATTATTCTTCGTACGGCGTGCCAGGATCTGAATGACCCGCTCGATCTCCATTTTCCGGCCGATAACCGGGTCAAGTTTGCCTTCCTCGGCGAGCGCAGTCAAGTCAACGGCTAGCTGGTCGACCATCGGAGTCTTGGGGCGCTGTTTTTCAGTATTGGCAGGTTTCCGCTCAACCCCACTGCGGCGAGAGGAACTGCTTTCCTGAAGGACACGCCGCGTCTGGCGGCGGATCTGATCGGGGGTCACACCCATTTTACGCAGCACATCCGTTGCAACGCCTTGGTTATAGCGCACCAACCCGAGCAGGATGTGCTCGGTGCCAATGTAGTGATGGCCCATCCGCCGCGCTTCATCCACTGCAAATTCGAGTACCTGCTGGGTGCCCGGCGAGAGATCTAGCTTGCCCCCTCGAAAACCACCGGTTCCAGCCAGGCGCTCGATGATCTCCTGAACACGGTCAGATTCTAATCCTAGCTCTCGCAACACCCGTCCGGCAACCCCGCCTTCCTCCCGAATTAAACCCAGGAGAAGGTGCTCTGTTCCAATGTAATTTTGGCGCATGCGCTCGGCTTCTTGATGAGCCAGGCTGAGCACCCTTCTCGCCCGTTGCGTAAAACGCTCCATGCTAGACAAAGCATACCTCCTAAGCTTCACGTTCCCATTAGCAGTTAACCTGCCCCGATCAGGCTGTCAATACTTTCAGCCGGTCGCCTACATAATAAAATTGCCCGCATCTGCCACGGGCCATGAGAGCAAATGAATATGAGACTGTTAATCTAATTGGATTCTACCAGAGTTTGACTAACCTGCGTGGATTTCTGCCTCGGAAGTAATGCAAGTTAATAAAACTCTAAGGTACATCTTTGGTTAAATAAACAAGCGCACCAGCAGCTGGTGCGCCTGTTCGATCAAAGGAATTAATTATCGCTTTCAGAGCCAGATGGCGCTTCACCCATCTCTTCCGTATCAGCGCTTACCACTTCTTCCATCTCAGCCGGCGCTTCGACCATCTCTTCCATCTCTACGCTTTCCACCGCCTCAGGTTCAGGCGGCACCTCACCCATCTCTGCGCTCGCCACCACTTCAGGCTCCAGAGGCGCTTCGCTCATCTCTTCTGCCTGTGCGTCTACCTCCACCTGGGCCATTTCGGTCAAAGTGGGTGCGGCTTCTTCGCCGTGAGCTTCTTCGACCACCTCGGCCAGGGTGGTCTTCCAATCCAGGTCGGCGTATGCGGGTGAGTCAACTTTCCGCAGGCTTAGTCCGATGCGATGCCGCTCCGGTTCGATTTTGATCACTCGCAAGGTGAGTACATCCCCTTCGTGGACGACCTCTTTGGGATGTGCCACGCGCTGCTCGCTGAGTTCCGAGATATGGATCAGGCCCTCCATCTCTTCACCCAAACGGGCAAAAGCGCCAAACTTGGTCAGGTGGGTGATCGTCCCCTCCACCAGCTGCCCCTCGCGGATATGCTCCGTCTTTTTGACCCAGGGGTCCTCCTGGAGTTGGCGAATGGACAGGCCAATGCGCTTGCGCTCGCGATCGATTCCGATGACCTTTACCTTGACTTCCTGTCCAACGCGCAACACCTCCTTGGGATGTTCAATCCGCTCCCAGGAGATTTCCGAGAGGTGCACCAGGCCATCTGCTCCATCAATATTGACGAAGGCGCCAAATTCGGCCAGGCTGGTAACCCGGCCAAGACGAATATCGCCCTCGGCCAACTCATCCAGTAAGCGCTCCTTGAGCGTCTCGCGCGTCTCCTGCAGTGCAGCCCGCTCCGAGAGGATCAAGCGCCGTCGTTCGCGATCCACTTCGATCACCACCACCGTGATTGGGTCATTGACCATCGCCCCCCAGCGTTGTTCGGGGGTGCTTCCGCTAGCGTCCAAGCGCCGAAGCACGCTGACTTGTGAGGCCGGTACAAAGCCACGCAACTGGCCCATGGGTACGATCAGGCCGCCTTTATTGAAACCAATGATCTTACCTTCGTAGGACTTTCCCGAAGCCAGCAAGGATTCGGCGAGTTGCCAGTCTTGCTCTTCGAGGGCGCGCACATAAGACAGCTGCACAACGCCATTGGGATCCTCTGGATTCACCACGTAGACCGGGATCTCCTGGCCAACGGCAAACGCCGCCCGCGCGGCCGAGTCGACTTGATCCAACTCGCGTGCTGGAATGATGCCCTCTGATTTTGTACCGATGCTGACCAAAACTTCGTTTTCGCCGATGCTGGCGATCACCCCCGTGCGAATCTCGCCTTGCTGTGGGAAGTCCAAACCCAGGCCTTGTTCCTCGAGTAAAGTCTCCATCGAGGCCTGTTTTTCGGTCGCTGGTTCTTGGTTTTGTTCTTCTAACGGTTGCCCGCTCTCAGCGAAAGCCTCCTGCCCAGTGGGGGCATTATTCTGGTCCATATATTTGAGTACTCCGGGTTGATTAATCTAGAATTACATTATAAAGGGTAAAAGATAACTTGGCAACCTTTGTGATAAGATTGGGCTCGGTTATAATGAGGCCGAAGAGGTCGACAGATGCCACCCATCTATCCATTTACAGCCATCGTGGGCCAGGAGAGAATGAGGCGCGCCCTGGTCATGAACGCGGTTTCCCCGCGCATCGGCGGAGTGTTGATCCGCGGCGAGCGTGGGACCGCCAAATCAACCGCGGCGCGCGCCCTGGCGGCCTTGTTGCCCCACGTGCCAGTGGTTAAAGACTGCCGTTTTGGTTGCGACCCCGACCGCCCCACCACCTGGTGCACAGAGTGCCGGGAGCGTTCCACCGGCGGCGATCCGCTGCCGGTAGAATTGAAGCCCACGCCTTTCATTAACCTGCCCGTTTCGGCGACCGAAGACCGCGTCGTCGGGACACTCGACATCGAAAAGGCCATCCAGAAAGGCGAACGCCGCTTCGAACCGGGCGTGCTCGCTGCCGCAAACCGCGGTATGCTCTACATCGACGAGGTCAACCTGCTGGACGATCACGTGGTGGATTTGTTGCTGGACTCGGCGGCGATGGGCATGAACATCGTTGAACGCGAGGGCATCTCTTTCTCGCACCCTGCCCGCTTTATCCTGGTGGGCACGATGAACCCGGAGGAAGGCGACCTGCGCCCCCAGCTGCTCGACCGCTTCGCTTTGTCCGTCGAAATCCACGGCATTCGCGACGCCCGCGAGCGGGTCCTGATCATGGAACGCAACCTGGCCTTCGAGGCCGATCCAGACGGCTTCCGCCACCAATGGCTGCCGCGCGAAGTAGACCTCTCACGCCAGATCGAACAGGCCCAGAAAATCCTCGAGGGAGTCACCTACACCCAGCGTGACCTGTTAGGGATTGCTGCTCTGACGGCCTCTCTGAACGTCGATGGCCATCGCTCCGACTTGGTGATCTTGAAAACCGCCCGCGCCCACGCAGCCTTCGAGGGGCGTACAGCCATCAGCGATCGGGATGTCGCCTTGGCGGCCGAGCTCGCCCTCCCCCACCGCATAAAACGCGGCCCATTCCAGCTGTCCGAAATCACTATGGAAGACCTGCAAGAGCGCATCGATCAACTGCAGGGTGGGTCTTCGGCCGGCGAACCTGAGCCTGTGCCCGAAGAGCTCGAAACCATCGAAAAAAAAAAGGCGTAAGCCAGGAGATTCAGGAAGAGGGCTCTGACCAGGGTCCATTGAAGCCGACCCGGCAGAGCGTTTTCGATTCAGGCAATGCCACCTGGTGGGAGGGGGGTGAGAAGATCAAGATCGGCCAATCCTTTGCGCCGCGCAAACTTGACACCCCCCTGGATCATTTAACCCGCAAGAAAACCGGCCGGCGCTCGCGCACTCACACCGAGCGCAAGCGCGGGCGCTATATCCAATCCCGGCCAGCCAAGGGCGAGGCCGACGATCTAGCCTTCGATGCCACCCTGCGCGCTGCGGCTCCCTACCAGCACCAGCGCCGCGAGCAGCGCAAGCGAGTGGCTTTCGCTATTCAGCCCAGCGACTTCCAGCGCAAGGTGCGCGTCAAGCGCACCGCTAACCTGGTGCTTTTCGTCGTGGACGCTTCCTGGTCGATGGCCGTAGCCGAGAGGATGGTCGCCACGAAGGGCGCTATCCTTTCCCTGCTCACCGATGCCTACCAGCGCCGCGATCGCGTCGGGCTGATCGTCTTCCAAAAGGACCGCGCCACCATGGTGCTGCCCCCCACCAATTCGATCCAGCTGGCCCGCCGTGCCTTGGCCGATATCCCCGTCGGTGGGAAAACACCGCTTTCCGCCGGCCTGTACCTGGCGCACCAGATCATCTTTCGCGAGCGGACGCTCCATCCAGACGTGATGCCGTTGCTTATCCTGCTCACCGATGGAGCCGGCAACGTCTCCATGAGCGGCCTGCCCCCCCAGGCGGAGGCTCACCGCATCGCTGACCGGCTCACCGATGACAGGATTCGCTGTGTGGTCATCAATATGGAACATGCAGCCTTCGACCAGGGGCTGGCCCAGGCCCTGGCCGAGCACCTGGCTGCCCCCTGCTACACCCTAAGCGAGCTGAAGGCCGAAAACCTGTACCGCGCCGTGCGCGAAGAGATGGGGGGATGAAGCGTGATGCGTGATGCGTGATACGTAACGCGAGGCGTAAATTGAAAAAATGTCTAGATATTGCAGAAATGAGTAAACAACTCTCATTTTTTTCAATATCCTCAATTCAATTGCTCATTCTACTCTTTACAACTGTTCTCGCTGCTTGCACCGAGGTTGGCGCCAGCCAGCCCCAGTCCACCACCACGCCGACCATCGCTCCACAGTCGTCTGCTCCTGTTAAAGCAACAGCCAGCCCATCCTCCCAGGCGATGCCCTCCCAGACTCCGCTCCAACCCGAGTTGCCCTTCAGCCAATACTCTCTGTCTGCCGTCCTGGACTATGATCTGCATTCCCTGACCGTGGAAGAGGGAATCCATTATGTGAACCACGCCAGCGCGCCGCTGCCCGACCTGCTCCTGCTGGTCGAACCTAATCGCTATCTCGGCGGGTTTACCCTGAAGGAGATTGCCTGGGAGGACGGCTCACCGGTCTCCGGCTATGCCCTGTCTGGCCCTGAACTGCGCCTGCCATTGGAACAACCTTTGCAGCCTGGAGCCAGCCTCGGCTTATCTTTATCCTATGAAATCAACCTTCCGCAACAGCTAGCGCCCTTCGGCTACACCGAGCGCCAGGCCAACCTGGGGAACTGGTATCCCTACGCCCCGCCTTTCACCCCCGGCGGGGGTTGGTTGGTGCGCGCCGACGCCGATTATGGAGAACATTTAGCATATGACATGGCCGACTTCCAGGTCGAGATCCGGCTGGCGCGTCCCTCCGCCGCCACCGGCGAGCCGCTGACGGTAGCAGCCAGTGCGCTGCCGCAAATCGACGGGGACACTTACCGTTACCGGCTGGCAGCGGCGCGCAACTTCGCCTGGTCGGTCAGCCACCTTTACCAGGTGCAGTCGGCGACCGTAGAAGGCATCACGGTGACCGCTTACTCCTTCCCTTTCCATCCATCGGCCGACGAACCGGCTCTGCTTGGGACAGCCAAAGCCCTGTCTGCCTTCAACGAACTGTTCAGCCCCTACCCGCACGACAGCCTGAGCGTGGTCGAGGGCGACTTCCTGGACGGCATGGAATACGATGGCCTGATCTTCTTGAGCCATGCCTTCTATGACTTCTATCCCGGCGATCAGAAGAGCAACCTGGCCCTCATCGCCGCCCACGAGGTCGCCCACCAGTGGTGGTATGGCCTGGTCGGCAATGACCAGGCCGACGAGCCCTGGCTAGACGAGGCGCTGAGCACCTACAGCGAGCTGTTATTCTATGAGAAGGTCTACCCCGACCTGGCAGACTGGTGGTGGCAGAACCGCATCTACTTCCATAAGCCGGAAGGGTGGGTGGACAGTTCGATCTACGCCTACGGCCTTAATGACTTCTATCCCTATCGCAACGCCGTCTACTTGCGCGGAGCGCTGTTCCTGGGGGAATTGCGCCAGGTGATGGGGGACGAAGCCTTTTTTGATTTCCTGCACGACTACTTGGGTCAATTCACCTACCGCCAGGCCACCGGCGACGATTTTTTCGCCCTGCTGGCAGAGCATACCTCCGCCGACCTGAGCAACCTGATCGACGCTTACTTCGCCAACCGCTGAGCGGGGATCAGAGTAGTGTGGTATACGCATGAACACGGAAATCAGGGATAATAGAAAAGGCTTCTCTAAAATCAGTGTAATTCCGCGCAAATCCGTGAACCATACTTCCCATTATTTGCTCCCCGCGCGGCTGTTGCTGATTCTGGCCATACTTGTCATCTTTTTTACAGCCTGCACGAGCCAGGTCCCCGCGCCGGCGACATCCATCTCACCCGGCCTAACTCAAACCACTCCACCGCCCGAAGCAAGGGCTATCACGGAAACAGCGCTTCCCCCCACCCAGACTCAATCTCCGACTGCCTCCCCCATCGCCGGCGATCCGCTGGCCACTCCCCCGCCAGAAGAAGAAAAGAACCCTAACACCCAATATATCCTCACCGTCGAAATGGATTACGCCCGCCACCACTTGACGGTCGCAGAGCAAATCGTTTATACCAATCGTTCGGCCGAGCGAAGCTCGACCGAGCCAATTCCCGATCTGCTGCTGATCGTCGAGCCGACACGCTACCCGGCCGTGTTCCATCTGAAGAGCCTGTCCTGGCAGGACGGGCGGCCCGTCGAAGACTACCAGCAGGATCTCGGGCAGTTGCACATCCCCCTGCCGCAGCCCCTGCCTCTCGGTGAGGCAGTGACCCTATCGATATCTTACGAACTGGACCTGCCCTCCCCCGACCCGACTTTTTATGGGCGGCCGGTGCCCTTCGGCTACTCCCCTCGCCAGGCCAACCTGGTCGACTGGTACCCTTTCCTGCCCCCCTATCTCCCCGGGCAGGGCTGGCAGGCGCACCAGGCCGGCCCCTTCGGCGAACATCTCGTGTACGAATCTGCTGATTTCCAGGTGAACATCCGCCTCGAAGATTCCAACCAGGATCTGCTCATTGCCGCCAGCGCACCCGCCGCGCGCGATGGGGACTGGTATCGCTACCGGCACGCCTCGGCCCGCAACTTCGCCTGGTCGGTCAGCGACCAGTACGTGGTGTCCACGGCCCAAGTTGGCCCGCTGACGGTCCTGGGCTACGCCTTCCCGGTAAACGCCGCGGCCGGCGAGACCGCCCTGCAGGCGACCGCCGATGCCCTGGTTCTCTTCAACGACCTGTACGGCCCGTATCCTCATGAGACTTTAACGCTCGTCGAAGCCGACTTCCTGGACGGCATGGAGTACGACGGCCTGTACTTCCTGAGCAAGGGCTTCTACAACCTGTACTCCGGCACACCGGCGGATTATCTTACTGCCATCGCCGCCCACGAGACCGCCCACCAGTGGTGGTACGGCCTGGTGGGCAACGACCAGGCCCTCGAACCCTGGCTGGACGAAGCCCTGTGCACCTATAGCGAGCGCATCTTCTACGAAAACCTGCACCCCGAGGCGCTCGATTGGTGGTGGACCTATCGCATAAACTACTTTAAGCCGGAAGGCTGGGTGGATGGCAGCATCTACAACCCGCAGGGATACCGCGCTTACCACCACGCCGTCTATCTCAACGGGGCCGTGTTCCTGGAGGACCTGCGCCAGGCGATCGGCGATCAGGCTTTCTTCGCTTTTCTTTCGGGCTATGCTGAGCAGTACACTCACCGGGTGGCGACGGGCGATGATTTCTTTGCCATGCTGGGGAACCACAGCATGACCGATTTAACGCTTCTGCTCGACGAGTATTTTCAGAACCATTGAGCCAACGTACCGGGTCTGGTGCATTATCATTATTTAACCCAAGTTGCTACCCTGAAGGAAACCGCCACCTATTGTCATGCTGAGCGGAGCGAAGCATCCCTGGAACGTTCGTTTTAGTAGAATCTACAGGGATTATTCGCCCCCCAACTCGCTCCTTCATCTAGCCTTACCTAAGGACAAGGCTATAGGATGCTCAGAATTACACATAGCAACGTGAGTTATTTATTAGAATTAATATAAGTGATTCTTTCGTCGTAGTAGTAGAGGCTGGGGATATGTGGAGAAAAAGGGGTTTGGGTGATCTTGTCCGTAAATGTGGGGCAATGGGTGAGGACAAAGGCAAATGCGGGGGACACAGGGGGCGATTTTATCCCCAGCCGGAAGGGGATAAGTTGTGGGCGATATGTGCAGTTTTGGCTGCCCTAAAGAGCGTTTCGCCATCTGGGTCTGCGTGAGAAAACCCCGCCAGATATGGGGGTGGGGTTTGCGGCGATAATTCGAACAAACGGACGAAGAATCCCCAATTCGAGGCATTTATCCACAGTTTTCCGCGAGTTATCCACACAAAACACGCCCAGGGATTCGCCATGCTGCGCACCCACACCCCCATATATGGCAACAAAAACCGGAAATTGGTACTTGACAAAGCGCAAAATTAGACTATAATCTATGTTAGATATATATCTAACATAGTCGTGTATCTAACGCAGCTATATGTCTAATTGTACAGATCCGGTTGAGGTGTGTGTCTGTTGGGAGGACGCCATGAACGAGATCTACTACAACTACATCCGCCACAAGAACGAGCATATTCTCCAGTCTGTCCGGGTTGAGAAGGAGCTCCAGGCGCAACGAGCGAATAGAACTGGCCTGCGGGAGCGCCTGCTGCTCTCCCTGAGCGATGCCTTGCTCGCTCTGAGCCTGCGCATCCGGCCGGAGGAGATCCGCCCCTC
>DATDRM010000140.1:0-2186 GCA_035291705.1 Anaerolineales bacterium
GAAACTCGGCCAGGCTCTGCACACTGAGCCGCCCGCTGCGGGTCAGCTCCAGGTGGTCTAAAACCCGCCGCGCCTGCCCCGCTTTGGCAGGCGATCCCGTATCGTAAAGATAGACCAACAAATTGGTATCGATCAAGATGGGCGGCATGTTTATTCTTGTTCGTCAGCATGCAGCCAGCGGCTTTCGCGCTCACTGTAGATTTCCTCGCGGTCCCAGCGATAGGGATGGCGGCCCGTTGCCGCTCCCTGGCGCCTCTCCAGGAAGGTGATTAGCTCCTGCCAGGCGGCACGGTAGCCTACACCCCTGCCCTCCTGGCGCCCAGGCAGAATCCTGTTAGGTGCGACAACATTGGCGAGTACCGACATCAAGAGGAAAGAATATTCAATTATTCCCCCCCAGTGTTCACCTTTAAGGTGCGCTACCCCCATTCATAACCACGTAACCGCCGGACGGGCTAGAAATACGGAGAAAGTTCTTTCCAGTGAAACGCCAGGTATTTTTTGTGAAAATATTCCTAAAATTGTCTTAGTCAGCATCATCTTGAACATTAACAAGATTACATGAGCCAAATGCGCTTGGCGAATTCGTTCGGCGATAAACCCGGGATGGCCAGACCTTGATGGGGACGGTCATTGTACTCTGGCTGAAATTCGGCCAGTAAGGTTACCAAAGCATCCGCCCCATCCCAGGATTTACTCTGCAACCAGTCTTTCAGCGTGAGCACGAACCGTTCCGCAATCCCATTGCTCTGCGGTCTATGGCGATAAACCGGAACGTGGATGAAGTCGGCTTCCTGAGCGAGGTCAGCCAACGCCTTGGAGCGGAAATGGGTGCCTTGGTCGCTGATCAAGAATTCCAATTCTTCCGGCAGGATTGCTCGGAAAGCCGCAGTCAACTCTCCGCTGGTCAGCTTCGGACCGGTGCGGAAGATCGGCAAACCTAAGCACTGCCGGGTACAGTTGTCGGTGACCACCAGGGCGGCGATCCACGAACGTGCTGCAGCACCCTCCGCAGAGCCTGCTCTGAGTTCCCGGTTGCGTTGATGCCAGACCTGGTCTTCCTGCTGCCACCTGCGGAGCGTTTCCTGGCGCTGTTGGTGGACTGTTTTCCAGGCCTGGTGGGCCAACTGGTAAGCCACTCGCTGGGCTTTTCGTTCCGAGCGGGTCAACGCCTGATGAGCCTGGCGAGTTTTCCGCCACTCGGTTTTGGCAGCTTTCCAAGCCACTTCTTCCTGTTGGCGTTGTTCTCGCACCCGGTAGCGTTCGGCCCGTCCCTCCCACTCTTTGCGCCAGCGGGTCGGTTCCTGGAGCATGGCGGTCCGCTCGGATTTGCACCGAACCAGACGATCTTGTGTGGCCTGTGCATACTGGCGCATCGCTTCTGCATAGTCCAGCCCCGCTTCGGCGAACACCTGGCCGGGCCAGTGGGGTTCTTCGCCAGTGGGTCGGATGCGTTCTACCACCAGATGACCGGAGGAACCGCTGACGGCTGGAAGTTTCTCCTGGGCGACATGCTGTTCGGGCACAAAACAGAGATCTACGTTGAGTGCCTGACCGGGTTGCTCTGCGCAGCGGACCGGAGGTTCATTCGACGGCTCTTTTTTCCCCCGATCCGCTCTCCGGCCATAGACCCGCATCTTTCAGAATCCGCCGGACGGTGTTGGGGCTGACGATCGGTACCCAGGCGTTCGCCTTGGCCATCTCCTGCGAAATGCGGGTCTTGCCCCAATCCGGGTTCTGCTGCCGCAGTTCGATCACCCGCTGCTGGATGGCTTCAGCTTTGTAGTTCAGCTTGTGCGCCACGCGGCTTTCGAAGTCGGCTAGTCCAGCATAACCTCCGGCGTCGAAGCGAGGCTTCCAGTAGTAAAAGAGGCCCCGGCTCAACCGAGCCTTGCGGCAAGCCTGAGTGACGCTGCCGGTCTCTTCCCAGGTTTCGAACAGGAGCTTGCGTTGCTGTGGAGTGCTAAAACCAAAGTAGGTGCGATTTGGGCTCATGTCCCTATGTTACCCGATTTTCGGGTTTGTTCAAGGTGCAACTGACTAAAACAAAATATTCCTAAAATTGACATTTCCATGAATAAGCGTATATTGAAATCACCAATCTTGCATTTTGATTATCGATGAATTCTTCCTTATTGGTACTTCGTCCGGCGGGAGAGACCTGATTTTGTATTGGGATATGAGGC
>DATDRM010000141.1:0-5442 GCA_035291705.1 Anaerolineales bacterium
TGATTAACGTGAATTCGCTGCCCATGGTTTACGATCTGGGCGGCGATACTCGCATCGGCGCCTTCACTGGATTGTATTACCTGGCATCAAACATCGCCGCAGTCGGCGGCCCCCAGGTAGTCGGGGTGATCGTTGATCTGACCGGCGGAAACTACCACACGATGTTCGCCTTTTCAGCGATCTTCTTTCTTTTGGCGGGACTCTTGATGTGGAGAGTGCGGGAGGGGCTGGCAGTCGCTCAGCCCTCAACGCGTCTTGGGAGTGCTGACTCTTAATCTCTTTATTCATCAGTTAACGAGATCAAGGCTTCTATGGGCTGTTGTGTCCTTAAAATTGGAGAAAGCCTCTCCAGTTGCTGTCGGTCTAATGTGATTAGAGTGCTGCGATGGCGATGAGCGACGGCTGCGTAAACTGCATCAGCGCCGCGCAGACCATGGATTGCCCCGAGGCGGCCAGCTTCTAATGCAGTTATCTCGTCAAGTGGCACCCAGACTTGACCTGGCAGGCGGTGAATTACTTGTGCAAAAGCGATTCCTTTGGCTGGATCATTATAAACGCGCGCAATCGTGGTCGCCACTTCTACCAATAACACGGTAGGCGAGAAGACTGGTACTGATCGCTTGGAGACAAATTCCAGAAACGCCTGGCTTTCACCCGACCCAGCCTCTGCGCGGTTGAGAGCATTGACGTGTACGCTGGCATCAATGGTGAACATGACCTAATCCTCGCGAATATGGTCGATGATCTCCTGAGTGCTCTGTCCAGAAGGCCATTCTTGCCGTAACATTTCTGCCAGCTGGGCATAGGCCTCCCATTCGCCAGTGGCGGTCTGCTTGCTGGCCTGTATCACGGCAGCTTCAACAGCCTCTGTGTCCACGGGTAAAAGCAGGGCTATAGGACGACCCTGGTAGGTAATCACATATTCTGCCTGTTCTTCGCGCACTTTGCGCAGGATTTCAGCAGTCCGTTCACGCAATTCGCGTACGCCGATTAGAGCCATGAAGCGCCTCCGCTTGAGTAACAAATGTATCTCAATTGTGTCCCATTATACTTGGCAAGTACCATTTTAGTCAACCGTGAAATTTAATCTTGACGACCTGATCCTGTGGTCCGACGACAGCTTGCTGGTGGTGGATAAACCAGCTGGATTGCCCACCCTGCCAGATGGCTATGATCCGGAAGCCCCTGACCTGAAGGGCGTCCTGCTCCCAGATTTTGGCCCGTTATGGATTGTGCACCGGCTGGATCGCCACACCAGCGGGGTGATGGTGTTGGCGCGTTCTCCCCAAGCCCACCGTGCCCTCAATACCCAGTTTCAAGAGCACCAGGTATCCAAGGTGTATCATGCCCTGGTTGCCGGAGAGCCAGTTTGGACTGAGAACGACATCGACTTGCCACTGCGCCCGAACGGCGACCGCCGCCACCGCACAGTTGTAGATCTCCAGCGCGGCAAGCCGTCTTTGACTCGCCTCCGCGTCTTGGAAAGGTTTGGGCAGTTTACGCTGATCGAGGCTATCCCCCAGACCGGCCGCACTCACCAGGTGCGCGCTCACCTTAGAGCACTGGGGCTCCCGATCGTCTGCGATGCGTTGTATGGTGCCGGGGGCGGTATTTATCTCTCACAAGTCAAGCCTCGCCCTCGCATCGTGGCCGAGCCAGAAATCCCACTGATCAAACGCCTGGCGCTGCACGCCAGATCCCTGGCTTTCCTTCACCCAATAACCCTGGAAGCGCTGCGTTTCGAAGCCCCCTACCCGCGGGATATTATCGCCATCCTGCAGGCATTGCGCGCGTAGGAACTATTCCCTCCCAGGCACGACATAGACCTTGGAGGTTTTCGGTAGGATAGTTTGACAACTTGTCCTGCTTCAATAAAGATTGGATGTTAGAGAATTATTATAAAGTGGGTCTCCTTACCGTGGGTGCTTGACGTAATTTTCCCGGCGTGGTATTATCGTTGTTGCGTTTCTTAGCACTCTCGGGTTGAGAGTGCTAAAATATAAGAGGTAAGTGCATGCAACTTGGCGATCGACAAAAACTGATCCTGGCCCTGGTCATTCGCGATTACATCGAGAACGCCCAACCAGTGGGATCCCACCACCTGGTTGAGTATTATAGCCTCGACTTCAGTCCAGCTACGGTACGCAACGAAATGGTATCTCTGACCGAAGTGGGATATTTGCGCCAGCCGCATATATCCGCTGGCCGTGTACCCACCGAGGAAGGCTATCGGTACTTTGTGCGCCAGCTAATGGGCCAGACCGATCTACCCGTCCAAACCAAGCGCACCATCACTCACCAATTTTATCAGGCCGGCCATGATGTGGATCAATGGATGCGCCTGGCGGCCTCGATCTTGGCTCACCAATCGCAGGGGGCCTCCCTGGTTACGGCTCCTCATCCGGAAGAAGCCCGCTTTAAGCACCTCGAGCTGATCGCAACCCTTGGCCGGCAGGTGTTGATGGTACTGGTTTTGACCGGCGGGGAAGTTCGCCAGCAAATGCTGGCCTTGGCTGAACCGGTTTCCCAAGAACAGCTGAGTACGGCCGCCAGTACCCTCAACCAGCATTGCCAGGGTTTGAACTCCAGCGCCCTCGCTGCACTTTCCGCCCAGCTGGATGCCCTCGAGCAAGATGTGCTCAAGCTTATCGTCGAGGAGATGGAACACTCGCGCGCAGTCTTGAGCGGTGAAGTGTACCGCGACGGCCTGACAAATGTGCTGGCCGAGCCCGAATTCGCTGAGCTAGGCGTGGCGCGGCGCGCACTCAGGGTGTTTGAAGAACGAGCCTTCCTCGAAGACCTGCTGAACCGCACCATCCTGACCACCAATGTGGGCGGCGTGCAGGTATTGATTGGTGGTGAAGATACCTGGGAGGAATTACGTGAGTGCTCGATGGTCCTGGGGCGGTATGGCGTGCCTGGGCTAGCCACCGGTACGGTTGGAGTGCTGGGTCCCATCCGTATGGCTTATGGGCGTACGATCTCAACCGTTCGCTTTGTGGCTGGCTTGCTGAGTGACATGGTTGTGGAGATGAACCTGGAGTAATAACAGAGACCTTTAGGGTCTACAGACACCAACTCATTTTGATAGATATGGAAAAGAAACATGGTAGATGAAAGCAACGACCAGGTGAAAGAAGACCTTCAAGAGGAGCAACAACCGGTAGAGGAACTTATAGAAGAGATCGGTTCTCCAAAAACTGAAGAACAGGAAGAGATCACCACCCTGCGAAAAGAACTGGAGGACCTGCGCCTCAAATCCGAGGAATACCTGAATGGCTGGCAGCGAGAACGGGCGGAATTCACTAATTTTAAGAAACGTATGGACCGGGAGCGCGAGATGGCACATCAAAACGCCGCTGGCAGCATTATCCGGCGTTACCTGGACGTGTTGGACGACCTCGAGCGCGCTTTGAAGAATCGACCTGCGCAAGGTGATGGCGCTTCCTGGGCAGATGGCATCGAGTTGATTTATCGTAAGTTGCTCGCCACCCTGGAAGCCGAAGGCGTGCAGCCAATGGACACGGTGGGGCAGCCTTTCGATCCCAATTTACACGAAGCGATATCCCAGGAGCATAGCCCCGAACATGAAAGTGGACGAATCATTGATGTGGTTAAAAATGGCTATCTACTCGGAGATCGGGTATTGCGCCCGGCTTTAGTGCGCGTCGCCCAATAATAGCCCGGTCCGCCACCGTTCACTTAGGTCCATTCGCAGAATTCACACGAAAACATATAACAGGAGGCATCATCCATGGCAAGAATCATCGGCATTGACCTGGGAACGACCAATTCGGTAGTCGCGGTGATGGAAGGCGGCGAGCCAGTCGTCATCCCCTCAGCGGAGGGCGAACGGCTGGTGCCCTCGGTCGTCGCGGTGAATAAGAACCACGAGCGCCTGATCGGGCGGGTAGCCCGCAACCAGGCAGTGGTTAACCCCGAAAACACGATTTTTTCGATCAAGCGTTTCATGGGTCGCAAATTCAACGACCCAGAAGTTAAACGCGCCCTCGCCCGCGCTCCTTACAAAGTAGCAGAAGCCGCCAACGGCGATGTGCGCGTTTACCTGGACGGCAAGGAATACTCGCCAGCTGAAATCTCGGCGATGATCCTCGGCAAGCTCAAAGTCGATGCTGAAGCATATCTGGGGGAAGCGGTTTCCCAGGCTGTGATCACCGTGCCGGCCTATTTCAATGATGCCCAACGCAACGCCACCAAGGACGCTGGCAAGATCGCCGGTCTCGAAGTGCTGCGCATCATCAACGAGCCGACCGCCTCCTCCCTCGCTTATGGACTGGACAAGAAGAAAGACGAGGTTATCGCCGTTTATGATCTGGGCGGCGGCACTTTCGACATCTCCATCCTCGATGTGGGAGAAGGCGTCTTTCAAGTGCGCTCCACCAGCGGCGATACTTTCCTGGGAGGCGACGACTTTGACCTGCGCCTCATCGACCATATCGCCGACCAGTTCAAGCGCGATTCCGGCATCGATCTTCGCCAGGACCGCCAGGCCTTGCAGCGCCTGAAGGAGGCCGCCGAGAAGGCCAAGATCGAACTTTCCACCATGATGCAGACCGAGATTAACCTGCCTTACATCACCGCTGACGCAAGTGGGCCAAAGCATCTGGTAATGACCCTGACGCGTGCCAAGCTGGAGCAACTCACCAGCGACTTGATTGAACGGTCCCTGGGACCGGTGCGCCAGGCGCTTAAAGATGCTGACCTGCAGGCCTCTGCCATTGAGGAAGTGGTCATGGTGGGTGGGATGACCCGCATGCCAGCAGTACAGGAGGCGGTGCGACAGCTGTTTAACAAAGAGCCTCATAAGGGCGTCAATCCAGACGAGGTGGTGGCGATCGGGGCCGCCATCCAGGCTGGTGTGCTCGGTGGTGATGTCAAGGATATCCTGTTGCTGGATGTCACTCCACTGACGCTCTCCGTGGAGACCTTGGGCGGTGTCGCCACTCCACTCATCGAACGTAATACCACGATCCCCACCCGCAAGAGCCAGATCTTTTCCACTGCCAGCGACAATCAGTCCCAGGTGGAGATCAACGTTTTGCAAGGCGAGCGGCCAATGGCAGCTGACAACAAATCCCTGGGGAAGTTCAGCTTGGATGGCATCCCTCCCGCACCACGCGGCATGCCCCAGATTGAAGTCACTTTCGATATCGACGCCAACGGCATTATAAAAGTCACGGCTCAGGATAAAGCCACCAGCCGCAGTCAGCACATCACCATCACCGCCTCATCTGGTCTGAGCGACGCCGAAGTAGAGCGCATGCGCAAAGATGCGGAGGCGCATGCCGAAGAAGACCTCCGCCGAAAAGAATTGATCGAAGCGCGCAATTCCGCCGATAGCGCCGTCTATACCGCTGAGAAGGCTCTGCTTGACTTTGCCGACAAAATCCCTGCTGATGTGAAGAGCAAGGTCGAAGCGGA
>DATDRM010000142.1:0-3106 GCA_035291705.1 Anaerolineales bacterium
TTGAGGTGCTTCAAGCTACTGTACAATCGCTGGGCAGATTCAAGGGGCTTCCAATTATCAAGGTGCTTGTTCCAGGCGATGCAATTATTCATAGAGGAAATTCAGGAGGCGGGGTGTGGTTTAATGGGCATTTCATCGGTAATGTTTGGGCGACGGAGGTAAAACGAGAATGGAGCTGGCGCACGTTCCAATTCAAAGAATCCTTGACCAATTTGAGTTATATAGCCCCTTTCGTTCTCGAGGTCTCTCAATAGATCAATAAAGCTATAATGAGAGCATCCTGGCAGGTATGGACTGGAAGTTGGCTGATTTCCAGTCCATAATTTCGTTGGGATAAGAATGACACTATGCACAAGAATATGTGACATTCGTTACTGTATGGACACCCCCCTTCTTAGATATTATCTTCTATATCCTTATATACACAGATACGAATATTGACAAGAGAGAGTTTTATGCGCGATCTATCGTTAACCCAAGAGATCACCGAGCTGCATGCTGATATCTGTTCCGCCCTGGCAGATACCAGCCGCATCCTGATCATTTACACCCTGGCGGAAAAACCGCGCAGTGTGAACGGCCTGGCTGCCGCGCTCGGCATCAGCCAGCCCGCAGCTTCACGTCACTTGAAAGTCTTGCGTGAGCGAGGGCTGGTCAAGGCCTTGCGCCAGGGACCGAGCATCGAATACAGCCTGACTGACCCGCGCCTGATCCAGGCGCTGGACTTATTGCGCCAGGTTCTGCGTGATCGGTTGGCTTACCGGGCCAGCCTGATCGAGACGGAAGTTTCATAACCAGATCAACTTATCTGGAGGAGCGAGTATGTGCGATCATAAATATTCTTTTCTGATCCCAATCTTGTTAGGCAGCGCGGTTCTGGCTGGGATGATCGTCCTTTGGCCGGCCTCCAATGCCAGCGCTCAATGCGGGTCGCAGGCTTCGTCATGCAAGAATTGCCACGAGGTGCAGGGCCAGGACCCGGTCAATGCGGATGGCACCGGCTGGCACCAGTCGCACGCCTTCGGCGATTTCTGCTATCTCTGTCATGGCGGGAACAACCAGAGCATGGATAAAACTGAGTCTCATGCAGGAATGGTGCCGCCGCTTTCGGATGTCCAGGCGGGATGCCAGAGCTGCCACCCGGCTGACTTGATGGAAAAAGCCCAGGTCTACGCCACAACCCTGGGAGTGGAAGTCGGCGCTGGCGGCTCAGCTCCTCCTGTCGGGACAACCCCTGGTGAGAGTCCTGCCCCAGCCGAAAATCCCCCGGCTAATCCCCCACCCCCATCACTGGTGGTGAACGAGCCAGGGGTGATCGACTACAGCCAGCAATATGCCGAAACGGTGCTTGGCGAACGGTCGATCGATTGGGGCAATACGATCCTGGTGGTGCTGATCGTTCTGGTCGCGGTGGGTGGGGGAGCATTTGTGTATTGGAACGAACGCAAGCTGCGTGGCCTGCCGTTGTGGACGAAAGAAGAAAGGCGAAGGACAGAGGCAGAAGCTCCGATCGCACTCGAAAGTTACCCAACGGAAGTCCTGGCCCTGGTTCCCCAGATCGCCCAATTAAACCCGATCGGCCTGCACGCGCTCAAACGCCTGCTTGATAACCCGGAAGAGGCCAACGAGCTGCTGCATAATCTTTCCCAGCTGGACCCGGAGCTGTTGCGCCGCATTCGCATGCTGGACCGCGACTCGCGTGCTCTGCTGATGGCGCTGGCAGGGGACTGAGAAAGGATGCAGGATGAAGAAAGACACATTCAGGAGGATTATTAATGAACTGGTTTAAAACCCAAATCAGCAAAGATCTCTGGTCGCCCTACGTGGCTGGCATTCTGCTCGGGATTGTCGGCGTGCTGGCTGTGTGGCTGAGCGACAGCCTGTTGGGGGCTTCTGGAGCGTTTGAGAACCTGGCCGGGATGATCGGCAAGGCTGTCGCCCCGGCGGCTTTCGATATCATGTATTTCAATTTCATCATGCCGGCCGGCATCACCTGGGGTGTGATCCTGTTGGTTGGCATCTTTCTTGGCGGAGTGGTTGGGGCGCTTTCCAGTAAAACCTTCAAGCTGCGCATAAACGGGGACGAACAGTGGAGACGCATCTTCGGTCCGCAAACCTGGAAGCGCTGGGTGATCGCCTTCTTCGGGGCGATCATCCTGGAATTTGGGGCCGGCATCGCCGGGGGCTGCACCAGCGGGCTGGCGATCTCCGGCGGCATGCTGCTGGCTCCCGCCGCATTCCTGTTCATCGCCGCAATGTTCGCATCCGGCATCCTGACAGCCCTGCTTGTCTACCGCAATCGTTATTAAGGATATGGTGATCAGAGAACAGGGATTGGGAACCAAGGGATCATAATTCTCTCTCGATGTACTGTTCACTGATTACTGAATACAGATCACTAAACACTGAATACTGGATACTGATCACTGACTATCGGAGTTTATATGACCAACTACATTATCGCCTTATTCTTGGGAGTGGCCTTCGGCTTTTCACTTAACAAAGCTGGCCTGACCCGCTATAGCAAGATCGTCAATGTCTTCCGCTTCACCGACATGGCTGTGCTCCAGTTCATGATGACCGCCCTGGTGGTCTCGATGACCGGCCTGTACGTGCTGCGCGGCTTGGGAATGATCAACTTCCCGAATGTGCCTGCCACCTACATCGTAGGGAACCTGATCGGTGGGCTGGTCTTCGGGGTGGGCATGGCCCTGACCGGGTTCTGACCGGGTACCTGCGCCGCCGGGAGCGGCGAAGGCAAGCTCGATTATTTAATTCCTGGAATGCTCGGTTTCCTGGTTGGGGCGTTCGTCTTCGGCCTGACCTACCAGCAGGTTTTCCCGGTTGTGTCCAAGATCGCCTCTTATGGCAACGTGGTCCTCCCCGACCTGTGGAAATTGAACCCTTATCTTTTCGTGCTCCTGTTTGGCCTGATCAGCGGATTGTTGTTCTACCTGATCGACCGGGCAGGGATGAAGCGGAAAGCGTGAAACGTAAAACGTGAATCGTGATGCGTGAGGCGTAGGAAAATAGTGTACTTATGACTGGTCAAATTGTTTCTCGACGTGATTTTCTGAAGCTAAGCGGCGCGACTCTGGGCGGATTG
>DATDRM010000143.1:0-4478 GCA_035291705.1 Anaerolineales bacterium
TGCTGCCGATGAGCATCGCTCACGCCGCATGGGTGAATTGGGTGATGCTGGCCCTGGCGACGCCGGTGCAGTTCTACGTCGGCCGGGATTACTATATCGGCGCCTATAAAGCGATCCGCAACCGGTCGGCCAACATGGATGTGCTGATCGCCATGGGTTCCTCGGCAGCCTACTTCTATTCCATTCCGATCACCCTGGGCCTGATCGCCGGTCACGTTTATTACGAGACCGCGGCGGTGATCATCACCCTGATCAAGCTGGGCAAGTTCCTGGAGGCGCGCGCCAAGGGGCAGACCAGTGAAGCGATTAAGAAGCTGCTGGCTTTGCGCGCCAAGACGGCGCGTGTCGTGCGAGACGGGCAAGAGATGGAGGTACCCACCGAACAGGTGCAGGTGGGAGACCTGGTGATCGTGCGCCCTGGCGAGAAGATCGCCGTGGATGGGGTGGTGGTTGAGGGCCGCTCGGCGGTGGACGAGTCGATGCTGACCGGCGAATCCTTACCGGTGGAGAAGGGCCCTGGCGACCCGCTGATTGGGGCGACGCTTAACAAGCTGGGTCTGCTCAAGTTTGAAGCCACAAAAGTCGGCAAGGAGACCGCCCTGGCGCAGATCGTTCGCCTGGTAGAGCAGGCGCAGGGCAGCAAGGCGCCCATCCAGAAGCTGGCTGACCAGGTCTCGGCGGTGTTCGTGCCGGCGGTGCTGATGACGGCTGCACTGACCTTCCTGACTTGGTATTTCCTCGTCCCGCTGGCGGCGAATTCGGAGGTGACCCTGTTCACCCGGGCGCTGATTAACATGGTAGCGGTGCTTGTGATCGCCTGCCCATGCGCCATGGGACTGGCCACCCCGACGGCGGTGATGGTGGGGGCGGGTAAAGGGGCCGAGCTGGGCATCCTGTTCAAGTCGGGGGAAGCGCTGGAACGGGCCGGGCGCATCTCGACCGTCGTGCTGGACAAGACCGGCACGATCACGCGCGGCCAGCCGGCGGTGACGGACATCGTAGTCAGTGATCAGTTATCAGTAACCAGTAACCGGCCGGCAGTTGCGAGTGGCGAGTCTCAAGTTGCGGGTGAAAACTCCCGAATTGCTACCCTCGACCCTCGTTTCTCTCCATCAGAAATTCTAAGATTGGCCGCCTCAGTTGAGAAAGGCAGCGAGCACCCGTTGGGAGAAGCCATCTGGGCTGAAGCTGGGAACCGCGGCTTGAGCCTGAGCCAGCCGGAAGGATTCCAGGCCGAGGTGGGACTGGGCGTCGAGGCCGAAGTGGACGGGCGGCAGGTAATGATCGGCAACCTGCGCATGATGGAAGCGCGGCAAATGCCTTTGAATGGCTTGCAGCCAGTGGTGGAGCGCCTGCAGAACGAGGCTAAAACAGCCATGTTGGTGGCGGTGGACGGCGCGGTGCGCGGCGCCATCGGCGTGGCTGACACCGTCAAGGAAGGTTCAGTCGAGGCGATCGCCGATTTGCACAACATGGGGCTGCGTGTAGCCATGATCACCGGCGATAACCAGCAGACGGCAGACGCCATCGCCCGCCAGGTAGGAGTGGACCGGGTGCTGGCCGAGGTGCTGCCGGGCGACAAGGCCGGACAGGTCAAGGGCTTGCAGGAAAGCGGTGAAGTGGTCGCCATGGTCGGGGATGGGATCAACGACGCCCCAGCCCTGGCGCAGGCCGAGGTCGGTATTGCCATCGGCAGCGGGACAGATGTGGCGATTGCCGCTGCCCCGGTCGTGCTGATCAGCGGCGACCTGCGCGGCGTGTCACGGGCGATCACCCTTTCCCGGCACACGCTGCGCACGATCAAGCAGAACCTGTTCTGGGCTTTTTTCTACAACGTGATCCTGATCCCAGCGGCGGCGATGGGCTTACTCAACCCGATGCTGGCAGCAGGCGCGATGGCGTTCAGCAGCATTTTCGTGGTCAGTAATAGCTTGCGGCTGCGAAATTCTAAGATTTGACAGTTTAAGCTCGATTTTCTTATTTACAGCACGTATAAGAGACAGGCTCCCAGTTTAGACCTCCATCTGTCGTTTTGAATAATTGGGTCGGTGTACGTTGCTCTTTGACGAGCGCCCAGCCAGTCGTGGCGTTGACAAAGTCCATTTGTAGAATGTCGCCAAGATTGATATTCGTCTGGACTTCCTCCCACGTTTGCCCGCCGTCATGGGTGATCGCCATTGTTTCCCGTTTCTGCTCCCATACCCAGCAATCCTGCACGGAGGCGCATTCGTAAAACCCGCCTTTTGGCACACCGGTCCCAGCAGTCCAGCTGATTCCCCCATCGTGGGTGGTATAGAATACACGTTCCCCATAGAAGATAGATAGAATGCCATCCTGGAGGGTGAAGAAGCGCGGAGGGTGTGCTTCCAGCTGCTTGCGATCAGCACCGGCCGGCAGGACCAAATCCTGATGCTGCCAGGTGATGCCGGCGTCCTGGGTCATGAAGAGATATACATAACCATCTTTGGATTCGGTTCCGCCTACCCAACCCTGGTAGGAATTGCGGAAGGATGGGTCGAATTTTTGGCCGGTAAAGGGGATTTTCTTGGGATCATCATCGTTGCTGGCGCCGATGATGTGAATGACCACCCAACTGGCACCTCCATCGGTGGTGCGGGAGAGGATGCCCGCACAAGAGCCTGCCCCACAATCTTCAACGAACAACCCCCAGCCATTTTGAGGATCGATGAAGAGGATTTGGCCAAGACGAAAAGGCACCGTTGTAGATTGCCAGGTAAGACCGGCATCATTTGTGCGAAATACGGTTTCTAATGCTCCTTCTGCACCATTGTTCACAACCCAGGCATTATTGGCATCCAGGAAAAAGACGCGCGGGGAGGGTTTGGGAGCGCCTTTTGGCTTTATCACTGCTTTCTCCCAGGTAATCCCTCCGTCATTGGTTTTTAGTAAGTTCGATCGCTTGTTCAAGCCCCAACCATTCAGCTCATCGATCATAGCAATGTAGGCGAGGGGCGGAGGTCCAGCTGGGGCGGCAGTTTCCGTTGGCGGGATCTCAGTCGGAGTTGGCGTCGATGTCTCCGGTATTAGAGTTGGAGTTGCCGTTGTATCTTCCATCGCAGTCGAAGTTGGCTTTGGAGTCAGCGTAGTGGGATTGATCATAGCGGTTTCAGCTTGGGTAGAAGTGCAGGCTGCGAGGGAGAACAGGAGTATAGTGGCTGTGACTAATAAGGGGTATAACAATAATCCTTTTTTCATTTTTTCCTCTCTTGGTAAATATTAAATTCCTATACGAATTTGTTAACCACGGTTTGAGGTTAAAATCGGACGAGCACCAGCAAGGTCAGGTCGTCAGAGGGTGGAGTTTCTCCTAAGAAGTGGTGGATGTCCGCCAGCAGCTGATCGAGGAGATTCTGCGCGGTGATAGGAACGTTGGGCTGCCCGGTCATCCTGGCCCGGATGCAATCCTGGATGCGTTGCTCGCCATAATAGTCCCCGGCTGCGTTTTGGGCCTCGGTGACGCCATCGGTGTAAACAACCAGCACGTCCCCAGGCTCAAGATGGATAGAAGCACGCTCCCATTGGGCATCTTCAAGGATGCCCAGCGCGACGCCGGTGCTCCCCAGAGGACGGGCAGGGACTTCGTCCTGTAGGCTGAACAGGAAGGGTGGGTTGTGACCGGCGTTGCAATAGGTCAGGAAACCCTGGGCTGGATCGAGAACTCCGTAATAGCAGGTGACAAACAGCCCGGCATGGGTATCGACCAGCAAACGGCGGTTGGCTTCAAAGACGACCCGCTGCGGTTCGCCAGGGAATTCTTCGGCATAAGTGCGCAGTAGGGTGCGGCTCGAAGCCATAAATAGGGCTGCCCCAGCGCCCTTATCGGCCACGTCTGCCACGACGATCCCCATTCGTCCATCCGGTAAGGAGATGAAGTCATAAAAATCGCCAGAGGTCTGGCGGGCGGGTTCTAAGGCGGCGGCCAGCTCCCAGCCTGGGATCTGCGCGGGATGCTCTGGCAGGAAACTCTTCTGGAGGCGTTGGGCCTGGGCCATCTCACGGACGACCTCCGCTTGCACCAGGGCCTGGGAAACCATTTTCTCCCGTAATGACAGCCGCTTCCGCTCAATCCATTGTGCGTATCCGGATGCGCCCGCCTGTTCGAAAATGGCGGAGGCCTCGCGCAGCAAGCCGCGGGCGCGTTCCAGGTCAGCTGGCTCTCCTCGGGATACCAGGGCATCGGCCCAGCTGATCAATGTTTTTCCCAAGTACAAGCGATGGCCGATGCGGGCGACGATGGAATATGCTTTTTCATAGGCCGAGAAAGCCTCCGACCAATCCTGTTTAGCAGCCGCCAGATCACCCTTCGCCCACAAGATCAGGATATCTAACCAGATGACCGGTCGGGAGCCGACTGAGGCTTCTGCCTGGTTGAGAAGATTTTCCGCCTCCTGCAACCGCCCCTGGTGGATGCGGATTTCCGAAAGTTGACATAAGGGTCTGACAATATCGTCCACGCC
>DATDRM010000144.1:0-31692 GCA_035291705.1 Anaerolineales bacterium
CTAAAGCCTTGACCCAGCGTTCGATTTGCGCAGGGGGGAGTAATACAGCATTTGTAGGAGAGAGCACTTCGCGCAGGACGGGCAGATCGCTGGACAGGATCGCCCGCCCACAGGCCATGTACTCAAACATCTTCATTGGACTGAGAAAACGGGCAATGTCTCCCCCTGAAGACGCCTCCACGCGTTGCTGGTACGGCATCAGGAGCACATCACAGGCAGCCTGAAACCACGGCAAATCGGCGTTCGGGACAAACCCGATTGGGATAACGTTCTCCACTCGGCGGGTCTTGACTTTTTCCCGCAGGCTAGCGGCATCTCCTGGCTCTCCGCCCACGAGCAGAAAATTAATCTCCGCCAATCGCTCCGCTATGTCCAAAATGAGCTGCGTGCCGCGCCCCGGATAGAGATGCCCGGTATAGCCCGCAGTAAACCTTTCAGGAAGAAAGGCAACTTCAGACTGGTTGAAGTACCTCTTGAAAGTAGAGAGCAGCACATGGCGCGCTTCCTCTGGACCAGCTAATTCTGCGTACCGCTCCAGGTCGACGCCATCTGGAGCAACCAGCGTGAAGGGTAGAGAGTCGGGCACACCAAACCTGGCAGTCAACTCGGATTGCAAGATGCGTGAGATCAACACCAACCGGCGCGCGCCGCGCCCCCGCAGAAACTGCCTAAACAAGACCGGACCCATAGTTCCATGCGGCAAGTCATGCATCTCCAGAATCGTTTTCATACCCAGTGAACTGGCGAACGCAGCTGCCTGAGGCAGCCGAGTATAAAAAATCTCAGCTCCCCAACCGCGCGCCCATCGCACGGCTCGCCAGGCAAAATCGTACCGGCGCAGCTGCGGATAGGCAGGCAACCATTCAACGGGGAAAGCGTGCTGCAACCCATAGTGATGGGCCAAATTGGTCCAGATTACCCCTGGCTCACCGTCAATATGAGGCCATACCGGCGCTGCCAGGCGGACAGTATGCCCGCTGGCGACCAGGGCCTGCGTCATTTTCATCACCTGGAAGGTGTTAGCCCGTCTGGCCGGGATGCTTGTTGGGGTAACTACGGCAACCTTCATGTTGAGCTCCCCCATCGCTCCCGCAGCACTGACAATGTTTTGCGCACATTCAAGGTTATGGAAACGAAATAGAAACCAGCCAGAAGAGCCGCGCTTCCCAGATACCCATAGATCGGAACCAACCATAAAATCCCAGCGATCTTTAGACCTGCCACAACCAGGTTTACCTTAGCCGGGTAATCCGGCAAGCCCAATGCCAACAAAGCAACCCTATTCCAGTAAAACGTGTTGGCAACCAATAAACCCGCCATCAGAATTAGTAGTGCGGAGTATGCCGGTAAGAATTCGGGTTTATAGATATATTGGATGATCGGCCGGCCCAGGAGAACCAGGCCCAGGGAGACGGCGAGAGTATACGCGAATGCCATCCTTGAACCCTGCCGTAGCACATAGTGTACATTGTTCCAGTTTTGACGCGCCGCTTCCCGCGAAAGTTCAGGATAGGTCGCCTGGGGCAGTGGGCTGACCGGCAATTGCACCATATTTGCCAGGCTCAAAGCCAATTTATAATAACCTGCGTCTGTCGGACTGCTTAGCGCCGAGACCCACAGCAGCTCTGCATCCTTATTGACCAAGTTGATGGTAGCACTGATATTGGTGCTTACCGCAAAACGCACCACTTCCCGAAGATGATCGCGTAGGATTCCGAGCGGCGATCGCCACCATCCCCAGCCCCAACGACGCGTCGCCTCCCACACAGCTGCTAAGGTTAATGTCAGCGCTCCGACGATCTTGCCTGTCATGTAAGCCAGCATCACTTCGAGCAGACCCCCCTGGTTGATATAAGCCAGGCTGATCAGACCCAGGACAAGCAGGCTCTGCCCAACTGTGATTCCAGCCATCACTCGATACCGATCGAAGATTTGCATTAAACCGGCAGAGCTCTCAGCCATAAAATTCGCCAACACAATTAATCCATATAAGATAAACCACCCGCTGGTACCGATGTCCTTGGCAAAATAACGCGCTCCTAAAGGAGCCAGAAGCCAGATCAGCCCAAAAGCGAACAGTGAGGTAACCATTTCCGTCAGGCTAGCTGCCTTGAATACCGCCGCAGCCCGGCGTTGGTCGCCGTTTACCGTATATTGGCCGACGTACTTGACCACCAGCTCGCTCATGCGGAAAGAGGCGAACTTATTGACCACGCTGGCAAACACGGTGATCGTACCTAAAATTCCAAAATCGGTTACCCCCAACAGGCGCGCAGCAAGGATGCTTTGCAGCATGCTGATCACAGCCGAAATGCCCGTAGCGCTAAACAGGTAGCCTGAATTCCTGACTACGCGCCAAACTAATTCGTTCCCGAACAGACCCGGGAAATACCTCCGCAGCCGATCAGCAGAGAATTTCATCTAGTCGGTGCGAATCTGGCTTGCCCAGGCGCGTTCGTCTTCATACCATGCTACGAGGTTGGCAACGCCCTCCCGCAGAGAGACCTGAGGGCGCCAACCAAGCAATTTCTCAGCCTTATCGACCGCCGCCCAGCTTGCCAGCATGTCTGCCGGGTGCGCAGGAAGGTTCTCGACCTGAGCTTTCCGCCCGATCAACGCCTCGAACATTCGGATCAACTCATTGATCTTGATCGATTCGTGTCCCCCAAGGTTGATGATCTCATAGCCCAATGGCTTGAGGCCAAGGATCGTACCATGGGCAATATCATCTATATAGGTAAAACCCCGCGATTGCTCTCCATCACCGTTTAATTTCACTGTCCAACCCTCCCGGATCCACTGCGCAAAGCGGAACATAACCATGTCGGGCCGCCCCGCTGGTCCATAGACAGTGAAATAGCGGACAATCGTCACATCGATGCCATGTAAATAATGATAAGCATGGCACAGCGCTTCAGCCCCCTTCTTGCTGGCCGCATAGGCTTGTAGGGGATAGTTGCTATCGGCTTCCTCGGGGGTCGGCAAGGGTGCATCGGCTCCATAAATACTGGAAGTCGAAGCCAGGATAAACTTGCCAATCTCCTTGCGGTGGCAGAACTCCAGCAGATTGAGTGTCCCCGTGATATTGGTATCCACATACACCCAGGGATTCTCCACCGATTGGCGCACACCGGCCCGGGCTGCCAGGTTGATGACCGCATCAAAGCCAGGAGCCTTTAAATTCCGCACCGCCTGCTCATCCAGCTGTTCTACCGCATCCCTATCGGAGATATCTAATCGCAGGAACTTAAAGCCAGGACGGCCTTGGAGTTTTCCTAAGCGGTACTCTTTCATCCGCACATCGTAAGCCGCGTTCAGATTGTCGACGCCCACCACACTGTGCCCGGCTTCTAGCAGTATTTCGGCCACACGCGAGGCGATGAACCCGGCTACTCCGGTAACTAGATAATGAGCCATTTATTCTTCTCTCAATTTATAGCCTTATGACTTTCGGGTGATCGCGCCCGAGAGGACCTAGAGTGTTGCGTGTGTCCACGATCAAGGCCGCATTTTCCAGTAAGGCCAGGTAATCATAAGACTTGTGATTTGTGACGATTACCACACAGTCTACCATCCGGGCGGCCGTGATGATATCCGGTACGCTTTGTAAATTCCAATCATCGTGTTGGATTTGTGGGATATATGGATCGTGATAGAGCACTTCGGCCCCCTTTTGTCGTAACAACCCGATAACGTCCAGGGCGGGAGACTCCCGCAGGTCATCGATATCTGGTTTGTAGGCAGCTCCAACCACCAACACCCGGCTGCCTTTTAACGGCTTATTGTGCTCATTCAGCGCATCCTGTATCTTACCGACCACGTAGCGCGGCATACCGGTGTTTATCTCTGAAGCCAGGTCAATAAACCGCGCCGTGTAATTCAAGGCGCGTAGCTTCCAAGAAAGGTAGAGCGGATCGATCGGGATACAATGCCCACCCAGCCCTGGGCCGGGGGTGAATTTCATAAAGCCGAAAGGCTTGGTAGCCGCTGCTTCAATGACTTCCCAGACATCGATCCCCAACCGGTCGCACATGATCGCCATTTCATTGACCAGGCCGACATTGATCATGCGAAAGGTATTCTCTAGTAATTTTGCCATCTCAGCGGACTCGGTCGATGATACTGCCACAACCGTCTCAAGAGCTTGCTGGTACCATTGCGCGGCGACTTCAGTACACGCCTTCGTGATCCCGCCAATCACTTTCGGTGTGTTATAAGTTGTCCAATCTTTACGACCCGGATCCACACGCTCCGGCGAGAATGCCAGGAAAAAATCCTCACCTACCGTCAATCCCGAGCTCTCAGATAGCTTGGGCAGCAGGATCTCACGCGTGGTGCCAGGGTAAGTTGTCGACTCGAGCACCACTACCATTCCTGGGTGCATGTACCTGGCCAATTCACCAGTTGCATCCAATATGAAAGACAGGTCTGGATCGCCGGTTTTCCTCAACGGCGTAGGGACGCAGATGCTGACCGCATCAGCCTGTTGCAGGACGGAAAATTCACGGGTTGCGCCCAACTTGCCAGAAGCCACCAAGCGAGCCACCTGCTCGGTTGGCACGTCCTGAATATAGCTCTCCCCTCGGCAAAGGGCCTCGACTTTGTGTTTGTCCGGTTCGATACCTATCACTGTGAAACCAGCCTCTGCAAAGACCGTGGCCAGTGGCAAACCGACGTAACCAAGCCCCAGGATGGCGACCTGTGCGGTTTTATCCTGTATACGGGCAATCAGCGCTTCTCGCATCGAATTCATATTCACCTCAAAAAAGACTCAGCTGTTTCGGCTCTTGCTTTTCTTCAGGAGTGGTCTGCTCGACATATTCGGGGGCATCCGCGGCTTTGGAGATCAATTGAGGTAACCTGGCAAAATCATTCTCAATCTCTGGCTTAAGTGATTGCTGGTGAAGCGCAGCGGCTGGATGGTACATGGGCACGATCAGCCTCCCCCTGACCTGCATAGCCTGACCATGCACACTGCTGATCTTGGCGTTGGGCAAGTACAGACCCATCGAATACCGTCCCAACGTAACGATCACTTTAGGGTTAATGGCCTGAATTTGCCGCTCCAGATAGGTACTGGTGCAGGTTTCTACCTCCTCCGGGTGCGGATCTCTGTTGCTCGGAGGCCGGCATTTCACCACATTCGTGATAAACACTTGTTCGCGCTTCAGCCCTATCCTGGCTAACAACTCCTCCAGGAACTTGCCAGCCGCGCCGACGAATGGACGACCCTGTTCGTTCTCATGGAAACCAGGCCCTTCCCCAATGAACATGATCTCCGCATTAACCGGGCCTTCCCCCGGCACAGCCAATTTCCGCGAATGGTAAAGCCCACATTTCTTACAACCAGACACTTCTTCTGCCACTTGCTTAAGGACCTCTTCAGCCTTCACAGTTCACCTCATCTCCAGGGATATCTACAGCTTCCTTGCCGTTCATTGCTTCCCCACGGACCACTGTCAACTATCCACTGATAATTGATTATCGATTTTTGAGTACTGCCTCCCTCAGGCCCCCTAAGGTCATTAATAGCGCATCCTCATGATTATCCTTATAATATCTCGGCCGGTAACCGACTACCTCGAACCCAAAAAGTCGGTATAGCGCTTGTGCAGCTTGGTTTTTTGCGCGCACCTCAAGCAAGGCCTGGCCTGCTCCATATTGGATCGCTTCCTGCAAGGCAACCATCAACAAACGCTTCCCGATCCCTTCCCGACGATAGTCGGGGTGAACAGCGAGGGTGGCAATATGAGCTTCATCCAGGACTAGCCATATCACAATCACCCCTACGATCATGCGCTTATCCGACAATTGAACGTTTTCGGCTACCCATAACTTGGCCGCCGGGTTTTCTTTCAGCTCGTGGTAGTAAGCGTTGTCCGGCCAGGGTAAGGTGAAAGACTGGCGATCGATGAGGCAAACTTGTTCCACATCATCTATCTGCATTGGCCGGATGTTTATAGCAGATATCCCAATCATCCTAGGGTTGGCTCACTGAAGTGAAGATAAAAAGGAACCAGAGTGGTAGGATCGTCAATCCGTCCGGCCTGCCAGCACCGCCAGGCTAGTTCTGCCAGATAGGAGGGGCGGCGCAACGACTGGGCTGGCGTGGCAAGCACAGCAATCCTGCGTTTACGGGCCAACTGATGGCGTTCTTCATCTGTCAACTCCCCGCACACCAGAGTTGGCACTTTCAGACGATCTGCTAAAGCTTCAGCGGTCAACACTTCAGGATTACCAGTCGACTTCCAGGCTCCCTTCTCGGATTTGTACCATCCCACTCCCAGACGCCCGCGACCAACCCGCAGGACCGCCGCCATTGGGAGTTCTCGCACTGGCTGGGCTGCGGCAATCACATCCAGAGATGGGATCCCGACCAGGGCGAGATGCCTGGCGAGAGCCATCCCCTTTGCCAAAGCCAGGCCAATCCTCAAGCCAGTAAATGAACCCGGTCCAAGTGCTACGGCCAATACTTTCAAGTCCGATACCGAAACCTTCGTGCGCCCTAACAATTCAGCAACCACGGGGGCCAGTTCGACGGTATGATAATCCTGGCCAGCCCAAATCACCTCGCCCAGCACCTGCTTCCCGTCGTACAAGGCCACTCCTACCACGCGCGTTGAGGTGTCAATGGCTAACAACATCACAGGCTTCCATAGACGCGCTTGCGAAAAGTAGCCAATAATTTCTGATAATATGCGCCGCGTGCCGAAAATACCATGTCGCGCTGTTCGAAATTAATCCAGCGCAGAGTAATCCATAAATGTTCCTTCGGCAAGATAAATTGAATTCGCTCCGCCCACTCAATCACGAGTGAACCGGTTTCGATCATTGCATCCAGGTCGAGGTCTTCCGCTTCACGCGCGCCGCTCAAACGGTAGGCATCCAGATGATAGAGTCGCCCACCATCCGGTCGGCGATAGAAATTTACCAATACGAACGATGGACTGGAAACCAAGTCCAATGACCCCCAGCCAGCCGCCAGGCCACGCACAAGCGTAGTCTTCCCGGAGCCCAGGTCACCCACCAGGCAAACCACATCGCCCATGCCAATTAAGGAACCCAGGCGTATACCCACCCGCCGGGTATGTTCAGCGCCGCGGCTGATAAATTCTAAGGAATTTGGTTCCAGGATAGGCATGGCAGGATTATACGCTTTCACGTCTTCAACTGCAACCTCGCCAGCGAGGCTGCGAGACGTTTCATGCCTACCCCGGCGAAGAAAACGTCTACAATCTCATCATCATCCTGAATGCGGCTGCTGAGCACCATCCCCTCCCCCCAAACGGGGTGTTGGACCCGCGACCCAGGTGAATATTGGGGTTGTAGCGCCCGCGTTGCGGCAGGTGCAGGAGACTCCCAACGGTCATGCCGGTAGGAAGAAGCTAACGGTGATCGCCGGCGCAATTGACCTTCCTCTTCCACAAGGTCCACCGGGATATCCTTTAAGAATCTCGATTCTTCGGTCGGTTCTGAGTACCCATAGGCGCTGCGGTTAAGCGGGATCACCAGATAGAGGCGGTCTTTGGCGCGCGTGATGCCCACGTAGAACAAACGCCGCTCCTCTTGCATCGCTTCCGGGTCGTCAAAGGAACGTACATGTGGTAGAGTGCCATCGTTTAATCCAACGATGAACACGACCGGGAATTCCAATCCCTTCGCAGCATGAAGGGTTAACAGTGTAGGCACATTTACCGAATCTTCCAGCGTATCCTGGTCAGAGACCAGGGCTACATCTTCCAAGAACGCTGCCAGATCGTGCTCAATATATTCAGCTGCCAGACGGCGCAATTCCATCACGTTTCCCCAGCGTTCGCGACCCTCCTCTGTGCCATCGTCAAGATAATTTCGATAACCCACGTCTTCCAGTATTCGATCCATCAACACTAATGGGGGAACCTCTGCAACCATTGCTCGCCAGCCAGCCAACAGGGCGCCAAAAGTAGTAAGCGAGGCATGAGTGCGTCCAGCGAATGCCCCTGCGTGAGCGGAGCCGCCTCCCTGGCCCAGTTCGAGCAGTAGTTCACCACTCGACAGGTGGATCTTTTGGGCGTGTGTGCGCAATGCCAGCAGGCTCTTATTCCCAATCCCCCGTGCCGGCGCGTTGATCACCCGGGACAGGCTGATTTCATCAGCGGGATTATGCGCCAAACGCAGGTAAGCGATCACGTCTTTCACCTCCCGCCGCCCATAGAAACGTTGTGCCCCAACCAATTTATAAGGCAGGTTCCTGTGCAGGAAGGCTTCTTCTAAGAGACGGGATTGGGCATTGGTTCGATACATGATTGCAAAATCACCTGGCCTGGCTTGTTGCCGCCCGACCAGGCTGGCGATCATATCCACCACGTAAACCGCCTCTTCCCGATCGTCATAGGTCTCGTGCAATACGATCTTCTCGCCAGAACCGCGCTGGGTAAATAACCGCTTTACCGTGCGGTAAGGGTTGCGGTCGATCACCGCCATGGCTACATTCAGGATCGACTGCATGGAACGGTAATTTTGTTCCAACAAGATCACCTGCGCCTTTGGATAATCCTGCTCAAAACGCATCACATTGCGGTAATCTGCTCCCCGCCAGGCGTAAATGGACTGGTCTGAGTCACCGACAACGAAGATATTCTTATGAACAGAGGCCAAGTGTCTGATCAGCGTGTATTGGGCCAGGTTGGTATCCTGGAATTCGTCCACCAAAATATGCTCATAACGACGGGCGTATTTCTCCCGTACAGTAGGGACTTCTTCTAATAGGTACGCAGTCCACAGAAGCAAGTCATCGAAATCCACTCCATTGCTAACTAACAACAATTCCTGGTAGCGGGTGTAGACGCGCTTCACCACCTCATCGCGGTAAGTTTGAACGGGGTAAGCATCGGGCAAACGCAGATCGTTCTTGGCATTCGAGATCGAGGCATGAATCGCTTGGGGGGTGTAACGCTTGGGGTCCAGGTTGAGGTCCACCAGAGCTTGCTTAACCACACCGAGCTGGTCATCACTATCAAAGATTACAAAATTCGATTTAAAGGGCAGGTGCTCAGCTTCACGGCGCAAGATGCGCGCACAGGTGGCGTGGAATGTGCCTAATGTCAGGCCATGCGCCCGCGCCCCAAGCAAATCCTGCACGCGGCTCTCCATCTCCCGCGCCGCCTTATTTGTAAAGGTGACCGCCAGGATATTATAAGGACGTATACCCACCGCCCCGATCAAATAAGCGATCCGCTGCGTCAGTACGCGTGTCTTTCCGGAGCCGGGGCCTGCCAGGACTAGCACCGGGCCCTCGCCTGCCATCACAGCTGATTGCTGTTGAGGATTCAATTCTGCCAGGAAATCCATACACAAGGATTGTAACGTCAGGCGCGAGGGGTGTCAACCGAAACCAGTAAAACGTCGATTGTATTGTATAATTTATCAGACCAATTGTTCGAGTTATTCTCTCGATGGATAATCCAATGACTGATCAGATATTCCCCCATTCGTGCGCTTCTATGCCTGAACTTGACGATGATCACATTGCCTTAACCGTCACTTCGCCGCCTTACTGGAACGCAATTGATTATGATCTTCATGCCGCAGACGCCGATCAATCCTACCGCACCCGAGCCTACGCCGAAGGGTTCACGGACTACCCGGCGTACCTGAATTGGATGGAAGGTGTGTTTGCTGAGGTATTTCGCGTCACCAAGCCTGGTGGATTCTGCGCGATTGTGATCGGCACCATCCTGTTGGATGGGCATCTTTACCCGGTGCCCTTTGACCTGACAGCTCGTTTCACTCAGAAAGGCTGGCTATTTCACCAGGATATCATCTGGCATAAATGCACCGCCGGGATAAAACGCGCCGGTGTAACGATCCAAAAGCCATTTCCCGGGTATTACTACCCTAATATCATGAATGAATACATCCTGGTTTTCCGTAAACCAGGGCCTAAGATATTTACCAGCCGGAGTCCAGAAGAAAAAGCGAAATCGGAATATCCTATCAACCGTTTATTTACTTTGGATATCGCCAATAACATCTGGCATATTGCTCCCGTCCCACCGGGATTCATACACCATCCTGCGCCTTTCCCAGAGGAAATCCCTTACCGGCTGATCAGGCTCTATTCTTATCCCGCCGAAGTGATTCTCGATCCGTTTGCAGGTTCAGGCCAAACCCTTAAGGTTGCCAGAGCACTGGGCAGAAGATTTGTCGGTTATGAGATCATTCCAAAATATATCGAATTAGCAAGCAACCGTCTTAACGAGCCTTTAGCCATCCGGCCACAGCAGCTGATTGTCGTTTTCGACAAAGTTGAACTCAATGATCCGATGATATTAAATTCACATAATGGTTAAATCATCTTATAAGTTGTCTGCCACCACTCTTTCGGCTAGAATAAGCCTATGAACTGGGGCATGCTCGGCCACGAGTGGGCTGTTCAAATGCTGCGACAGCATGTCGCTCACCAAGCGCAGCGTCACGCCTACCTTTTTATTGGCCCTCAAGGCGTCGGCCGTCGTACCCTGGCCCTGCGCTTTGCTCAAGCGTTAAACTGCCCTCAACCCACCGCCCAAGGGGAAGCGTGCCGGGATTGCCTGACCTGTAAACAATTCGAGCATATGCACCACCCTGATCTGGCCATCCTCCAGGCCGAGCAGATTGGCGGGACATTGAAAGTCGACCAAATCCGCGCCCTTCAGCACAGCCTGTCTCTCTCCCCGTACTCAGCTTATTACCGGGTAGCAATTCTGCTGCGTTTCGAAGAGGCTAACCCCAACGCCGCCAATGCCCTACTTAAAACTTTAGAAGAGCCCCCCTCCCAGGTGGTATTGGTGTTAACCGCTGAAAGCAGCGAGGCTCTCATGCCTACCATTGTCTCGCGCTGTGAGGTGCTCCGCTTGCGTCCCGTACCGTATGATGTTCTAAACGAAGGTTTACAAACCCTATGGGGAGTCCCCCCGCAGGAAGCCGCCTTGATCGCCCACCTGTCCAATGGCCGGCCAGGATACGCCCTCTCCCTGCACAACGATCCAGGCTTGCTGGCCAGGCGAAACGCATGGTTAGATGACCAGCGCCGGCTGTTGGGTGCCAGCCTGGTCGAGCGCTTCGCCTACGCTGAAGTCATGGTGAAGGATAGAGAAACAATGCGCGGCACGCTCACGGTATGGCTTTCCTTCTGGCGGGACGTAATGCTCTGCGCCTGCGGCGCTTCCACCCCACTTGCCAACCTGGATCGGGTGGGGGAGATCAAGAACTTGACTACTCACCTGGACCTCGCCAGTATACAACGCACAGTCTCTACCCTCGAACGCACTTTCGATTTACTTGAGCGCAACGTCAACCCTCGCTTGACGGTTGAGGTATTCATGTTAGACCTACCCAGGAATTGACCTTTTCCCAATCGTACACTTGCACCAGCATTGGGTGCTCAATTATGCTATACTCAACGTCAGATAGAAAATCCCCAAATCATCATAACTTCCCCGATCCCAGGTAAGGTCTCGATTGGGTGGTCGGGAGCCGGGGGTCCTACAGTTAGAGCGCTAAACGGTTGCATCAGGAAGTACCATTTCCCTCTCTGATGATCACGCAGGATGAGCGAGTATGACTGTTCAGGTAAAGCAGGCTGAAACTACCAGGGATTCCCTCGAGCTGCTTTACAATATCAGCCGTGAGCTGGTTTCGGCTCTGGATTTACGGACTGTGTTGCAGCGCGTGCTTCTCCTATCCATGGGTAATGTGGGCGCAGTTAACGGAACCATCATCGTCCTCGACAACCAGGGTCAACCAGTCGATTCAACCATCATTGTCGGGACGCAAATCATCGAGCGTACTACTGAACAGCTACGGATAACCTTCGAACAAGGCCTGGCAGGGTGGGTAGCGCGCCAAAAACAAGCAGTCTTGATCCCAGATACAAGCCGGGATAAACGCTGGATCCGCCGTCCCGACGATGAAAAAGACAAGACCGGACCTAAATCGGCCGTCTCTGCTCCCCTATTGGCGCGCAACTACCTAGTGGGTGTAATGACCCTGGTAAATCCTTCCCCAGGATTCTTCACCCAGGAGCACCTGGCACTGGTCCAGGCCATCGCCGATCAGGCTGGGATCGCGGTGCTTAACGCCCGGTTATACGAGGAGAGTCAACGCCAGACACGTGTAATGACTGCCGTAGCCGAGAGCGCAGGGGTAATAACTGGCAGTCTTGAGCTCGAGGAAGTGCTGCAGCGCATTCTCGAACAAATCACCCTTGCCTTGCGCGTGCAGGTGGTGTCTCTGGCCTTGATCGATCCACGGGAGGAGATCTTAAAATTCCATATCTCATCCGACAAATCAGACAAAAGCGTCGTCGGGCTGCAATTGAAACTCGGTGAGGGAATTGCTGGCTGGGTAGCCAAAGAAGGCCAGGGAATCATTGTCTCTGATACTAACAAAGACCCGCGCTTTTATTCTGCATTTGATCGCCAGATCGGTTTTGAATCCCGCGCAATCGCTTGCGCCCCGATTAAGGCGCGGGGCAAGGTTATTGGCGTCGTCGAAGCCATCAATCCCAAAGACGGTGTTTTCGATTCCGACGCCCTCCAGGTTCTGACCGGAATTGGTAACCTGGCTGGGACAGCCATCTATCATGCTCAACTATTCGAACAGATCCAGGCAGCCCATCAACGCTACCTCGAACTTTTCGAGGACAGTATTGACTCGATCCTCATCACCAATCGGGATGGCAAGATCGTTGAAGCCAACCGCCAGGCCGAGTTAACCACCCACCTCGATAGCCAGGCATTGCTTAACTTGTCTATCGACCAATTGCACACCGTCAACCAGGAAAAGGTTGGCAATGGTTTCATGAAACTCTCCTCAGGAAGCACACTGTCCTACGAATCGGTTCTCCATACCAGAGAAGGCCTCCAGGTTCCGATTCAGGTCTACGCAAGGGAAGTGCTGATCGACGATATGTCTCACTTACAGTGGATCCTGAGAGACATAACCGAGCGTAAAAACTTGGATAGCCTGCGAGATGACCTGATCTCGATGATCTATCATGACCTGCGTTCGCCGCTCGCCAACATCGTTTCCAGTTTGGACGTGTTTGACGCCATGCTGCCTCAGGAAGGCGATCCAGCCTTTCGATCTTTGCTCAACATCGCCCTGCGATCCACCGAACGTATCCAGCGCCTCACCAACTCGTTGCTCGACATCAACCGGTTGGAAACCGGGCAACCGGTGGGAAACACGTTCCCAACTGCCCCGATCCTTCTCGCCAGCGAAGCTGTCGATGCCGTATTGCCTGTCGCGGAAACCAAAGACCAGGTGATCAAACTGGATGTGCCTTCCAACTTGCCCCACGTTTTGGTAGAAGGGGATATGATCCGGCGCGTGCTAACCAACTTGCTCGAAAATGCCGTTAAATTCACACTCCCCGGAGGCGAAATATCCGTCGGTGGAAACCTGGACGGCGAATGGGTTCATATGTGGGTTCAAGATACCGGTCCCGGCATACCTTCTGCAGATCAGAGGCGCATCTTCGATAAATATACTCGCTTGAACGCCAAGGAAGGTCCAAAAGGCATCGGCTTGGGACTGGCATATTGTCGCCTGGCGGTCGAGGGACATGGTGGACGTATATGGGTTGAGAGCCACCCAGGCCAGGGAGCCCGGTTTTGCTTCACCCTTCCTGTACCAAAAAGCTAAGGAGACTTCATGCATCAAGTTGCGCGTAGTATATATTATGAAGATGCGTACCCCGGTGTTACGCTCGGAGCCTTAGTCTTTCCTCACGGTACAATCTTGATTGATGCTCCGTTGCGCGCAGAAGATGCGCGCGCCTGGCGTTTGGTGATCAGTAATCTCGCCATGAGCCCGAACCGGATTTTAGTCAACCTGGATGCTCACCTGGACCGCACCATCGGGGCGCGCGCTATTGACTGCACGATTATCTCCCACCTCAAGACAGCCCAAGTTTTTCGCAATCGGCCCTCGGTTTTTAAGGGCCAAACCACCGAGAGTGGAGCAGAATGGGAGGTGAGCAACGATGTGCTCGGCACCCGCTGGGCTATCCCAGATATTACCTTTTCAAATCGCCTGAACTTCCATTGGGGTGGCCCAGAAGTTATCCTGGAGCATCACCCCGGCCCAGCTTTGGGCTCGATCTGGGTGATCATCCCGTCCGTGGGTGTGGTATTCGTTGGCGATACCATCCTGCTCGACCAACCGCCCTTCCTGGCTTCTGCGGATTTGCCAGCCTGGATAGAATCACTGGAATTGCTGCTTTCTACGTATAAAGACTACACAATGATCAGTGGGCGAGGGGGTCCGGTTGGTAATGAAGCAGTCCGCTCTCAACTTAAAAGTCTCAAGAATATTCTTAAAGGCCTTGAAAGGCTCGCCAAACGAAATGCTCCACCAGAAAACACCGAGACGCTGATTGGGGGATTGATCGCTGATATGGCCCTGCCCTCCAAGCGGCGGGAGCAATACATCCAGCGCTTACGCCATGGCCTCTATTATTACTATACCCGGAGTTATCGACCATTGGAATCTTTTGAACAAGACTAAGCGCACTACAGCTTATAAAATCCATGCGGAACTCACAATTACATCCTCTTCTCGAACTCACTCGCGGTGAGATCGTAGAGTCCATTCATTATGGCTCCATCGCAGTCATGGATACCCATGGCACCCTGATCGCCTGGTATGGGGACCCTGAGACCGTGACCTTCTTGCGCTCCACGGCCAAACCTTTCCAGGCGATACCTCTTATCGAATATGGCGGGCAAGCTGCTTACCGCCTGACATCCGCCGACATCGCCCTGATCTGCGCCTCGCATTCCGGCACCGAAGAACACACACTCGTCGTTCGCAAACTACAAGGAAAAATTGGCGTCGCAGAATCTGACCTCTTATGCGGTGTTCACCCCCCTTACCACGAGCCGACTTTTGAAACCATGCGCCAAAGGGGAGAACAACCGACACCCAACCATAATAACTGCTCTGGTAAACACACCGGCATGCTGGCACTCGCCCGCTTACGAAACTGGCCGACCGTGGACTATCTCAATCCAAGCCACCCGATCCAACAGGCTATTGTTCAGACATTCGCCGAGATGTGTAATTTACCTATTGAACAAGTCCATATTGGGATCGATGGCTGCTCAGCGCCCAACTTCGCCGTCCCACTTCGCCATGCTGCACTCGCCTTTGCCCGCTTATGTGACCCAAGCAGCCTGCCAGCCAACCGGGCGGCTGCCTGTCAGACGATCACCACTGCCATGACCAAATTCCCATACCTGGTCGCTGGACCTGGACGCTTTGACACTTGTTTTATGGAACAAACCAATGGCCGCATCCTCTCCAAAGGCGGGGCAGAAGGCTACCAGGGCCTGGGGGTACTCCCCGGAGTTCTATCCCCGGGGTCACCCGCTGTGGGTATCGCTTTCAAAATATTAGATGGTGATGCAAAGGACCGGGCTAGGCCTGCTGTGGCGTTAGAAGTTTTGCGGCAACTAGGCATTCTCTCCCCAGATGAATTGACAGCTCTATCTGCCTTCGGTCCCACACTCACCTCATACAACCATCGCCATATCGCAATTGGTCAGTCGCGACCTTGCTTCCAACTCGAAAAGGGATGAAACTCCAAAAGCGCGCGATTTCTATCCATCAGAAGCTGCTGGACTTCTATGGCTATCCTGAGTGGCGCCAACCCCTCCCCCCGGTTGGTGAATTAGTTTCGACGATCCTTTCTCAGAACACCAACGATGCCAATCGCGATCGCGCTTTCGAGGCGCTCCGCCGGCGTTTTCCTGAATGGGAGGAAGTCCGCGACGCGGACCCCTCCCAGGTCATCGCCGCAATCCGTCCGGCAGGTCTGGCGAACCAAAAAGGTCCCCGCCTGCAAAACGTGCTGCGGGAGATCACCCGCCTGCGGGGAAGCCTCGACCTGGATTTCCTGCAAGATCTACCTCCCGAAGAAGCGCGCCGCTGGCTCTTGCAGTTCAAAGGTGTCGGCCCAAAGACTGCCGCCATTGTATTGCAATTTTCTCTCGGCGTACCGGCTTTCCCGGTCGACACCCATATCTACCGGGTCACGGGACGGCTAGGTATCCGCCCCGAGAAGATGAACGCAGAACAGGCTCACGAACACTTAGCCAATCTCCTGCCACCGGAAACCTACTATCCTGCTCACCTAAATTTCATCCGGCTTGGCCGAGAGATCTGCCAAGCGCGCAGACCGATATGCTCAAGATGCCCTCTCCAAGACCTGTGCGACTATTACGCAAATAACTACCTGCGCAAATGAATGTTTACTTCGCCTGCTCGGTTACCGGTGGTCGGGAAGCCGAGGCCGCCTACCAAACCATCGTCGCTACCCTTCAAGCTGACGGGCATATCGTCCCCACAGCGCACCTTTCTCAACCAGATGTGATCGCGCTGGAAGCGGTGGTCGATCCTCAGGAAGTTTACACCCGCGATATTGATTGGATCAGCACCTGCCAGGCCCTAATCGCCGAAGTCAGTACCCCATCCCACGGTGTTGGTTACGAGATTTCTTACGCCCTTTGCATCGGAAAGCCAGTCTTATGCTGCTACCAACAAAGCAAACCTGTGTCGAAGATGATCACTGGCAACACGCATCCCGCACTGCATTTGAAACCTTACCAGAGCCATGCTGAATTAAAGCATATCGTTCGTGAATTCATAGCTATCATTACATCCTCCACTCAGAAGCCTGATTCTTTTGACATGAGTAATATCACCCGGAACTTGTGACCTTTGGCAATCAACAAGATGATTCTAATGAGTTATCATGATGACAGAACAAAGACGGGACTCAGGACACCTCCTGATGCTCATCGCTGTTTCCTCCTTTGGCGAAAGCCTCCGCCGGGTTCACCTCACCGCACCGGCGGAGGCTGTTTAACGCCAGGCTATGTCTACCCACCTGTTGAAATAAATTTTAGAATTCGGTTAGAATTTTCGATATATTGTTGAATTTGCTTGACTTAGAATGCCTGACGGGCATACAATCTATATGCCAGATTTCTTATCGTCAGATTTCACTGGTGAGGGAATATTCCTGGCCCCTCAGAGAAGACTTTTATGGATTACAAAGACTATTACAAGATATTGGGTGTTGACCGTAAAGCAAGCAAAGATGAAATCAAACGTGCCTACCGCAAACTGGCGCTAAAATACCATCCAGATCGCAACCCCGATAATAAGCAGGCGGAAGAAAAGTTTAAAGAAATTAATGAGGCTTATCAGGTTTTGAGTGAACCTCAGAAACGGACGCGCTATGATCAATTAGGCGAGTCCTATACAAGCTGGCAACAAAGAGGAGGTGCACCGGGAGGCTTTAACTGGGAAGAATGGTTCACCCAATCCCAGGCAGGCGGCCAGAGAGGCGGCAATGTCCGCGTCGAAGTGGGAGATTTGGGGGATATCTTCACCGGCGCGGGATTAGATGAGTTTTCTGAGTTCTTCCGCCGGATATTCGGAGGCATGCAGGATATTAATGCATCTTACGGAGGCAGGGGAGGTGTGCCGCGCAGCGCAGGCCGAACAGCGCAATCCTTCCAACAGCAGGTCGCGATCAGCTTGACTGAAGCCTATCAAGGGACTTCCCGCCGGATCGAAGTAGATGGACGCCAGAAAGAAGTTATTATTCCCCGCGGGGCGCGCACCGGCACCAAGGTACGCGTTCCTCAAGCCATTTCTGCCAGCCCCGATGCTCCCAAAAGTGACCTATACCTGGTAATCCAGGTAGCCGGCGATCCACGCTTTGAGCGCAAAGGAGACGATCTTTACACCGATGTCTCCATCGATTTATATGCCGCTGTACTGGGTGGGGAGGTCATCATACCGACTTTGTCTGGGAATGTCGTGCTATCAATCCCGCCGGGCACCCAGCCAGGGCGGACTTTCCGGCTCACTGGACTCGGTATGCCGCATTTGAGGAATCCTAATGCATTTGGAGACCTGTTTGCCCGAGTTTCGGTGCAGATCCCGCGCAACCTGACCTCACGCCAGAAAGAACTATTTGAAGAACTAGCTCGCATTAAGAATTGAATACACCAACCGAAACTTGATCCCACTGACTATTATTGTTGAAGTTCAAGAATCCTGTATTGAGAGGTATGTCGCATGAAACGTGAATCTAAACTCCTGATGTTAATTTCTCTTTTAACCATTCTTACTTTCGCGTGTCAAATCTTGACCAATCTACCTGACCAGGTTGCGCGTCCGGATGTACCAGCGATTACATCCGTACCGATCATTGTCGAACCGACCAGCGAACCCAGCCAGACAAGCGATGCACCGATCGCCCTAGAACCGACCGCCTCTCAGGATGTATTGATTCGTCTGTTCGAAAACATCAATCCGGGTGTCGTTGCGATCCAGGTGCTGACACAAAGCAATGGCGGTGGTTTGGGTTCTGGCTTTGTAATCGATAAAGAAGGCCATATCCTGACCAACTATCACGTCATTGAAGGGTTTACCGACCTGGAAGTTGATTTCCCCTCTGGTTTCAAGACCCGCGGCGAAGTGGTTGGCACCGACCTGGACTCCGATCTGGCAGTTATTAAAGTCACTGCCCTGCCCGAAGAGCTCCATCCCTTACCCATGGGCGATTCTTCCCAACTCAAGGTCGGGCAAACCGTAATTGCGATCGGTAATCCCTTCGGTTTGAGCAGCTCGATGACCACCGGCATCATCTCAGCCCTGGGCCGGACACTTGACTCGATGCACGCCGCCCCGGGGGGCGCAACTTTTTCGGCCGGTGACATTATCCAAACCGACACAGCCATTAACCCTGGCAATTCTGGCGGCCCTCTATTAAACCTGAACGGCGAGGTCGTCGGAGTTAATCGCGCCATCCGCACGTTTAATTTCACTTCCCAATCCGAGCCGCTTAACTCTGGAATTGGCTTTGCAATTGCAATTAATATCGTCAAGCGCGTCGTCCCAGTGTTAATCGCTGATGGGAAATACGAGTATCCCTACCTCGGCGTCTCTAGTTTGCCCAACATCAGCCTGTTGGAGCAAGAAGCGCTTGGATTGCCGCGTTCTACCGGTGCCTACATCACCGAAGTGACTGCGGGAGGTCCAGCTGATAAAGCCGGGCTGCGTGGCGGTTATATCACTACCGATTTTCCCAACCTGGCTGCCGGCGGCGATTTAATTATTGCCATCAACGATCACCCGATTTTAACCTTCAGTGAAATGCTTTCCTATTTAATTAACAACACAAACCCAGGTGATACCGTAAAGTTGACCATCTTGCGAGACAATAAGGAATTAGAACTCGAGCTTACCCTCGATAAACGTCCCGGATAGGTGCCTTTCACATTTGAGACGGAGCCTCATCCTCTCCACCTGAAGTTTCACGTTTTTACCTTGTCAAGCGTCCCGATTCTTTAGAGAGAAGGAGATGACTATGTTTACCGAACGTGATTTGCGAGAGTTGTTAGATTACAAAGCCAGGCATCCTGTGCTCAGCGTTTATGTGAATACCGATCCATCGGAAGGCAGCGCGGATGCTTATAAGCTTCGTTTGCGCGGTATGCTTAAAGACATCGAACTGAAAGAAGATGCCAGGGTTATTGATCGTTTTTTCAATCACGAATATGACTGGACCGGACGCAGCATTGCCGTCTTCTCCTGTGAACCAGAAGGATTCTTCCGGGCATTTACCTTTGCTGTTCCACTGCGCGACCGGATCCGCATCAGCGACCGCCCCCACGTAAAACCCGTTGCAGATCTCCTGGATTCATACGGAGGGTACGGCGTCGCCCTGATCGACAAGCAAGGCGCGCGCCTGTTCTATTTTCACCTGGGAGAATTGCGCGAAGAGGAGGGGTTGGTGGGAGAAAGCGTCCGCCGCACGAAAAGGGGAGGCGGCTCTCAGGCCCCTGGACGGCGGGGCGGTGTCGCCGGGCAAACTAAATACGTCGAAGAGGTGGCTGACCGGAATATTAAAGAATCTGTCGATTTCGCCGCTCGTTTCTTCGCCGAGAACAACGTCCGCCGGGTATTAATCGGCGGCACGGATGAGAACGTGACGCCCTTCCGCAATCAACTGCCAAAATCTTGGCAAAGTCTGGTGGTCGGATCGTTCCCGATCAGCATGAACGCCAGCCAGACGGAAGTGATGGAGCGCGCCCTTGAGATCGGAAGACAGGCTGAACGCCGGCGGGAAGCGCAAACTGTAAAAACCGTGGTAACCAACGCAGCCAAAGGGCGCGGCGGCGTTATTGATCTCGAAGATACACTCGGCGCAGTCCATGAGGGGCGTATCCAAACTCTGCTCATCCGAGAGGGCTTCCGGGCTCCCGGTTATCGCTGCCAAGGCTGCGGCTACCTGACTTCCCAAATGTTGCCGGCCTGCCCATTCTGCGGTAAGCAGTTCGATAAAATCCCGGACGCGGTTGAGCTGGCAGTTCGCCAGGTGATGCGGAACGGCGGCGAGGTCGAAGTCCTGCACGCCTCGGAAGCGCTCCAGGATTTTGGAGGCATTGGAGCCTTGCTGCGCTATTAATTTCAGGTAGGTCTGCCAAAATAAAACAGGGAAGGCATCCGACCTTCCCTGTTTTATTTTCCAGGACCAGATTAATTGGGGCTGATCTTGATCGCCTTTGGACGATGAGCCTCAGCCTTCGGCACCCGCAGGCTGAAGACGCCATTCTTAAGGCTGGCTTCCGCCTTGGAGGGGTCAAGTGCAGTAGGCAGGGTGATCACACGGCTGAATCGACCGACAGGCAACTCGCAAGTAAGGAATTTGTTGTCCTCGTTATCCGCGGTCTTGAACTCACCTCGGATGGCGACGGTGTTATTCAATACTTCAATGTTAATGTCATCAGCCTCGACTCCCGGGATAAAAGCCGAGATCATATAAACCTCGTCGTCGGCTTTCACATCCACCGCTAAGACCATCTCTCTTTCGGTTACTTCCGCTGGGGGGAAATTCTCTTCGAGCATGCGATCCATGGCATCGCGCATCCTGGCGATCCGGCGGTAGGGGGAAACGTAGAAAGTCATCATTTTTTATCTCCTTGTTGTATTTAGATGGTTTATAACCGAAGTTTACCCCCCGAGTGTTAGATGCGCGCTAACATTCTATAGGCATTATGTTAGAATCTTCTGGCAAACGATGATTAAATGGGGCGAAGTAGATTTGTAAACCGACCGATCGTAATCTCCAAAGAGATCACTCGGGATCATCCCGGCGGCACGTATTCCGGCCAGGTACGTCTCGGCGGGCGCCAGGTCATGGCGCGTCTCGATGGTCAAGCGCTCGACTTGCCCATCGGGGAATAAATGGTCATAATGCCAGCGCAAGAGAAAGTGTTTACTAGTCTTTTCCCACTCGCTGCTGATCTGCAACGGATTGCCGCTCAAGGGATGGTTGATCGTCTCTTCGACCTCCGTCTCGCCATAGCTGGGCAAGCTCGCCAGTTGGCCTGGATTAGGCAGACTGGCGGCGAACAAACCACCTGGAGACAGATGCTGACTGATCAGCGCCAGAGTTTCTTTCCGCGTCTTCACTGAAAGAGTGCTCAACGTATTGCAGGGCAATAAGATCAGTGGAAATTGCCTTCCTAGGTGAAAAGCTGCCAGGTCTGCCAAAAAAACATGCGCACCTGAGAGTATGTCAGGCGAGTGATGCTCCCGCAAGAAAGCCAGCATCCCTGCTTCGCGGTCCAGGCCGAAGGTACGGTAACCGGCCTGGGCGAGAGAGACTATGACACGTCCGGTGCCACAACCCAATTCGAGGATAGGGTCGCCCTGCTCACTCGCCAACTCCAACCAAAAAGGGATATCCTCCTTGTGCCGGGTGTGGTGGGTGTGAAAGATAAGCGGAATCGGTTCCTTTAACTGTCTCATTATGCCTTCCACTAGATTTTAATTATACCGACTGTTGACCCCTGTTGTTCTCCATGTTAAACTAATCAATTGTCATGCTTCGCTCTTTATGGCTATTATTACTCATCGTCAACGGCTTTATCCCCGGTGTGCGCACTGCCGCCCAAGAACCAACACCGACCAGCGCGCCACCGCCGATCGCCATCTATTCGCCTACGCCCGGACAGGCTTTGCAGGGCATCGTCTCAATTGAGGGGAATATCGCCGTCGACGGCTTTCAATCAGCCGAGCTGAGTTTCACCTATAACTCAGACCCCAGGGACACCTGGTTCCTTATTCGTGAATTCACCGAGCCTGCCCCAGACGAAACTCTGGCTGAATGGGACACGACAACCCTGACGGATGGCGAATATACTCTCCGCTTGATTGTGACTCTGGCCGAAAAAAGCCAACCTTCTATAACGGTCGTACAGGTGCGCGTGCGTAATTACACCCCCATCGAAACAGATACCCCAGCTCCGACCGCTACGTCAGTTCCTGGTAACACGCCCGCTCCATCCGCCATCCCAACCCTTACAGACACGCCAGTCCCGCTCACCGCCACGCCTGTAAACGCAGCCGAGCCGACCAACCCTGCCGAATTGACCTCCCAAGAGATCTCCTCAAGCCTGGGCAAGGGCGCACTAGCAGTCCTGGCAGCCTTCGTCGTGCTCGGGCTTTACCAGGCAATCCGAACAGCAATAAGGAGAGGGGGGAGGGGATAAAGAATTGGAGTCGAACCCCCTTACCCCATTTGTGAATAGAATGACTATCAACCATAACTCTCCCCCTTCCCCCTTCCTCATCATCGGTCTTGGCAATCCTGGGCGCGAGTATAAGCACAACCGCCATAACATTGGTTTCATGCTTGTCGATCGTCTGGCAGAACGCCTGGGTGTGACTTTCTCACGCCTGGAAAGCAGGGCGTTGGTCACCAAAGGCGACTACCGGAGTCAGCGTCTGGTGTTAGCCAAGCCCCAAACATATATGAACCTGTCCGGACAGTCGGCCGGGGCACTGATACGGTTCTACAAAGTCCCGTTAGAGCACTTTCTCGTTGCTTACGACGACGTAGACCTGCCCTATGGAATGCTACGACTGCGTCCTTCTGGCGGCTCGGCCGGGCAGAAGGGTATGATCTCGATCATCGAACGCCTGGGCAGTCAGGAGTTTCCACGTCTGCGCCTCGGCATCGGCCGGCCTCCTGGACGCATGGACGCCGCGGCCTACGTATTGCAAGACTTCCCCCGCCAAGAGGCCGAGATTTTACCTCAAATCCTCGACCAGGCAGTGGAGGCAGTGTTTACATTCGTCAGTGAAGGGATTGTCACAGCCATGAATTCCTATAACGCAGTCAACGATAGTGACCAGTAGCCAGTTGCCATTAGTTGCCCGACGCTCACGTCGGCATTTTCAGTGAAAGGAACGCCCTTAATTTGTTGACTTGTATTCTCTAGCCATGGGACTTGAAACGCTCATCCACCCAATCCTTCAATCTGCCCAGGAGCCGATCGCCTCCTTGCGGGAAGAAACGGGGCTGGCTCCAGCAAAAGCTGGCCCAGGCCTGGGAATCATGCCCAGCCTCGGATTGCGCCGCGCCGCTCGCTTGCCCGTCCTGGCGGCGCTGCAAACCGAGCTGCAGCGCCCGATCCTGCTGCTCACTGACCGCACCGACCGTGCCTTGACCTTGGTCGACGAATTGGCTCTCCTGGCTGACAAAGCTTTGCGTCTGTTCTTCCCGGAACCAAACCCGCTCTTCTATGAAAACGCCTCCTGGAGCGAAACCACCCGTCGCGACCGGCTAATCGTGCTCACCAATCTGGTCAGCTATCATATCTCAGGCGCAACGCTTCCCGCCACACCACCGATCATCATCGCTCCCGCCCGGGCAGTTATGGCCCGCACCCTGCCACAGCGTGAGTTTCTTAAAGCGATCCGTATTTTCAAAACAGGTCAAACCATTCCGCCGGAGGAACTGGCCCGCACCTTAATAAACTTCGGTTATGAACACTCCTCCACTGTGATCTCTCCCGGTCAATTCGCCCGGCGCGGTGGCATCCTGGATCTGTGGCCGCCTGCCGAAGCGAGTCCACTCCGGCTTGATTTCTTCGGCGATGAAATTGAAGGCGTGCGTCACTTCGACCCCACCACCCAACGCTCAACCGATACCCTCCAACAGCTCTTCCTCTCCCCTGCCCGAGAATTCCTCCTCCCCCACCCCTTGCACTCCGACTCTCTTCTCTCAACCCTCGACTCTCCCCCCTCCGAATTCCACATCCCACTCCTGCATGCCTGGCCTGCTGGTCTGATCGATTATTTACCCCGCCAGGCGCTAATCCTTGTCGATAACTGGGAGGATTTGCAAAACACTGTCCAGGAAATCGAAGAACAATCCATGGGGTTGCGCGCTGACTATGAGAAGGACGGCACCCTTCCCTTGGATTTCCCTCTGCCATATCTCCCCTGGACTGAGATCCAGGACTCCCTGATGACCCATCGATCGCTGGAGTTGGGACCTTCGACCGCGCCGGAGAACTCTGAACTAGCGCAGCTTTTTTCCTCAGGCCCTCGCTTTGGCGGCCGTCTCAAGCCCTTGATCGAACACCTCACCCAACGCGCTTCTGCAGGGGACAGGATAATTGTGGTTTCCCGGCAAAGCTCTCGTCTCCTTGGGCTGTGGTCTGAAGCAAAACCATCTACCTTACCACCCCCACCAGATCCTTCATCTCCAAATCCCTTATTCCTCGAGGGCAGCCTGAGTGAGGGCTGGATACTCACCCCACCCGCTGGTCCTGTCCTTCACCTGCTCACTGATGGCGAGATCTTTGGCTGGCGCCGACCAGAACCTCGCCAGCGCCTGCGCGCTGCCGCCGAAGCGCCGGAAGCAGCCTATGCTGACCTGCAAGTCGGCGACTGGGTAGTGCATATTGATCATGGCATCGGACGCTTCCTAGGCCTGGTGAACCGGGCAGTTGATGGCATCGAGCGCGAGTATCTGGCTGTCGAATATGCCGAAGGCGACCAGCTCTTCGTGCCTGTACACCAGGCCGACCGCCTGACCCGTTATGTGGGTCCCGATAGCCGCCTGCCTACTTCCAGCCGTCTGGGCGGTGTCGAATGGCGCAATGTTAAGGCGCGCGCCAGGGAAGCCGTGATCGAAGTAGCCGAAGACTTGCTCAATCTATACGCTCAACGCCAGGTGATTGCCGGCAACACCTTCAGCAAGGACTCTGCCTGGCAACATGAATTGGAAGCCAGCTTTCCATATGTTGAGACTGAAGACCAACTAAGGGTGATTGGGGAGGTCAAGCGCGACATGGAAAGCCCGCGCCCGATGGATCGGTTGATTTGTGGGGATGTCGGCTATGGCAAGACCGAAGTCGCTCTACGCGCCGCCTTTAAAGCGATGATGGACGGCAAGCAAGTTGCCTTGTTGGTGCCAACCACTGTGCTCGCCCAGCAGCACTTCAACACTTTCCGCGAGCGATTGGCGACCTTTCCGGTAGAAGTGGAAATGCTTTCCCGCTTCCGGACGCCTCAACAGCAGCGCGAAATCCTCTTCCGCCTGGCGATGGGCAACGTCGATATCGTCGTTGGCACGCACCGCTTGCTACAAGAGGATGTTGAATTCAAAGACTTAGGATTGTTAATTATCGACGAAGAGCAACGCTTTGGAGTCACGCATAAGGAACATCTTAAGAAGATGCGCAGCGAAGTGGATGTGCTCACACTGACAGCCACCCCCATCCCGCGCACTCTCTACATGGCTTTAACTGGGGTGCGTGACATTTCCACGATTAACACCCCGCCGGAGGAACGCCTGCCTATCATCACCCACGTCGGTCCATTCTCCCCACGGCTGGTGCGCCAGGCCATCCTGCGCGAATTGGAACGCGGAGGGCAGATCTTTTTCGTCCACAACCGCGTCCAGACAATAACGGCTATGCGCAGCCACCTGGAGCGCCTGGTGCCCGAAGCGCGCCTCGCCATCGCCCACGGCCAGATGGATGAAAACCAACTTTCCGAGCGTATGCAACAATTCACCGATGGGGAGATCGATGTGCTGTTGACCACCTCGATCATCGAGTCTGGCCTGGATATCCCCAATGCCAACACCCTCATTGTCGACCGGGCAGACACATTCGGCCTTTCACAGCTTTACCAGTTGCGCGGCCGTGTCGGCCGGGGCGCTCAGCGCGCCTACGCTTATTTCTTCAAGCATCGCCGTAAGATACCAACCCTGGAGGGGCGCCAACGACTGGAGACAATCGCCGAGAATACCCAATTAGGAGCCGGGTTTAACATCGCCATGCGCGACCTCGAAATCCGCGGCGCAGGTGATATCCTGGGCAGTCGCCAACATGGCTATATCGCGGCTATCGGATTTCACCTGTACACCCGCCTGCTTGGTGATGCTGTCTCCCGCCTGCGGGTGAACCGTGGCCTACCCCCCGATCCACAAGCCGCCGTCCTGGATAGCCACCGCCCATTTGTAAGCGTTGATCTGCCACTGCATATCAACATTCCACCAGATTATGTGTCGGATAAAAATGTGCGCCTGCATCTTTACCGGCGCATCGCCGACTTGCGCACTACCTCTGAAATCGATCCCCTGATTGAAGAATTCAAGGATCGCTTCGGGGTCCCACCAGCTCCGGTTCGCAATCTCCTTTTCCAACTGAAAATCAAACTGCTCGCCGAGAAAGCCAACGTGGCCTCAATTAACGTCGAAAGTGATCAAATCGTTGTCCGTTTCCGAGATGGTTCTCTCCCTTCGGATCTGCCTTACTTGGGTTCGAACGTGCGGATCGGCAAGACTGCTCTCTGGTTACCTTACAATGCTCAACCAGAGTGGCCTGATCACCTGGTTAGTCTTCTGCACACATTGCAGGACTTGAGCAGACCTGAGTGATCGATTTATCCAACTCTAATCTAACTAACTTTGACTTTTATCCAGCCGCAAAGTATAATAAACCGTTACGGGTGTCACAATAGAAAGCACCCATATCCCCTCAGATTGAACTACCGCCGAATATTTGGCGTTGGTAGAAACCCTGGATTGGAGAGTGTGCTATGGAAGAGAAAGCCTTAGCATCCCTTGAACACGCGGAAGTTTCTGGTATTAATGAAATCAAACGTAAAATGCACTTCACCGGATCGATTGTGAAGACTACGCTGGCTGGCGCGATTGTGGATATTGGCCTGGATACCCCGGGTGTGATCCATATCTCCCAATTGCAGAAGGAACCGGTAAACCGGGTGGAAGACATTGTCCACCCTGGGCAGACTGTGGACGTTTGGGTACGGCGGGTCGAACCGAAAAAAGGTCGCATCGAATTGACCATGATCGAGCCGCTGGCCCTGGAATGGCGTGAGATCGAACAAGATATGGTACTCACAGGCAAGGTGAGCCGTCTGGAAAAGTTCGGCGTCTTTGTCGATATCGGCGCCGAACGCCCCGGACTGGTGCACGTCAGTGAGCTTACCCATGGTTACATCCGCGACCCAGGTGAAGTCGTCAAGGAAGGCGACGTGGTTGAAGTCAAGGTGCTGGGAGTGATTCGTAAAAAGAAACAGATTAAGCTCAGCATGAAAGCCCTGGAAGAAAAGCCCGTCAAGGTCGTAAAACCTGCCCCCAAAACCAAGGAACCAGGAGCAGCCCCCGAAGGACAAACCCCGAAGGAAGAGGTGGTTCCGACAGCCATGGAAATGGCGCTCCGTGAAGCCATGCAACGGTCAACCGTCGAAGTAGACCAGGTTGGATCGAAGAAAAAGCGCAAGAGTGGCACTTCGAGTGAAATGGAAAAAATTCTGTCCCGAACGCTGCAACACAAAGTAAAAACAGCTTCGAAATAAATTCAAGACACTTACTCATAAAAATCTGTAGGGTTTGCCGCTGCAGAGCGATCGCAAACCCTACGTTTCATTTGTGACTCAATTATGAGGAATGGGGATATTCTTGGTACAATCCAGGTTACGCCGTAAAGCCACCCTGGTAACACGCTCTCATCAGGGAAAAGTCTCGCAACCGCTGAGGAACCCTGCTGTGACAGATGCCTACCCGCTTCCCATCGAAAAACCCCGCCGGCTTCACCTGGACTGGTTATTTCCGGTACTTGTCCAGCCGCGCCGGACTTTTGAAAAAATAACCGCCCAAGCTAAAGCCGTTTGGCTGACCCCCTTACTAATTCTGAGCTTGACCGCCGTGTTCCAGGTGATCGCTGCCGGGCAAATCAAACAGCAGGCTGCCCTCTCAGGCCAGGTCGAGCTGCCGCCTGGATTCGAGTACTACAGTCCAGAAGACCAGGCGCAATTCCAAAAAGCCATGGAAGCCACCCAAAGCCCCACATTTATTTATGTGCTTCCAGCTCTGGCTGCTGTCTCAGGAGTGTGGGCAGGTTGGCTGCTGGTGGGTGGCTTGCTGCACCTAGCGCTGACCATGCTAGGTGGTCGGGGAGCCATCAGCGTGGCAATGAACATAGTCGCCTGGTCGAGCCTGCCACTCGCCGTACGCGAACTCGTGCGAACTGCCTCCATGCTCATCACGCATCGCTTGATCTCCAGCCCAGGTTTGGAGGGATTTGTACCTGGGGGGGACGGTGGGTTGGCTTTATACCTGGCGGCATTCCTCGCCCTGGTTGACATCTACATCATCTGGCACATTCTCCTGCTGGTGATCGGTGTGCGGGTTGCTTCCGGCCTTTCCAGGAGCAAGGTGTGGGCTGGAGTATTGATGGTAATCCTACCCGTCTTATTGCTTCAGGCACTCCTGACTCATCTTGTTAGTCGCTTGAGCAACCTGACCATCATCCGGCCATTCTTCTAAGTACAAGCCGATGAGCGAACCCTTTATCTGCATCTCCGGTCTGCGAAAGTCATATGTCATGGGTCACGTCGCTGTTCACGCCCTGGATGGTGTCGATCTGGCAATCGAAGCAGGATCGTTCTTGATTGTCATGGGCCCTTCAGGCTCCGGAAAGAGCACCTTGTTGCACCTGGTTGGAGGGCTGGATCGACCGACTGAAGGGCATATCGAGATCGATGGACAATCGATCGAATCCCTGGACGAGAATGCACTGGCCGTATATCGCCGCCGTACAGTGGGGTTCATTTTCCAATCCTTCAACCTGATCCCGACTATGACTGCCTTGGAGAATGTGGCTTTCCCCCTCCAATTTGCCCGACACCCCCGCAAGCACAGGCAGGCGCGGGCGCTGGAGTTGCTCCAAAAGGTTGGTTTACAGGACCGCGCCCTTCACAGGCCTACCGAATTATCTGGTGGAGAACAACAACGTGTAGCCATCGCCCGGGCACTGGTCAACGATCCCGAATTGATCCTGGCCGACGAACCGACTGGCAACCTGGATACTGCTAGTGGCATCGGCATCATGCAACTGTTATCAGAGTTTCATCGTGGGGGCCGAACGGTAATCGGTGTTACTCACGACGCGCGTATGATGCAATTCGCCACGGACACAGTCCAACTTTTGGATGGACACATTGTCGATGGTAGTGATAGCAAAAACCCATCCAATCCAAGCAACTAGACGACATCGAATAAGGTTAGGAATGAATCATCTTCGACTGATCACACTCGCCGTAACTATATTCACTTTGTGCATAATCTCAAGTCTGTCGTTTGCCCCTGCGAGGCTGGCGTTTGCTCAGGGAACAGATACAGGGACTCCATCCGAATCCCCAACCGCAACGCTGACCGTTACCCCTCAGCCGACGCGTGACAACTACTTGCGCCCGTTGATCGTCGTGGAGTCCTACAAGGCCAGCCTTTCCGATATTACTCCCGGCGTTGAATTTTCTGTAGAAATCAAGCTGGTCAACGAAGGCAAGGAAACTGCCACCAACATTGTTGCGATTTTCGCCAGTGGGGATTTCTTCCCGCGTGAGACAGGCGGCGTCATCGCCATCAATGACCTGGAGCCAGGCGATAAGCAAAAGATCACCCAACCCATGACGACCGCTTTCGACCTGTGGGGCAAAACCGTAGCTACGCTTCCCGTCACTGTTAATTATACGGATCCAAGAGGCGCAGCCTATTCCGAGTCATTCAGCATCACTTTCCCCATCGCCTGGGGGCGCATCGTTAGCTATGCCACCGCAACGCCCACCCCGACAATCACCCCAACCGCTTTCCTCCGCCCCCAATTGGTGATCACTTCCTACGAGATTGATGCTGCCCAGCTCGAACCGGGTGGTCAATTCGTGCTGACCGTGAATGTCCAGAACCTCGGTCAGGCAACTGCCAAACAAGTGACGATGATCCTGGGGGGAGGCGGGCCAGCTCTCGACGGTGGCTCTGGCACCAGCCAGCCCCCTGGTGGCGTTTCCGGAGGGAGTGGGGACTTGACAAATTTTGCACCCCTGGGATCCTCAAATGTGCAGTCATTAGGTGACTTGCCGGTAGGCGGGGCACTCACTGCCCAGCAAAATCTGATCGTCAACGTCTCCACCAATCCTGGTGCCTATCCGTTAAAAATCTCGTTCACCTATGTTGACGATAAGAACACAGTATTTACCGATGACCAGGTGATCACTTTGCTGGTCTACGGTCCACCCAAACTGGAGTTCAGCTTCTACCGAGATCCCGGCGTATTCACGGCTGGGATGCCGAATATGCTTCCCCTGCAATTGGTGAATTTGGGCCGGAAATCCGCCTTGCTGGGAAACATGAAGGTGATCGGCGAGGGGGCTGACTTTAGTAACAATGTCATCCTGATCGGAAATCTGGACGCGGGCGGTTTCTTCCCCCTGGACGCAACCGTCATCCCCTTCCAGGCTGGGGCACTTGACCTTACCATCAGCGTCAGCTTCACAGATGACTTCAATCAAACCCAGCAATTCGTCCAGAACCTCACTGTAGAAGTGATTGAAGTGCCCATCGAAGGACCCGGCGTCGAAGGGGAACCAGGCACCGAAGGAGGAGTTGCACCACCTGCAGCTCCCGAATCGTTGTGGCAGAAAGTCGTGCGTTTCTTCCGCGGGTTGATCGGGCTGGACAGCGGTCAGGCCACTCCAGGAATCCCAGGCGAAATGCCGCCCCCTGATTCTGAAGGCGTTCCAGTTGGTCCGCCCCTCAAGGGTCCTTAATCAACCATGCGATTCTTCGACCTCTTTACCCTGATCCTGGAAAACCTGGGGCGCCGTAAAGCCCGCGTGGCTTTGACCGCCATTGGCGTCGTGATCGGCACATCCGCCGTGGTTGTGTTGGTCTCTCTGGCCATTGGGCTGCAGATCAGCGCTAATGAGCGCCTTTTCGGTATCGGTGACCTCACTCAAATATACGTCGATCCCAATTACGGCGATTATGGTGGAGGCCCCGGTCCAGTTTTTGTCGAGGCAGTAGCGGGTGGATCTGGGAGCGTTGCGCCCCCCAACCAAATCCTGATCACTGACCAATCTCTAAAGGATTTGGCGGCTATTCCAGGTGTCCGCACCGTCATCCCCCGCGATTGGATGCAAGGGGAAGCCATGCTCTTCTACAACCGCCTCGAAACCTATGCTGGCATCATTGGCGTCGGCATTCGCGACCTGGCTGAGATTGACCTGGAAGCGCAAAGTGGCACGCTCACATTAGAGCGCGGTACAGCCGTCATCGGGACGATGGTGCCGATGAACTTTTACGATCCACGCCTGCGCCCCGGGCAAGAGCCTCCCCAACCTCCTGACTTGCTCGACCAGCAGGTCAAACTCACCTTGATGAAATGGGACAATGAAGGCAATCAAATCCGCAAGAACGTCCAGATCCGGGTAGTGGGGATCATCGCCGAATCGAAAGGTGAAGCGGATTGGTCGATCTAT
>DATDRM010000145.1:0-16530 GCA_035291705.1 Anaerolineales bacterium
CACCCCAACAGACAAATTCATTTAATCAGCCTGTGGGTCAATCTCACAGGCTGATTTCTATACCCAAACCATTATACCGAACTGACCTAAAGATATATCAGTTCACCGTCCGGTTCACCAGCCACACCCCGGCCAGGATGATCCCCCCTCCCAGGAAGGCAGCCAACGACAACGGCTCGCCTAAGATGATCGCCGCCACAACTAATGCCACCAGCGGCTCCAGGTAGAGAAACACCCCCACCCGCGAAGCCGGCAAGGCCTTCAACGCGTCGAACCAGAAAATATACGCCAGCCCGGAGCAGAAAACGCCCAAGAAGCCAATCCCCAGCCAACCGGAAAGGGTGAGCTGCGGGATTTCTGCCAGGCCCGGCTCATAGAAATACAACACCGACGTGAATAACCATCCCAATCCCATCACGTAGAACATCATGCGTGTAGCAGGATGGTTTTTCAGGCCATACCGGGAGAGCGCAGAAAAAACCGCCCAATTGAGGGCGCTGATCAGGATCAGGATGTCGCCCGGCGTCCCAATTCTCCCGCCAGCCAGCGAGCCGAGATCACCCCTGGTCACCACCAACAAGACCCCAGCCGCCGCCAGCCCGATCCCGAAGACGCTCACCCACCCCAGGCGCTCTTTTAGAAACAACCATCCCAGTAAGGCCATAAAAACCGGCGTTGTCGAGACGATCCAGGCCGTGGTCGAAGCCTGGGCGGTGAGCAGCCCGGTCGACTGCAACCATTGGTGGAAGGTGATCCCTACGAAGCCCAGCAGGGCGAAGTATGCCAGCTCCTTCCAGCGCGGCCAGGAGAACTGGCTCCGAAAGAAGACCGCTCCCCCTAAGATCGCCACCCCAATCGCGAAGCGCAACCACACGACCGTCACCGGCGAGACTTCCCGCAGGGCTACCTTTGTGGCAATAAAGGAAGCCCCCCAAACAGTAACTGCAAAGAGGGCCTTTAGAATCGCTTTTGTGGTCATTATTCTTTTCGGGAGATCACCAGCTAACCGATTGGTATATAGACAGTGAATATCGTTCCCTCATCCGTTTCGCTCTGCACCTCGATCCTGCCGCCGTGTGCCTGCACAATTTGCCTGGCGATAGACAACCCCAACCCCGCCCCGCCAGACGAACGAGCGGATTCGACCCTGTAAAATCGCTCGAAAATGTGCGGTAAATGCTCCGACGGGATACCGATGCCCGTATCGGCGACATCTATGATGGCATACCCATCCATCTCCTGCGCCGATAATGTGATCGAGCCGCGGTCGGTGTACTTGATGGCGTTGTCCAGCAGGTTGACGATTAAACGGATTAACTGGTCGGTGTCGCCGGAAATGACCAGAGACGGGGGTACGTTGCAGGTCAGTGTGAGGTGTTTGTTTTCCGCCATCGGACGCAGCGACTCACCCACGTCCTCCAGCAATAGGGCGAGGTCAATTTCTTCCCTGTGGAGTTCCAATCCCCCTTCTCCGTGCGCCAGTTGCAATAAATTTTCGACCAACTCTTGCAGGCGGTTGGTTTCCTCGGCTATGTCTTCCAGCGCCTGGCGGTATTCTGGCGCGGGGTGCTCCCCCTCGCGGACGAGACTCAGGATGATCTGCATGGCGGTCAGCGGGGTGCGCAGTTCGTGGGAGGCGTCAGCGGTGAACTGGTGCTCGCGGGCAAAACCGCTCTCGATGCGTGCCAGCATCTCATCGAAGGTGCTTGCCAGTCGGCTAACCTCATCGCCAGTATCGGGAAGATTCAGGCGGGCGGATAGGTCTTCGGTGGAGATGCGGCGGGCGGTGTTGGTGATCTCGTCAATCGGAGCCAGGGCACGCCTGGCCAGGAAATAGCCTGCGAAGCCCGCTAGCAAGGAGAGCAAGCCGCTGCCGATGATGAGCGTGGTTCTAAGGCGGTCAAGAGACTCTTCCGCATTGCTGAGACTCTGCATGGTCAGTACCGAGCCCACGACCTGGCCGCCATCGAGGACGGGCAGGGTATAGACGCGGATGCGGTCAATCTCGTTCGTTTCGGGGATGGTCTGAAATCCGGATTTGGAGAGAGACGGGATAACGGGCAGCGGGTCAAGGCTGAAGGGACCAATCGCCTGCAAAACATCGCCATTTTGGGAGAGGACAATCAGAGTTATTCCACGCTGGGTAAAGACGTTAAACTCGACCAGTTCAGGCCCGTTGGCTGCTGCGATCATCTGGAGGCTGCCATCTTCCTCGCGCAGGCTGGCAAGTACCTGTTCCGCGCTCAGGAGGAGGGCATCGTCCACAGCCGTATGCAGGCTGCGGCTGAGGGTGAAGAAGACGAATCCTCCGAAGGCAGCTAGAAAGGCCAGGATGAGGGCTGTCTGCCAGAGGGCAAAACGCGCTCGCAGGGTCTTAATCTGCTTCATGGAGAGATAGGCGGTAGCCCACTCCGTGCACGGTGTGAATCAGTTTCTGGTCGAAGGAGTCGTCGATCTTGCGGCGTAGATTGCGGATGTACACATCCACCACGTTGGACTGGTTGAAAGTTTCGTAGTTCCAGACGTGTTCGGCGATCTGAGAGCGGGTTAAGGCGCGCTCCGCTTCGCGCAGCAGGCATTCGAGCACTTTAAATTCTTTGGTGGTGAGGTGGATCAGCTGTCCCCCGCGCCGTACCTGGTAAGCGCGTGTATCGAGGCTCAGATCGGCGAATTCGATAATTGGGGATCTGGACTGGTCGCTGGCTCGGCGGGTGAGGGCGCGCAGGCGGGCGAGCAGTTCTTTCAAGGCAAAGGGTTTGACGAGGTAATCGTCCGCCCCGGCGTCCAGCCCGTTGACGCGGTCATCCACGGCATCGCGGGCGGTGAGCATCAGGATCGGGGTGTGGTTGCCGCGTTGACGAAGTTCGCGGCAGACGGTCAGGCCGTCCATTATGGGGAGCATGATGTCGAGGATGATGAGGTCATAGGGTGCGGCCTCGGCCCAGTCGAGGGCGTCCCGTCCGGTAAAAACGGCGTCCACGGCGTAGCCGGATTCTTCCAGCCCGAATTTGACGTAGGCTGATATTTTCTGTTCGTCTTCGACAAGCAGTACCCGCATAGATTAAGTATATGACGAAATGATGGAGTTAAGGTGAAGTCTTCTCCACCAATTATTCCTGCTCAATCTGAAAATCTAAACCCAATCCGTCTTTGGCCGCCCAGATCAGAAATCTAGCGATCAGGCTCCAGTGTGGAGGGCTTCAACTGGCTCCAAGTGGGCCGCGCGCATGGCGGGATACGCACCCGAAACCAAGCCAATCAATCCGCCAATCAAGGGCGCAAGGATCGGTGCCAGCAGGTCGAGGACCGGCGTCCAAACCTGATAGGCAGAGACGGCCACTACAATCAGCACGCCCAGGCTAGAGCCGATGATCCCGCCAATGATACCCAGCGAGGCGCTCTCGAGCAAGAATTGGGCGGCGATATGTCCCCGATTGGCACCGATAGCGCGGCGCAGACCGATCTCGCCGGTGCGTTCCAGCACAGAGACGAGCGTGATATTGCCAATGCCGATCGCGCCGACCACCAGGGATAAGCCGCCCAGCAGGAAGAACAGGATATTCAAATCACTCTGCACAGCGTCGCGCACGCGCTGGGGTTCCGGGAGAAATTCGATTTTCAGGGCAGCGAGGTCATCGGGGCGCAGCGCCAGAGGAGACTGTTGGGCGATTAGCGAGGCCGCACCTATCCTGGTCTCGACGATGACTTTGCCGGGGCCGACCAGCCCGAAATCGTGATGGGCAGCTCCTTCCGGAATGATGACTGCGCCGAGCAGGTCGGGCTGGCGGGAGACATCCTTCAAGATACCGATTACCAAATAAACATAATCGCCAATGGCAATAGCTGGATAGTGCTCCACGCTAACAATTCCCAGGCGTAACGCAGCATTGGGGCCAAGCACCGCGACTCGCTCCATCCGCTCGGAGTGTCCTAGGTCGGGGAAACGCCCGGTCTTCAGGTCCGCGCGCACAGCATCGAACAAACCCGGGGAAGCTGCCTGAACCGAAAGATGAAAAGCAGCTTGGCCTTGCGGATCTTTCACGGGCGAAGCGCTGACCAGCGCTTCGCTGAGGTCAATCTCGCTCAGAGTCCCAGCAGCCGCAACGCCGTTCAAGCGAAGAAGGCGCGCCGGTGCATCCCACGGGATGGCTCTGGGATCGACGCCCGTAATTCCGGTTTTCGCAGTGACGGTAATCTCTGTCGCAGCAAGTTCATCGAACTGGCTGATGATGCGGTTGCTGGCGGTGCGCGATAGTCCCAGTGTGGCGACGAGCGCCGTCATCCCGATCACAATCCCCAGGATGGTCAGGGCCATGCGTCCCGGCCGGGCGAATATCCCGGCAATCGCTTCGTTGAAGAGGTCCCGAGGTGTGATTCCCGATCGGGCCACAACACCCGCTCCAACGTCCATGCTCGATGCATTTGCGGTTCTCCGCTTTTTTTCGCCGTTGGGGATTTCCGTCAGAGTGCCGTCAATGATATGAACCCGGCGCCTCGCCCGTTTGGCGATATTTTCATCGTGGGTAACAACGACCAGCGTGAGACCCTGCTCGTTCAATTTCTCGAAGAGATCGAGAATTTCCGTGCCCGATTTTGAATCCAGATTTCCGGTTGGCTCGTCACACAAAAGCACTTTCGGAGACCCGACCAGCGCCCTCGCGATAGCAACCCGCTGCTTCTCCCCACCCGATAATTTTGTCGGCATGAAATCAACGCGATGACTCAATCCAACCCGTTCCAGCGCGGCCAGGGCGCGTTCCCGTCGCCCGTGATGGTCCTGCTCACGGTAGACTTCCGCCAGCATCACATTTTCAAGCACAGAACGATGCGGCAGCAGGTGATAGGATTGGAAGATAAAGCCGATGCGACGACTACGCAGCCCGGCGCGCTCATCGTCGCTCAAAGCGGCGGTGTCGATGCCCTCGAAAAAATACTCGCCGCTTGTCGGGCGGTCGAGGCAGCCGAGGATGTTGAGCAAAGTTGATTTCCCGGCACCGGAGGGACCGGTGATCGCCAGCCATTCGTTAGGTTCCAGACACAGGTCAACGTCAATGAGCGCGTAGACAGCCGGTTCACTGCCGAATTGTCGTCCAACCCGGTTAAGTTCGAGGATGTATCCGTTCGCTTTCTTATCGCCAGTTATCATTCGCCCTTCTCGTACCCAACCAGCACGAGCTGGCCGGCTGATAAAGTCCCTTCAACAGGCGTCACTTCGACGAAGCCGCCCGCTGACAACCCCGGGTCGACCACTACGAATTCAAGGTTCCCTTTGTTGTCCACCTGCACTCGGGACGTCCCGTCTGCGGCGAGGAAGAGCGCGCTGATCGGCACGACCGTGACCGCCCCCCCGGTCGACTCGACAGGAATGGTGAGGCGCAGTGAGAAACCCTCCAGCGTGACGGGGGTCTCATCCACAAGTACCTCAAAGTAGATGTGATAACCATCCACGCCATCCGTGCCGGGGGTATTGGCAACCCTGGAGACTATCCCGGTCGCCTGGAGGCCCAAATCCGGTTCGTCAATGGCAACGGTCATGCCCGGTTTAACGAGCGGGGATTCTGCCAAAGGGAGGGATGAATCGATCGCCAATTGATTGTTTGTCACCACAATGGCAGGGCCGCTCGCGGTACCACCGATCTCCGCGTTAATTTCTTCAACGCGGACAGGTAAGACAGGGATGAAAACGATTTCGTCTACAGGCACCGGCGAATCCGCTTTGCGGTGGGCAGCTTCGAGGTCAGCTGTGAGCTGGTCAACCAGGTGGGTGAGTCTTTCGACTTCTCGCACGGCGGCTTTTTCCGCGTCTTCAGCAGCCCTGATCGCAACCTCACCGGTCAGTTGGGCAGCGGTACGTGCGGACCCGCTGGCGGCTGCAACTTCATACGCTGCCTGCGCCCGGGCAGCTTCGACCGCCAAAGGCGCAAGGGCGAGGGCGTCTTCTGCCGCCATTTTCTCGTTGATCGCAAGCGCCAACTCGTTTTCCAGGGAGCGGATACTGACCAGCTGTTCCTCGGTCGGGCCGAAGGAGACAAACCCCACCGAGGCGTACCAGTCGGCCACGGCTGCGCTGGTCTCCTCGTCATAGACGCCGTCTACCTGGCCCGGATCGAATTTCAGCCGCTTGAGCGCCGCTTCCAACTGGCGAATATCCTCACCAGAGAGACCGGAAACAAGGTCGCGGTAGGCCGGAATATCGCCCTGTAGAAGGAAGACCGGACGCCCCGAGGCGATGAGCAAAACCTCGCCCTCGTTGAGCTGGTCGCCCCGCGCGGGCAGCGTTATGATGACTCCCGCGTCAGGTTTCAAGGGCGAGAGCGCAAGCGAGATGGATTGCGGCAGCCCAAAGCGAGCTGTGCCTCGCGTGATGATATCGGAGGTGAGAATCCGCTCTTCAACGGGGACTAGGATTGGTGATGGCGTGGGAGGCGCAGTCCGCGCGGCTGCTTCCGCTGGGGATTGGATCTTGCTTCCCGCCATCCAACTGATCACAGAAAGCAGCGCCACGAAAATCAGAGAAAGCGCCAGTATATGCTTCCTATCCAACCGGCCATAGGCTGATTTGATAATCTTACCAATGACGGTGCGGAATCCGTCGCGTAATTGGCGGATCCACTCTTTCAGATTCTCCGGTTTCCAGAAGTCTTTTGCGAATATTTTCTTCATCATCAACCTGCATATTCCAATACTTCTTTATTGTTGCGGACCGGCATATAATTCCCGCTCGACCTGATCCGCGACCGGATCGAGATATTTCCTCTCGCAATTCAAGGCAACGGAAGCCAAGGCGCGTTCATACCCCTGAAGTTCAGTGAGGGCAGCCAGCGCGTCAGACGGTAAAGCCTCCAGCGGCGCGCCTCCGGTGATGGTGTCAAGTTTCTTGCGCAGGTCCGGCTCGATTTCTTTCTCATGGTTGTAGTCAAAGCCTGCAACGTTGAGGCAATTGGCGAATTCAGCATTTGCGGCGACCATGCGTGGATCCTGGTCCACGAGGACATCAAAAGGATTTACGTAAGTCGCGCTCAACTGCTCGGCAGTAAAAAACTGCTCGATGGCGCTGCGCGTGCAGCCTCCTGTGCGGGAGAAATCCTCCGTTTCGAGGGCGACTGCGAAGGTCGCGTCGGGATGCTCGCCAAAGAGGATATGGCTGTAAGCGACCTGGTCGGCAGGAGATAGACTCTTAAAAATTTTCACATTCTGTGAGCCCAGGCCAATTTGCGCCGGCGTCGGCAGTTCTGAAGTCTGCGGGGAGAGACCGGTGTACAAGGTCGAAATGCCATAGCCGTACTGGTCAATGAATTGTCGCTCACTCATCCCCGGCAAGGATTTGTCGGCGGTCATCCCCCTACGAACGGTATTGAAGTCCGCCGCGATATATTCGAATCCAGCCTCGCTTATGCACTTACTAATCTGTGTCTCCACTTTCTCAATCGCAACATAAAGTTCTTCGCTGGTCATGCCAAATTCCTCTTTGCCCGGGATCGCGCCTTGACTCGCCGTGCCGGCCGAATTCGCGGGAGCGTTGGACGCGCCTGACAAACTTGAGAGTTGCGAATTGCTGCCGCAGGCGGTCAGGAAAACGAGCAAAAAGATGCTCGAGAGGAATAGGCTTGCTCCGTGGAAGGAATACTCGGGATTGGCATTTACTAATTTTTGCAGTTTCATAGTATTTCTCCTCAATAAAGTTTCCAGCACAATATTAGCTTTGGTCGTAAGGTATTTTAGCGCGGGCCATATTGCCCATTGGTTGCGGCATAAGCCTGGCAGGTGTATCGGGAGAGAGTTTTTGAAATCCGCGCTAGTGGACTATGGGCGTTCAGAGCCGAAACCAGCAATTTCCCGCCAGGCTATATCAGCCGCATCCATTCTCTCCATCGAGCTGCGTTGTCCGGTTAGTAGTCAAGCACGCCCAAAGCCACGATCAACGCCCAGGGACCTTTCGCACCTTCGGGGTCAGAGGTTAAGCGGACGTCCGGCCATTCCCCAATTGCAGCCCGCGCTCGACGTAGGTCGATATTTTATGTTCGTCTTCGACAGGCAATCGCGCATGTCAATAGTATAGTATACAATGAGAAGATGAAGTTTAGATGAAGTTATCTCCGACCTTTCCTCTCTGTAAACCACTTTGGTGGTAAAAAAGGAAATCCCCCAGGCAACTACGGGGACGGTGGCTTTGATCAGGGGAGCTATTTTCAATCTGTCCAAGTTGCCATATTATCCCAGCCCTGGCAACCAGGGGCGAAACCAGGGCATTCCGAGCAGGAGAGCCAACCCAGCCAGGCTGAACCAGATGGCTGCCCGGCGATGCTTGTCCACTGCTTGGGTAGCTTTGCGCGCCGCCGCCGTCCCAACATGGACAAGCACAATAGCTACCACCATATAAAGTATGTGTTCCAGGGCAAAGAAGCGCACATCCGGGATGCGCATGGCTGCTCCAAAATCGCTGAAAGCAATGCGGGTTGTTGGACTGAGGACAATATATAGAATCAGGCCCAGTAAAAGCTGCAGGTCCATAGCCGAGCCAAAGAATACCCCGATCTTGCGGTCAGTCGCCGTCCAATCCCGGCGACCCAACCAACCCGAATAGGCGCGTACAAGAGCCAGGATCGCCAGGATAATAGCAACCCAGCGTAGGATGTTGTGAACTGCGAGGACAAATGAATACATTTTATTCTCCTTTGTCGGTCACGATGCTTATTATGCCAATCGGTATGGATTTAATTTTACCAAACTCCTCTTATTTGATTGGGACACGATTACACAGATTTCACTAATTTTTCCTTTTACAACCATTATGCGGGACTCACGAAGTACGAGCAGCTTTCTCAACGACTCCCAATCCACTAACCGCCCTCTTCCTGATCTCTGATCCCTATTCCCCTTATCCCTCATCCCCTTTTTATGATACCATTCTTCCCGAACTCCATTATCCGCAAAGAGGTCCCCATGTTTGATATCCCCGATTCGGAGATCCTGCCCCTCTCCATGCAGCACAGCTTCTGGACCTGGTCAGCCCAGGCCAGCGTCACACCCATTCCGGTAACCCGCGCCAAGGGCGTCTATTTTTGGGATACCAACGGAAAACAGTACCTTGATCTCAATTCCATGGTGATGTGCGCCAATATCGGACATGGCGAACAGCGAGTGATTGATGCGATTGTCGAGCAGGCGCGCCAGCTGCCCTTCGCCGGACCCTCGATGGCGACCAAACCACGCGCCCTGTTGGGAAAAATTCTAGCGGAGATAACTCCTGGAAACCTGGACAAGTTCTTATTCACCCTGGGCGGCGCGGATGCCAACGAAAACGCCATCAAACTGGCGCGCGCTTTCACCGGTCGCCAGAAAATCCTTGCCCGCTACCGTTCCTATCATGGAGCAACTTATGGCGCTATGGCGCTGACCGGGGACCCGCGTCGTGTTGCCTGGGAACCAAACCTGATGCCGGGTGTGGTTCATTTCTTGGATCCTTACCGCTATCGCTCCACCTTCCACCGCTTAAACCCCGATATACCGGAGTCTGAGTTCACTCAGGATTACCTAAACCACCTCGAAGAGATCATCACTTATGAAGGTCCCGAAACGATCGCAGCGGTATTGATCGAACCGGTGACCGGCACGAACGGTGTGATCGTCCCACCAGCTGGCTACCTGCAAGGCGTGCGCGTCCTGTGTGACCGTTACGGCATCCAATTGATTGCCGATGAGGTGATGAGCGGTTTCGGGCGCACCGGACAGTGGTTTGCCGTCGATCATTGGAAGGTCGTTCCAGACCTGATGACGATGGCTAAGGGCCTGACATCCGGATATGCGCCGTTAGGAGCGGTGGCTATGCGCAACGATATCGCAGAATTCTTCAATGATCGCATTTACCAGGGCGGGCTGACGTACAACGCCCACCCGATCTCCCTGGCAGCCGCCATCGCTAATATCCGCGTCCTGCAAGACGATCGTCTGGTTGAACGAGCCCAGTCCATGGGCGCGGTCCTTCGCCGCCTTCTGACAGACCTGGGTGAGCAACATCCATCGGTGGGCGAGGCGCGCTCCATCGGGCTATTTGGAGCCATCGAATTGGTGCGCGATCGCCGCACACGGGAACCCATGGCCCCTTACAATGGCAGCAGTCCAGAAATGACCGCCTTACGGAAATCCCTGTTGGATCAGGGGGTGTTCGTATACACACACTGGCACACGGTCTTGATCATTCCACCCCTGATCATCACCGAAGAGCAGCTCCAGGAGGGGTTCAAAGCCCTGGATCAAGCCCTCGCCATCACTGACGCAGTTGTCATAGGTCAGTAATCTGAGGAAGATAGAGTCATAGCCTCGCCTTCCGATCCATCCAATTCCAATGGCGATCAATAAGACCAGATCAGCACACACCCTCTGGGGGCTCCTGCTAAGTTTTAGCCTTCTTTTGGCGGTCTTCTCCCTCGGGATATCGTTGCTACCCTTCAGCGTCATAAAGGCTTTGGTTGATTCACTGGCTTCAGATGGTCTGGTCGAATCGTTCAACCAGTCTTCCTTGCGTGTTGTCTTACCCGCTCTCCGTCTTTTTGGATGGCTATGCGCGTCCCTGGCGCTTGGATTGGTGCTGCTCCGATCAAAAACCCAGTCAGTCCTCGCAGAGCTGCTGGATAGGTTCTCCTGGAAGAATCTTTCCAGCGACGTGCGCCAATTACTCGGAAACTCACTTGGCGATCGCAAGGACCAGCATTATCTGGCAGCCCTGCTGATAGTCACGCTCCTGGCGTTATTGATCCGCCTGGTGTTCATCTCCCGACCGATGCGCCACGATGAGGCCTACACCTTTATCGCATTCGCCTCGCGCTCTTTACGGGTGGTGATCTCCGATTACCACCTGCCGAACAACCATGTTTTTCATACCCTCCTGGTTTATCTAGCCTACCACTTGCTCGGTAACCAACCCTGGATTATCCGCCTGCCTGCCCTGTTAGCCGGAGTATTGGTTGTGCCCGCCACATACTGGGTGGGAAACAGTTTCTATAACCGAAATACAGCCATCCTGAGCGCGGCATTGGTGGCATCTGCCTCGCCATTTATCGATTACTCGACCAATGCCCGCGGCTATTCATTACTCAGCCTGTTTGCACTGCTCATCCTGGCGCTCGGTGTGCATGTCAAAGGAAAAAAGAACCTGGTCGCCTGGATTTTTATCGTGAGTCTCTCAGCCCTTGGTCTCTATACTAACCCCACCATGCTTTATCCTTTCGGAATATTGATGACCTGGCTCCTGGTGAGTGCGCTCTTGAAAGATATATCCCAGGTTTCTGGCCCAAGATTTATTATTTACCTCCTTTGGGCCGGGATATGTGTGGCTCTCCTCACGATTCTGTTTTACGCGCCCATCCTGGTCTTCTCCGGGCTGGACAGTTTAGTCGGTAACTCCGTTGTCGCAGCTCTCAGTTGGGAGGATTTGCAGCAAAGCCTCTGGGTGCGCGCTCAAAATACCTGGGAGGACTGGACAGCCGGGGTGCCATTATTCATGAAGATGCTGCTCGTCACCGGCACAATTATCTCACTGGGAATCCACCGCAGGCTGTCGCCCCATCGGCTTCCCCTCCAGATTGCGGCAGTGATCTGGATCGCTATCACGCTTATCCTTCAACGGGTCGCTCCCTGGCCAAGGATCTGGCTCTTCCTATTGCCTTTATTTATCATTTGGGCTTCCGCCGGACTGACTTACATGCTCCATCTGGCAATCCAGAAAAGACCCTCTTTTGAAAATGGATACCTCGCCATCCTCGGGGTGGCAATCCTGTTGCCCGCATTTCTCCTGGCCACTTTTTCTATTAACCCTCCCTATCCCATGCAGACCACTGGTGTCGAGGAGGAGATCACGCGCTATTTGAAAAACTACCTTCAACCCGGTGATGTAATCGTCGCAGTTTCACCAACGCGAGCCCAGGTTGGCTATTATTTCAGTGCGTATGACATTCCTGACGACTTTTTTTACGATCACCAGTCGGAATTCAACCGGGTGATCGTATTGGTTAATGAGAAACATAACCAGACTTTAGAGAGCATCAGCGAACACGAAGGTCTTAACAATCTCCTCGATTTGGATGCGGCAAAATTAATTGGCCGGTTCAAATATACCGCCATATACGAGATATCCCGGTGAATGAACTCCCACCAGATTATCTCGAACGCATGGCGCGCCTGTTGGGGGAGGAATATCAGGCCTTCCTGGCGAGCTACAGCGATCCACCTTGCACGGGTCTGCGGGTCAACACCCTTAAAATCTCTGCCGAGAGATTTTTTACGATCACGCCTTTCCATCTGGAGCAGATTCCCTGGTCGCCAGTGGGCTTTCGGGTCATCCCCCCAGCGGTAGGCAGCGACTCGCCCGGTAAGCATCCTCACCACGCGGCGGGCTTATATTACCTGCAAGAACCCTCTGCCATGGCCGTGGCGGAATTGCTTAACCCACGGCCAAGTGAACGTGTATTAGACCTGGCGGCAGCCCCGGGGGGTAAGGCCACCCACCTGGCTGCCAGGATGGGAAACCAGGGTTTGCTCGTCGCCAACGAGATCCACCCACAACGCGCCTGGAACCTGGCTGAAAACCTGGAGCGCTGTGGCGTTCGCAACGCGACTATCACGAACGAGACCCCCGAACACCTTGCAGAGCATTTCGGAGCCTATTTCGATCGAGTATTGGTGGATGCGCCCTGCTCCGGCGAAGGCCTGTTCCGCAAAATCCCTGAGGCTCGCAAGGAGTGGAATTCCAATCTGGTCGAGAGCTGTGCCATCCGCCAATCTAAGATTCTAGAAACTGCGGCACGCCTGGTACGAGCAGGCGGTTGGTTGGCTTATGCCACTTGCACATTCTCACCCCAGGAAAACGAGGCCACGCTGGCCCGCTTTTTGGAAAGTCATCCTGAGTTTGAGATTATCCCTTCGCCCAGGCTGCCGGGATTTTCCGCCGGCCATCCGGAATGGCTCGATCCCCCTGCCCCCGATTCACTGCGCGGCGCTTCTCGGTTATGGCCACATCGTGCCCCTGGAGAAGGTCACTTTATCGCCCTGTTAAGGCGTGATGACAGCCAGGCCAGGTCCGCTATTAAACCCTATCACCCGGTTAGGATTCCTCCAACCGTCCAGAGGCATTATCAGGAGTTCATTCACGAGAACCTGGTCTCAGCCCCAGCCGAGACACGTCTGGCTCTGATCGGCTCTTACCTGTACCAACTCCCTGCCGACCTGCCTGACCTGGGCACTTTGCGCTGCCTCCATCCCGGTTGGTGGCTTGGAACAATGAAAAAGATCCGCTTTGTACCGGCGCACTCGCTGGCTATGGGGCTGGTCAAAGAGGATGCCCTTCGCCTGGTCGAACTAGGGTCATCCGACCCAGGTCAGATATATGCCTACTTGCGGGGGGAAAGTCTATCCGGGGAGAGGCAAAGAAAAACCCAACCGGATGACGGTTGGGTGATAGTTACCGTGGACGGCTTCCCGCTGGGTTGGGGAAAGAAAGTCCAGGGGGTGATCAAAAATTATTATCCACGTGGGCTGCGTCGATTTTGAAGGCGCGATCTTTCCAGGTGGAAAATTCTACGTAGGATCGCCAGGGTAACCCCGTACGTGGCGTCCATCCCAAAGTAAGAAAGACTCCCTGCGCCCAGATTCCTGCCTTTGCTGAGCGGCGTATCGGAAGCATAGTGCAGGATTCCCAGGTCAAATGGCAATCCATACAGATTGACGACTTCATTCACCGGGTGGCGTTGCGGGCGAAACATCTCGTAGACCGCGGATAAATAAGGTCCAGCCTCCATCTCGATGACCGTATAACCTTCTCTATAAAAAACATCCATATAGTTTGTGTTTTGCAGGAAAGTCCCGCGTACACAGACTGCTTTCTGGTTATCCAGGACGGTGCCATACACGACATACGGGGCAACATCCGCTGAAGAAAACGCATTCGGGAAAAGATACGTGTTACGGGATTGCTCGTCATGCACCACATTAGGGATCATTACATCGCCAATCACGCCGTTCAACGTGGCTGCCTTCCCTGTAACGTAAACGCCTAGGATTTCGCCGGCATGCTCCGCAACTTTGGAGAGGATATTATAAGCCGCCATCCCTAATGGGTAATCGATATTTAGAATCAACGCCTCACTTTCAGACAGATATGAGAAGTCGTCGTCCAGGCGTGGGTCCAACCAATCCGGATGCAGCCGGGAAAGCTCGATCACTTGCCCTTCCAGGTCGAAGCTGTGTTCGCTGGGAATGCGCAAGATGCCGCACGCCTGCTCGTGAGCAGGTAAATGCTTTTCCAGGTGCCGGCTCTGCTGCGTTCGTTGGTATTTTTTTAGGACATAATATAGGAAATTCTCCTGGCTGGAGGGCACTTTCGCGGTCTGGATCTCGTTCCATTCACTCAACAACCCATCGTTCCCAGGTTGTTCCAGGTAAGCGATCAATTCATTCTTGAGCTGGAGAGCGAAACCTGAGAGTAGATTGACCACACTGTGAGGATTACTTGAAATAAAATATACTGGCCTTTCACGTAATTCGGGGAAAGATTCCTCGATATTCTCCCACCAGATGCGGGTGGCACGCCAGTATTCGCTCAGCGATCCACTGAGCAACAAGACGCGCAAGTGGCACGGTCGGGAAGCAATTTTTTCCAAGTTGTCCGTGAAATCCGGCCCCCAAATAATTTGTAATTGGGTAAGATCGTCCAGTGAAATCTTAAGCGCCTGGGCTACAACTGCCAGAGAAGTATCGTCTTCACTCAGGTTTGATAAAATAATAGAATCCGGCAGCAATTGAAGAAAAGAATGGAGCTTATTCCATTCTATCTGGTACGCCGTTAGCATAGGGATCACATCGTCAATGTCCGTGCGGCTGGCGATGAAACAGGCCAGGGTATCTTTGCCGTTAAAAAAACACCGCCGTCTCCTGGCAGGGGCAGCGACCTGCATCCAGGACTCAACATTGCCAAACCCTCTACGCTCAAAAACGGATGTGCTCTGCCCTAACACAATCAGCTCGACCATGTCCATACACAGTGGTAGGCGGAGCAGGCAGTAAATAAAGGCTGACATATCCGGAGCTGGTTCACGCGCCCCAGCATGCAACAATGATTTCATTCTGGCATGCGCTTCCTCTAGCGTGCGGATTTGTACTTCAGCCGTAGAACGCAGCAGTGAATAATATGTCCTTTGATAGAGATCGATTTCTTCAGAGGCCGTGCTGGGCACAGTTCGTTCCATGACCGCTCACCGTCTCCTCTCTGGAGGAACATCCAATGGCCCATAGGTTGGGGGACCAAACAGGCGGTACATCAGGGCATAAAGCACGGTTAGCAGGCCAAATCCAATCACGATCAGGATGATCATCACCGCCAGGTCGGCATAGAGGACTCGACCAATGACTGGGACGACAATCGAACCTGCCAACTCCTTCGAGATGGGCACCCAATTCTGCCTGGAATTCATCTGTACCAGCACCTTCGCCCCGGCGAAAGCGATGATCGGGAGCAGGATCAATATCAGACATCCGATTCCACGCCAGATCGGATGTATCCTCCACGGCCTTGGTTTCGCAGCCGGGTTCAAATAGGGTCGGTTGTATTTACTCATACACTGCCTCCGTAGGGTTAAGCTGGCTGGCACGTTCGATCGCTGAGATGATTTTGTAGTAACCGGTACAGCGGCACAAATTGCCGGTAATCGCTTGCCGGATTTCATCAGTTGTTGGCTTCGGACGTTCCTCCAGAAGTTTGGCTGCTGACATTAAGAAGCCCGGCGTGCAATAGCCGCACTGCACTGCGCCTTCCTCAATAAAAGCCTGCTGAACAGGGTGCAATTTACCACCTTTAGCCAAGCCCTCAATTGTGAAAATCTTGGCCACATGAGCGCGAGCTGCAGGCACCAGACAGCTCATCACCGCAACCCCGTCCAGGAAGACCGTACACGCGCCGCACTCTCCTTCGGCGCAACCTTCCTTTGTCCCGATCAACCCGGCGTCCTCCCGCAATAACCGCAACAACGTCTTATGATGTCCGCTGCTAAAAGTGTACTCCTTCCCATTGATGCAGGTGACAATCGGGGAACTCGCCGCGAAGTAGCTGCTTTCAGAGAGATAGGGTTCATTTTCCAGGTAATTTTGACCCCACAACATCACCGGTTGAGCCGGAAACTCACTTCGCTGGACGTTCGCCGCCAGGTCACGCAATCCGCGTAAGGTGCAAACCCGTACCATTTCCCGCCGGTAATCCCGGGAAGCGCGGACATCATCGATTGGTTGTGACTCGGCCTCAGCCAACCTGGCTGTATCCTCGATCGTTTGATCGTCCAAATCGCGTCCTACCAGGTAAGCTTCAGCCTGTTGCGCATGAATGACGGTCGGCGCCACAGCTCCCAGGGTGATCCCTGCCCGCTCCACTTGGCGGTTCTTTTTATCAGCCCAGGTTAACACGATCGCCACGTTCACCACAGAGATCGCCTGCGCCCGGCGCAAGCTCAACTTGATGAACGTGCCGACCTGGTTCGCATTCATCGC
>DATDRM010000146.1:0-2419 GCA_035291705.1 Anaerolineales bacterium
GGCTGCTGGCCGTTGCCCACGACTAACCGCATGATTCGCCTGCCTTTTGCAGTTATTGATGCATCCAGAAAACCAGCTTTCTTAAATGTCGAAACTGAGCCCATGAATCTGTAGCTTGTTACTGGCTGCAAATTGCCTTCATCATCTTTTTTGTGAGGCTCAACTGGATAACCCTCAATGATCTGCGCTCCTTGGGAGATTGCATAAGCCACGGCTGCCTCTAAGAGCTTAAACGCCAAGTCTTGCCCACGCAGCTTACGGTTCACGAAGAAGCAGACGACAGACCAGGTGGGCAAGTCGTCAATGCGCTTCAGGGTAGTTGAACGCCCCAGGCGAGAGTAGGTTTCCCGAGGCGCTATAGAGCACCAGCCTGCTGGATCGCCATTGAGATAGCCAAGAATCCCGATGGGAATGCCTTGATTGACAAAGGATGCGAGCGCGTTTCGCCGTCCTGTTGAATCCGACTGCCTGTAATCGGAGCTGGTCATACGCCAGAGCATGCACCAGCAGTATCCCGGGTTGCCATGATGCTCGAAAAGCGACACGAGATCGCTCCATCGATCTGCGTCCACTGGATGGAACTCCAGAACGGGCATTCTTTGTTGTAAGGACGGCATCTGGAAGACTCTCTGCTAAGTCTAAGGTCCGTGGAGGATCTCCTCTCTGTGTTTTCGGTAGTCGCGGATGAGCGAATCGACACAGCGGGCAACCGTTGCCGCCCCACCGCGGTAGTGCTCGACGCCTGTGTCGTGGTTCCACTCCTGCTCAGCGACTGCCTTCAGGTAGGACACCAGCATGTCCATGGAGGTAGCCATCTCGCGCAACAGGACCTCCCGGTCCTTCGAAGTATATTGGCTGAAGAACCCGGCGTTCACCTTGCGGTAATCGTTGGTGCCGTCATAGAAGTAGAAGGGCTGCTTGCCCTCCTGGAGCTCCCTGCAGCCGACCAGGGTGATCCGGTTCCAGCCTATAAAGTGTGCCAGGATGTCGCGCGGGGTCCAGTCGCCGAGCGAGGCGAGAAAAGCTTCCGGCGAGAGATCTCTGGCTGTGTTGACAAACGCATCATATGCAGCCTCAAGGTCTGCGAGTTGTACTTCCCTTTTGGTATCCATTACTTTTCCAACGTTAGCGAGACCCGAAAGCGGTAAAACGGATTGGGGGCGTAACAAAATTTGTTCTCACTACCGAGACACCGGGTGCACAGAGTTCCTCTAATCAATAAACACGGTCAGTATATAGCTTCTCTAAAACTGAGTCAATCGCCATCGAAACCCATGCACCCTCGCCTAACTGACTCAAGACGAAGACTGCGTTACGAACGCCTCCTTAATCACTTCCCGAAAGTGCCATAGTTATCGACGGTGTGACGAAAATAGTTGGATTGCATGGTATATTTTCCTAAACTTTCTGCCTGATAAATAAGACTGGATACCATCAGCATGAATTCTCTGCAACCTGCTCAAACCATTCAGGCTCGACTCGAACGAACGCGACTCACTGCCACGGCAACCTACTACGCAGCTTTTATCGGTTTGGGTTTAACCAGCGCTTCGCTGGGGCCATTGTTGCCTTTGCTTGCCGACCAGACGCTTGTGCGCCTCAACCAGGTCAGTATCCTGTTCACCGCCCGTTCGCTGGGCTACCTGCTCGGTTCGCTTTTTGGTGGACGGATCTATGACCGCCAGGACGGGCACCCGGTGATCGCGGCGGCATTGATTCTGGTGGCGATATGTATGGCGTTGACCCCTGCGATCCCTTTGCTTTGGGGACTGGCGCTGATCATGGTCCTCCTGGGCGGTGCAGAGGGCAGCCTGGATGTCGGGGGTAATACCCTGCTCATCTGGCTGCATGGCACGCGAGTTGCCCCTTTCATGAATGGCTTGCATTTCTTCTTCGGGCTTGGGTCCTTACTTTCTCCGCTCATTATTGCCCAGGCAGTGCTGGTCTCCGATCGCTACTCCTGGGCTCTGTGGTTGATGGCACTGCTGATAACGCCAGTCGCCATTAACCTGCTCCGCCTTCCCAGCCCGGTTTCTCCCACCCGGGAAATCCAGGGATTGAAGACCGAGCCAGTCGCCCGCAGTGGCAACCCCAGTAAGAACAGAAGGAGCGTCGTTTTCCTTTTCGTCCTGTTTTTCATGACCGCCATCGGCGCAGAGATAAGCTTTGGCGGCTGGATCTATACCTTCGCCGTCCAGGCCGGGTTGGCTACCGCCCAAACCGCCGCTTACCTGACCTCGGCATTTTGGGGAGCGTTCACCATCAGTCGCCTGGGATCGATCTCATTGGCCAACCGTTTATCAACCCGGGCCTACCTGATCATCAGCCTGGTCGGCTGCACCCTCAGCCTGAGCTTGCTTAATACGTTGAGTTTGTTGGGGATTGGAATCGCGGCGCGAGTGGTGCTCTGGCTGGGCGC
>DATDRM010000147.1:0-10258 GCA_035291705.1 Anaerolineales bacterium
GAATGTAGATTTCCGCGTCGATGATGTCACCCGCCTCAAGGACCTGTCTGGCCCATTCGACCTGATCCTGGACATGGGCTGCTATCACAGTCTGCAGCCCGAGGGTCGACAGGCATACCTGGACAACCTGGATCGCCTGCTGGCTCCGGACGGGACCTTCCTGTTGTATGTGTTTTTTCGCCATCCTGACGCATCCGGCCCCGGCCTGGAGGAATCCGACCTTGAAGCCATTAGCGCCTATTTAAATCTGGTCAACCGACAGGATGGCAGCGAACGCGGCCTGCGCCGTTCAGCCTGGTTGACTTTCGAGAGACGAAGGACGGTGGACGATTGACGAAGGACGAATGAGATTTCTTTTCCTCTTCCTCGACGGTGTTGGCCTGGGAGCCGACGATCCAGGTATAAATCCTTTCGCCCTGGTTGAAATGCCTCACTTGCAGGGCTTGCTGGGGGGAGATCGCCTGCTGTTGGACGCAATCCCGGCGGTTGAAGCAGGCGACCCAACTCACGTCGCCTCCCTGCAAACCGAGCGCGCCACCCTGCTCGCCTTGGATGCCAGCCTGGGCGTGGAAGGCCTGCCCCAATCGGCGACCGGGCAGGCGACCTTGCTGACCGGCGTAAACGTCCCCGCCGCGATCGGTTATCACTACGGCCCCAAGCCGAACCAGGCAGTAGCCGAGTTCTTGCGAAACGGCAACCTGTTCACCACTCTCCGGCGCAGTGGCCGAAGTGCAGCCCTGGTCAACGCTTACCCGCCAGGCTATTTCGCGGCGATCGAGTCGGGCCGCCGGCTTTTCTCGGCCATTCCCCTGGCCGTCTCCAGCGCCGGCCTCCCCTTGAGGACGAGCCAGGACCTGTTGGCCGGGATGGCGCTCTCCGCCGATTTCACCGGGCAGGGCTGGCGCGACCGCCTGGGACTGCCTGAAACCCCCGTTTTATCCCCCTACAAGGCTGGGGAACGCCTGGCAGCCCTGGCCCGGGAGGTCGACCTGGCCTTCTTCGAGTTCTGGCTGAGCGACTACGCCGGGCACGCTCAGGACCTGGAATCCGCCCGCACCTTGCTCACCTCTCTCGACCAAGTGCTGAGCGGGTTGCTCGCCGCGTGGGACGACGAAGAGGGCTTGGTCTTGCTCACCTCAGACCACGGCAACCTGGAAGACTTGAGCACCCGCCGCCACACCCCCAACCCGGTGCCCGCCCTGTTGATCGGCGACCGAGCTCACCGCGATGCCTTCACCGCTTCCTTACGCGATCTGACCGGAGTGACTCCAGCGATTTTGAATTTTCTTGAAGCGGGGATATAATATTAACCTAGGTTCGGGATAAGCAATATCGATCGTTTTAGGGCACGGATTCACACAGATATCAAATGATTACCAAAGTCGCAATTGTCACCGATAGCTGCGCCAGCATCCCAGAATCGATCCTGGAAGCGTTGGACATCCATTGGGTTCCCTATTACATCCACCGCGGCAAGGAAGCCCTGCGTGACCTGGTGACCATCCAGCGTGAGGCTTTCTACAAGTGGCTGTCGACTGCCAGGGAACTGCCTACAACCGCCAGCCCTGGGCCGGGCGATTACCTCGAAATATACGAAAGACTGGCCAATGAGCAAAGTGTGAATGGAATTGTCAGCATCCACATGACCTCCAAAGGGAGTGGCGCTTACCAGGCCGCGCGCGCTGCCCAAGAGATGGTCAAGGAAACCCTGCCTGAACTGGTGGTGGAAGTGATCGATACACTCAACGTGTCGATGTGTCACGGTTGGATGGTGATCGAGGCCGCCCGGGCGGCTCTGGCGGGCAAATCGCTGGCGGATATCGTCGACCTGGTCAAGGAGATGATCCCGGTGACGCGCATGATCCAGACCGCTGACACGCTCAAATACCTCTATATGGGGGGCAGGATCGGAAAGGCAAAGCACCTGGTTGGGAGCTTATTGAATATCAAGCCCTTGATCGGCATGGAAGACGGGGTGATCGTCCCGCTCGGAACGGCGCGCAGCCGCAACCGGGCTTACCAGATGATGGTCGATAAGGTCGAAGCGGCCGTGGGCTCGATGGGGAAGATCAAGGTCGCTTACGTGCACGCCGCCGCCCAGGAAGAAGCCGAAAAGATCAAGTTCCTAATCGAAGCCCGCCTGACTGTCGTCGAATCGCTGATCGCCGAGCTGTCGCCTGCGCTGGGGGTGCACACCGGGCCTGGGACGGCCGGGCTGTGCTATTACCCGGTGGACAGTTAATAACCATCCCCAGGATATACCCGCCACCTCCGCTCCATTGCTACTGCCCTCAGCCGTTCATCCGGATACGTCGCCACTGGATGTCCGACCATCTCTAAAAGGTGCAGGTCAGATATCGAATCGGCGTAGGCGTAGCTGGCCTGAAAGTCCACCTCCAGCCCGTTGCGTTGTAAGAAGGCTCTCGTCAGAATAGCCTTGTTCTCATCCAGGCACACTGGCTCCAGGCTTCGCCCGCTGAAGCGTCCCACGCGCACTTCAAACTCGGTGCCCACCACGTGCTGCGCGCCGATCTCTTTGGCAATGCTCTTCAATAGGGGCAAAGGTCCGCCGGAAACGAGCACGATCAGGTCTCCCGCAGACCGGTGTGTATCCAGCAAATTGCGCATCTCCCAGCGCCAATGCTGGCTGATAAACTCCTTTACAACCCAATCCCATACCGCTTGCGCTTCCTGAGGGGTGAAGCCACGCACATACCAGGCCAGGTGCGCCGCCCACGGCTTGCGAAACGCCCCTTCAGAGATCAACCCCCACCGGCGGAGAAAATAATAAGGGGTGTGGTAGACCCAAAAGGCGCGGTGCGTCCAATGTCGCAACCCGTGCGCTTTAAAGAACTCCATCACCCCTTCCCAAACGCGTGTATCGGTCAGGGTGCCATCGACATCGAAGAAGGCGGCTTTCAGCCCACCGCCTCCTTGTGCTCCCGCACCAGCTCACGGCGCAGGATCTTGCCAACCGTGGTCTTGGGCAACGCTGTGCGGAACTCTACCAGCGTGGGTACTTTGTACTTCGCCAGGCGTTCCGTGCACCAGGCTTTGACCTCTTCTTCGGTCAGTGTCTCGCCGGGCCTTACCACCACCCAGGCTTTGACTGTCTCGCCGCGATATGGATCAGGGACGCCCGCCACGCCGGCTTCCAACACCTTAGGATTCTCTGTGATGACCTCCTCGACCTCGCGCGGCCAGACCTGGTAACCGCCCGGTTTGATCAGCTCTTTCTTGCGGTCGACGATGTAGAAATAGCCATCCTCGTCCATGCGGGCGATGTCTCCGGTGTACAGCCAGCCTTCCCGCAGCGTGTTGGCAGTTTCGGTAGGCATGTTATGGTAACCCTTCATCACCTGCGGACCCTTGACGACCAGCTCGCCGATATCGCCTACCGGCAAGGCGGTCACGCCATCGTCCAGGCTGATGATCCTGCAATCCACATCTGGCAACGGCAGGCCGATCGACCCGGTGCGGTTTTCACCGAGCAAAGGGTTGCAATGGGTAGCCGTGGGCGCCTCAGACAGGCCATATCCCTCAAAGACGGTACCCCCCGTGAGAGCCTCGAATTTCTCCTTGGTATCCCGCATTAAAGGGGCCGAGCCAGAGATACAGCCCTTGATCGTGCGCAGGTTGTATTTGCCAGCCAAAACATCCGGGTGGTTATTGATGGCGTTATACAGTGTGGGCACACCGGGGAAAACGGTGGCTTTGTATTTCTGGATATTGGTCAGCACATCTTTTAAGTCTCGCGGGTTGGGCACCATGACCAACCCCGCGCCGGTGCGGATGGCGAAGAGCATCCCCGCCACCATACCATACACATGGAAGAGTGGGATGGCCATCAACACGGTTTCTTTGCCATCCTCAGCGTTGACCAACCAGGTGCGGATTTGAAGCGCATTGGCCACCAGATTGCGGTGCATGGCGATCGCCGCCTTCGAGATGCCGGTGGTTCCGCCGCTGTACTGAAACAGGGCCTTGTCGTCTGGGCTGACTTCTACCTTCGGCCGGTCTTCCGGCTTGTGACGAGCGATCAGGTCTTGCATCCAGACATCGCCCTCGGCCAGCTGCACACGGAAACCGCCTTTTTTCTCTTTTGTCAGCCCAAACAGGAAAGCCAGCACCGGCGGTAGGGCTTCTTTTATATTCGTGACGACCACCGAGCGGATCTTAGTTTTCGGCTGAACTCCTTTGATCAGGTTGTAGAAGTTGCTCATCACCAGCATGACTTCGATGCCGGCGTCGTTCACCTGGTGCTCGATTTCTCGGGCGGTGTAGAGCGGATTGGTTGCCACGACCACTGCGCCCAGTTTTAGAATGGCAAAATAAGCCAGTACGAACTGAGGAGTGTTTGGCATAAAAATGCCCACCTGGTCACCTTTCTTAACCCCCAGGTCAGCCAGTCCAGCTGCCAGGCGGTCGGTGAGCTCGTTCATTTCCCGATAAGATATCTTTGCCCCCTTGAAGATGGTGCACGGCGCATCGGGATATTTACGCGCCGCCTCTTCCAACAAAACAAACAGGGGAACATTCGGGTAATCGATGTGCTGAGGGACGCCCTCATCGTAATGCTTGAACCAGGGCTTTTCGCTCATTTTGTTCCTCCAATAGAGAGTAAATTGAACATGGAAAAAAAGTTGACCGCGGTTTTAAGGTTCTCTTAATAGTATAGAGTCATTTACCGCGAATGTCAATCAGTTTTTCAACCAATCTCGAATCATGCGTTGCAGGTCATCTACTGTTTCTGGCCCGACCCGGGACCAGCGAATTTCGGGATCGCTCTCTTTGAACCAGTTTGCCTGGCGGCGGACGAACTGGCGCGTGCGCCGTTTCATTGCAGCCGCTGCTTCTTCTAGGGTGATCTTCCCATCCAGATAGGCGATCATCTCCTGATAACCGATAGCCGATAGCGTCGGAAGGTTAGGGGAATAACCCTCTTGCAGCAAATCCTGCACCTCGTCAAGCAGACCGGCTGCCAACATCCCCTCGATGCGGTTGTCAATCCGAGCATATAGCTCAGAGCGAGGCCTGGTTAACCCCAGGAGCAGCGTTCGGTAGGGGGAGCCGCCGCGTCCGCGCAGCTCCGAAAAACGCCGACCAGTGCGCAGAATCACCTCCAGGGCGCGCAGGGTGCGGCGCACGTTGCGATAATCGATGCTCAATGCCGCCTGCGGGTCCAGACTGGCCAGGCGGGCATGCAACCCTTGCGCCCCCACCTCTGCCGCCCAGCTTTCCAGAACCGCACGCCATTGCGAGTCCGGCGCGGTCTGCGGAACTTGCCATCCTTCGATCACCGCACGGACATACTGCCCGGTCCCGCCCACCAGGAAGGGCAACCGTCGGCGATAATGGATCCCAGCGATGGCCTGATGAGCCGCGTCTTGGAAGACTGTCAGGCTCCAGATTTCGTCTGGATCGGCCACATCGATCAAATGGTGGGGAACGTGCCCCCGCTCGGCCGGTGTCGGCTTGGCTGTGCCGATGTCCATGCCGCGGTAAAAAAGGCGTGAGTCCGCGGAAACGATCTCGCCGCCCAAGCCTTCAGCCAGCTGGATGGCGATCTCGGTCTTACCCACCGCTGTCGGGCCGAGGATGACCACCAGGGGCAGGTTAGTGGAGGGCATTTTCAAAATGACGGATGGTGGGGGCCTGGTTGGGATGGTAGCGTTGGATGGCGATCACATCGATCCTCCAATCGCCTTCCAATTCCGGGTGCTGTTGAAGGTAAGCCTGGGCCGCCGCCAGCAAATGGGCCTGCTTGCGGGCATTGACCGACTCTTCCGGCAGACCAAAGGCGCGCGAAGCACGCGTCTTGACCTCCACAAAGACAGTCACCCACTTCTCCCCCGAGATTTCCACAATACTCCCTTCCCTCTGGCGGGCAACCAGGTCGATTTCACCATAGGGTGTGCGGGCGTTGCGGTCGATAATCGAATAACCGTGCTGTAAGAGATAATCTGCCGCCAGCGTTTCCCCCCACCGTCCCAAGGATTGGCGGGTAGTGCTCATGACAAAATCTTATCAACCAAATGGGTCACTCGTAAGCGCATCCCGCGTTTACGCCCGCTAGCCGCCTCGACAATACGCTGGTATTGCTCCAGGATGAGGTTCGTCGTGCGTTCGATGGCATACGCCCCAGCGACCTGGATGGCCTGCACCCTCATTTTCTTACGTGCTTCCTGGTCGGTCACCAGACGCACCATCTTGGCCGTGAACTCAGCCAGATCTTCTTCTTGGGCGATCAGCCCAGAAACCCCGTCTTCGACCGTATCGCTCACTCCAGGGGAGCGGATACCTAAAACTGGTAATCCAGCTGCCATGGCCTCGATCACCGAAAGCGGATGCACTTCAGTCACTGAAGCGGTGACAAAGGCGTCCGCAGCGACCAGATAACGCGGAATTTCCTCATAAGCCACCACACCCGTAAAATGCACTCGATCGGCAATTCCCATCATGCGCACCAGAGCCTCCAGGTTATCCCGTTCCGGCCCGTCCCCTATAATCATCAAGCCGACGTTTTCATACGCTCTGGCAGTCCCGGCATAAGCCCGCAACAGGAAGGCTAAATTCTTCTCCGGCCCTAGACGGCCCGTATATGTGAGGACTACATCCTTATCACTGAATCCGAGGTCTGCACGCGATACCGCCTCGGGGCCAGCCTGGAAGGGGGCCAGATCAACCCCGTTGGGGATCACCTCGATCAGCGATTCCACCCCCAGCCCACGCAAAACCTCGCGCAACCCTGGTGAAGGGGCGATCACCAGATCACAGGATTTGCAGAAAGATGGCATATATGCGCGCAGGAAAGTGTCGCCAACCACATCTGGGATCATTGGCAGATAGGCCTGGGTGTATAGATCGTAACGGGTGTGGTTGGTAAATACTATCGGTATGCCACGCGGCTGGCAGTAGCGGAGCGCTAACCGTCCGCTCACGAACGGATGGTGGACGTGGACGAGATCCATTGTACGCAAAATCCTTTGCGCATGCAGGTTATACCGGACGCTGAAGTAATATCCACTGTCAACCAATAGCAAACCCCGGGTGCGGATGATATTCAGCTCCTCATCCACATAATCATCCCCCCCGAAGGCGAAGACGAACACCTCCTGCCCGGCCTTCTCTAAAAAACGCTTGGAGAGGGCGACATAGTTCGTTATCCCGCTGACATAGGGTTTATAAGCGTCAACCAGCATACCGATGCGCATTGGATTCCTCTCTTGGATGAATCCTACGCTAGAGCACCAAATCCGTCAAGAAGGACAGGTTAATGGTAAATAAATCTCTTGGCAGTTTTTTGAGAGACAGGTACAATCGCCATATGCTGAAACCCAGCCACCTGCCACAGGCCGATCGGTTGAGCTTCCTGGCCGCGACGATCCTGTTGGCTTACGCGCTTGCCCGCTTCATCGCCCTACCGGCGCGAGAGGTGGCTGTCCAATTGCCGGGAATATACCTTTCGGTGGTGGTCAACGTTCGCACGGTAGTGGCCTTCCTGGTAGCCGGTTTGACGGCCACCGGCGCAGATATGCTCTTCCGGGATCACCCATCGTATAAGCGTAAAAATGCCCTGGAACACTGGCTATTGCCGGCCCTGACGGCCTGGGTGATCGGCGGGCCGCTTTACAATTTGCCCCTCGGCCTCCAGTGGCTGGCTAGTTTTGCGGTCGGGGGCGCTTTGCTGATGCTCGTCCTGGTCGCGGAGTATATCACGGTCGACCCGGATGACGCCCGCCATGCCGTGGCAGCTGCCGGGTTGAACGCGGTTTCATTCGCGCTCTACCTGCTCCTGGCGATCACGCTGCGCTCAGCTGGCTTGCGCCTCTTCCTCATCTTGCCGGCATTGACATTATCAGCAGGGCTGGTCAGCCTGCGTACGCTTCACCTGCGCCTGCACGGCCGTTGGCAATTTCTATCGGCGCTGGTCTTGACCTTGATCAATGCCCAGCTCATCGCTGCTTTGCATTATTGGCCGCTTTCGCCGATCACCTACGGATTGATCCTGCTTGGGCCGACCTATGCCTTGACCAGCCTGATCGGCACTCTAGCCGAAGGCCAATCCTGGCGACGCGCCATCTTAGAACCGGCACTCGTCCTGATTGTTGTTTGGGGGACAGCTTTGTGGACATCCTGAATCACCAACCACGCAGTGCAATACAATTAAAGTCAGAACACTGGGAGAAAATGCGCTCCGATGTGGACGACCGCGCTCCCGAGGAAGCCTGCGGCCTGGTGGCCGGCCTGGACTCTTCCAGCACCGCAGTATTTCCGATCACCAATCTCTTGCACAGCCAGGTGCGCTTCCGGATGGATCCGCAAGAACAGCTGGCTGCGTTTAAGGGGATTGACGATCATGATTGGACGTTATTAGCTATCTACCACTCCCACCCCCAAGGTCCGCATGGACCTTCTCGATCCGATATTGCTGAAACCACCTATCCAGGGGTAATTAGCCTGATCTGGTCGCGGTTTCACAGGAAATGGGATTGCCGTGGCTACTTGATCCAGGGAGGTGAAGTGGCTGAATTACCGGTCGTGGTATCTTAATAAGAATAATTGTATGGAAACCTTACTGAGTATCATCGTGGTAGCTGCTTCTTATCTGCTTGGGTCGATACCATCGGGAGTGGTTATCGTCAAACTGGTGGCGGGTAAAGACATTCGCCAGGTCGAAAGCGGCCGCACCGGCGGCACAAACGCTTTTCGGGCGGCTGGGATATGGGCTGGAGTGGGGACAGCTCTCTTGGATGGTCTTAAGGGGGCTGTCGCAGTATGGTTGGCAAAAGCGCTGCTCCCGGGAGATGGCTGGGTGCACGTTTTTGCCGGCCTAGCTGCCATCCTGGGTCACAACTACTCGATTTTCATCCTCGAGCGCGACGAGCAGGGGCGCCTGCGCCTGCGCGGCGGGGCGGGGGGTGCTCCAACTGTTGGCACGGCTTTAGCCCTTTGGCCAGTGAGCGTCCTGATCATTATCCCGCTGGGGGTACTCGTCTTTTATTTTATCGGATATGCCTCGGTCGCCACGATGAGCGTGCCCCTGTTCGCCGCGCTGATCTTCGCCTACCGGGCCTGGAATGGATCTTCCCCCTGGGAATATGTCTGGTTTGGTATCCTTGCCGAAATGATCTTGATCTGGGCGCTCCGGCCAAACATCCGCCGTCTTTTCAACGGGACCGAGCGCCTCCTCGGTTTCCGCGCCCGGTTTAAGAAATGAGCCTGCCTTTTTCGACGCCGTCCTTACTCCTCGTAATCCTCTTCCTCTTCGTCATACTCATAGTCTTCCGGCGAAGCTTCAGGGGGTTTGCCATACATCTGCTCATAAAGAGCACGCAAGTTACGCCGGTGTAACTCCTCAGCCAGGCCGCCGATCAACACCCGGCTCTTTCCACAAGCCTCGACTTTTACTTCAGAGAGCATATCTAGAGGAAATTTTCGGCGCGCAGCCTTGCGCACCGCCTTCCGGATCGCAGAGAGATAAGCCAGGTTGTCCTTGATGGCGCCGTCGATCTCCCCGCGCAGCACAATATCACCATGTCCCTGGATGACGTTCTCTAAACCCATTTTGCCGATTTTCTTCAAAGATAGGATCATGTCGTCAAGGTTCCCATCCACGATATAAGGCATGGGCATGAACACATCGCCAGCGAACAGCACGCGATCCTCTTCGTCGAGTACGCCGAGATTGTCAGCACTGTGGCCTGGTAATGGATAAAACGAAAGCGTCTTCTTACCCACTCGCAGGCTCAGGATGCCTTCCGAGAAAGTCAGATGAGGTAGGATAATCTTGACTTGCCGGTAGACCGTGCTCTGCTTACGCGCTTCGTCCAATGAGGCGCGGCCGCGGGTGTCTAACCACTCCCGGCACAAGCTATGAGCGATGATGGTTGCGCCGGGGAAGAAGCTGTTACCCCAGGTGTGATCGGCATGATAGTGTGTGTTAATCACATAGCGTACCGGTACCTGTAGCTCCTGTTCGATAAAATTGCGCAGCTCCAGTGTCTCCTCAGGGAGCGCCAGGGTATCGATAACTACCGCCCAGTTGGGACCGATCACCGCCCCGGCGGTAACTTGAGCATACACTTCACTTTGAAAAGAATAAACATTCTCGGCGACACGCTCACGTTGCACCATAGTTCCTTCACCCGGTAAAAAATAAATGTCACCGTCCTTCGATTGGCGGTTAACAGGTGAAGAATAGCACAAATTTAGGGCAAAAGTCAAGAGACTATTACATAATTTAACTTAAATTTCC
>DATDRM010000148.1:0-2375 GCA_035291705.1 Anaerolineales bacterium
GAGCACCGACATCTCGATCAAGGATAGCTCCTGCGAGGAAAGCCCGACGATCATAAACCGGCTGGCCGAGGATAGGGGCTGGATCATGGTCGGTGGCTTTGACACGTGCGGCAAACCGACCGCCGACTGTGCAATCCGCTCTGCCACCATCTGCCGCGCACGGTACAGGTCAGTCCCGGGCTCGAAGAAGACCACCACAGACGACAGCCCGGGGACGGACTCGGAGCGAATAGTGTCGAGCCACGCTACCCCGGCGAGCAGGTCCTGCTCCATCGGAACAGTGATCATCTGTTCCACTTCCTCCGCCGAAAGCCCGAGGGCTTCGGTCTGAATCTCGACAAACGGCGGCGAGAACTCGGGCAGGACGTCTATCGGCATTTGGCGCAGTTGGTTGGCGCCAAATGCGATCAACGCCAAGGCGATCACGATCGCCAGGAATCGAAATTGCAAGCTTGTCCTGATAATCCCACGTATCATAGCTGCAAACCTCCTCTCACGGTCATCATCTAGAATCTGGCTGCTCCGGCCGTCATAATGGATGTACGTCCAGATACAGCTTTTTAAAGTGGATCGAACCGATATATAAGGGACAACATTTTGTTGCCCCCCACTTACCAAGCGAGAAAGCTAACTTGACACATGCTGCATTAAAACCAAGGCTTACTTTACGTGGACTACTACAAGGTTAAATCTTTCGCCCTATAAAGGCAGCCACGAGCCGATTTACGTATACACGTGCAGCTTTGTAGATACATTTCCCCACCGAGCATATCCTCCCAAAGATTATAAACTTGAAAAATTAACATTAAAAACCGACCTTCCATCTGGCCGGTTTCACAATTTGCTCCTCGGGGGCAATAGTGACCACTGAACACCCCCGGATCACTGCATCCAGATCCGTTACTACACCAGGACAAAAGTACTATTAAATTCTAAATGAATTATATATGAAATTTCTTTAATGTCAAGACCCAATTTAAGATAATTAAGACATTCTTGGGCTAATTAGTCACCATTATCTCTACAAGAGTCCTTTAGTGCGTAATAGCGGCCTGGGGTCCACCAGATTCTTGCCGAGCGCGGCGGTTTTTTCAGGGAGTCCCAGGGCTAAAGCCATGAGCTGGGTGAAATAGAGCACCGGCATGGGTTCTTCCAGTTTCATTTGGAACTGGCGAGCGTCCAGGTTGGTGTGGCACAGCGGGCAGGCGACGACGATCGCCTCCGCGCCCGACTGGCGGGCGTGGGCGATCAGTTTACTGCTCAGATCGAGCACGATATCGGGCCGGGTGAGGGAGTGCGCCGCGCCGCAACAGGTGGTTTTGTACGACCAATCGATGACCTCCGCGCCCATGGCAGCCATCAAGGCGTCCAGTTCGGTGGGGTTCTCGGGGTGGGCGGCTTCTGTGACCTGAGGGGGGCGCGTCAGGAGGCAGCCGTAATAACACACTACCCGCAACCCGGCCAACCGGTGTTTGACCTTAGCGGCGACCTGCTGCGGACCAATCCGGCGGAAGATCGTCTCGCCCAGCGAGCTGACCCGCACCGTATCCTGGAAAGTGTAGCCGAGCGCCGCATCCATGGCAGCTTTATGCTCTTCGGCGTGGCGAATCTCGTACTGGGCAGCCTTGTGGCGGTTAAAACATGCCGCGCAAGGCATGGTAACTTCCTCGAAACCGCTCTGTTCGATGATCGCCAGGTTTTCGAGCGGCAGGCGCAGCGCAGCCTGCGGGTCGGCGCGGTGGGCGGCCGAACTGCCGCAGCACACCCAACCCTGAGGTTCGATCAGGGTCAGCCCTAATTCCTGGCAGACGGCTTGCGTTGAAACGTTATACTCCTTGCCGGTGGAGTGGAGCGAGCAACCAGGGTAATAAGCTACGGCTTTGGTAGCCCCTGGGACGGGTTTGACCTGGCGGGGAGGGCGTCCTGTAGATGGGAAGAAGGGTAACTTGTTCTTACGGATGATCTTTAGGCCCAGGTCCAGGTCTTCGGTGATGGGGTGGGTGCGCAGATTGCGCAATTTCATCTCCGCCATCAGTCCCAGTTCGTACGACCTGCCCCACAGGCGCACTTCGCGCATGAACGCCTTGTTGAAGTTGTCAACCTCTCGGACGGGCGGTTTCAGCCCGCGGGCCAGCGCCTCACGGGTCAAGAACTCCATAATGGCAGTGATGTCCAGTCCTTGCGGACAGCGGGTGGAGCAGGTCTGGCAGGAGGCGCACAGCCAGGGCGTGTCCGACTCCAGGGCGATGTCTTCCTGGCCGAGTTGCAGGGCGCGCATGATCTGATTGGGTTGCCAATCGAAGTACTGGCCTACCGGGCAGCCACTGGTGCATTTAACGCACTGGTAGCATAAATAGACGTTCTCCCCAAGTTCG
>DATDRM010000149.1:0-19243 GCA_035291705.1 Anaerolineales bacterium
TCTGCACCACGCCCACACCCAACCTGGCGATCATGACCGCATCGATGGGCTAGAGCACCTTGACAAGATCATCAACATCGACCAGTCGCCGATCGGACGAACACCCCGTTCCAACCCAGGCACTTACACCGGGCTGTTCGATCATATCCGCGGCCTGTTTGCCGATATGCCCGAAAGCAAGATCCGTGGCTACAAGATGGGTCGCTTCTCCTTCAACGTACGCGGCGGGCGCTGCGAGGCCTGCCAGGGACAGGGACAGCTACGCATTGAGATGCAGTTCCTGCCCGATGTCTATGTCCCTTGCGATGTATGCCATGGCTCCCGCTATAATCGCGAGACCTTGCAGGTGCGCTTCAAGGATCACAACATCGCCGAAGTGCTGGACATGACCGTCGACACTGCCATCGAGGTGTTTGCGGCTTTTCCGAGTATGATCAATAAGTTGCAGACCTTGCAAGAAGTTGGTCTGGGTTATATCCGGGTCGGCCAGCCCGCGCCGACTCTCTCGGGAGGCGAGGCGCAGCGCGTCAAGCTGGCGCGTGAGCTCTCCCGGCGCTCAACCGGCTGTACGCTGTATGTCCTGGACGAGCCTTCTGTAGGGCTGCACGCCGCCGATGTCCACAAATTGATCGACGTGCTGCATCGACTGGTGGATGCCGGCAACAGCGTCGTGATCATCGAGCACAACCTGGATATCATCAAGGTAGCCGATTACATCATCGATCTCGGTCCGGAAGGCGGAGAGCGCGGTGGCGAAATCGTCGCCGAAGGCACGCCCGAAGAGATCTGCGCCGCCACGGAGTCATATACCGGGCAGTTCTTAAGTCAATTCTGCAGAGAAAAGGGGATTCGGATAATGGAAAGGGGGTAAGAGGATATCCTGACTCTTTCGTCTCATATCTCATAATGATACCCTTGACAGAATAAATGATTTCCGTATAATTAATTCGACAATAATCGAATTAATTATACGGAGGAATTCATGGAGAATATATCGTTAACCAACGACCTGTTGCTTTTCTTCAAAGCCCTTGCAGACGCCAACCGACTGAAGATCCTGGGCCTGCTGGCGCAAGAAAGCAGGAGCGTTGAGCAACTGGCTGAGATGCTCGCCTTGCGTCCTTCCACAGTTTCCCATCATCTCGCCCGGCTTTCCGAAGCTGGCCTGGTCAGCGCCCGCGCCTCCAGTTATTACAACCTGTACCAGCTGGAGACCAAAGCTCTGGAGGACATGGCCCAGCGCCTGCTTGCTAAGGAGACTTTGCCCGCTGTGGCAGCTGATGTAGACCTGGATGCCTACGATCGTAAGGTGATCACCGATTACACCCTGCCGGATGGCCACCTCAAGACCATCCCGACCCAACGCAAGAAATTAGACGCAGTTCTTCACTACATCGCCGAATCTTTCGAACCTGGTTCACATTACACCGAAAAGCAGGTCAATGAGATCCTGGTGCGTTACCACCAGGATACAGCTTTCCTGCGCCGCGAGTTGATCGATACACGCCTGTTGGCGCGCGATAAGAGCGGGAGGGATTACTGGCTCGTCCAGGATTAAGCACAGATGACTTGGCAGTTCAACTACCAAGCCATCTGTGTAATAATTCTTGTCATTCATCACAAATCCCATAGAGTATAATCCAGCCATGCCGTTAGACAAGGAACTATACCGCTGGGCTTATGAACAATACCGGCAATGGAACGAAGCCGAGTTAATCGATCGCGCCCTCAATGCTGGCAAGCTCTCACCTCAAAAAGCATGGAGGCAGTACGTAGAATTATGGGAGTTTGCCATGAAGATTTCTCCACCTCCTAGCGAATCGCAACGCCAACAACATCTTGCAGAGTGGGAAACCTATTACGATCAAATTCAAGAATTCGAGGCGTGGAGAAGAAAACATGGAAAAGGGGCTTGAGGCGCCCTTGCGCTCGGCAGTGGAATATCTCGAAGGCCATGGCTACCGCTATGCGATTATTGGCGGGATTGCCCTGTCACAGTGGGGAGTTATTCGCGTCACTCGAGACATCGACATCAAAGTATTGATACCTGACACTGACTATTCCACTACTCGAATTGCTCTTCGCACTGCTTTTCCCACCTCGGCTCGTAACCACGTTCCCAAGAATCCTCTCATCGTTGCTGTTGCGATTAAAGACATCGTCGTTGATTTTCTACTGGCACTACCTGGCTACGAAGAGCTCATCATCGAGCGTGCGGTTCGCCGCGATCTCGACGGCTGGCAAGCATGGATTTGTTCAGCCGAAGACTTGATCATCCAGAAAGTGATCGCTGGGCGAGGAAAAGACTGGCTGGATGTGGAGGCTTTACTCATCGAGCAGCGCGGCAGACTGGATGAAGCTTATATCGAAGACTGGCTAGCTCAATTCGCCGAAGCGCTGGAAAAGCCAGAGCTGCTCACCGAGTACCGCCGCTTATCAGAGAAAATAAATAACCTCCCCTCACCAATCTGAGTGTCGTTCTTGCTAGTAACCATAGCGTCTTTCGTCTTCTGTCATCCATCCATCGTCTTCCGTCTTCTTAACCCCACCGTCTCTTCACCTGCCAATAACCCTCCTAAATCCTCCGCCTTCACCGCCAGCACGCGGCTGTTGGCGAAATAAGGAAAATCAAAACCGGTTGGATCTCCAGCGACCTTTCCGGGGATCGGCATCAGGCGCGCCGTGAGCGGCTTTTCCAGCCGTTGGGCCAATGCTGCCAGGTCGAGCAGGATAGATGCTAATTGCCCGCTAGTGACCTCTCCAGGAAGAGGCAGGGTATCCAGCCCGCTCCCGCACACAGCTGAGTAGAGCAGGATTTCGGTGATCCCAAGATTGCCCTCAGCAGCCCGGGCAGCCAGCACAGCATCCTCTAAGACCGGTAAGAACAACCCGTTGAAGCCCGCTCTCTTGAAATTGGCTCGATCCAACGCATCTGCCAGGAAAGCCGCGGCTGCCAGGGAACCATGCATCCCCACAACCGACACCCCCAATCTTTCCATCGCTTCTCCAAAAGATCGGGCGCGGTCTGGGAAAGGTGCGAAGGAGAAGTCGATCCCGTCGAATTGCAGACCCAGCCTTTCAGCCAACCTGTTGCCAATGCGGGTGATCGACTGCGCCTGAGTTTCTATGCTGCTGACCAGGCGTCGGCGGGCCTCTTTCAGATTGGCAGCGCCCGCCACAGCCTCCACAGCCAGGTCGGCTGACTCAGTCGCCAGGGCAAAGGTCGGTTGATCGCCTTCATGATAAGCTGCCGGGAAAAACGGTACCCCGGGTGGCACGTTAGCCAACGCGGCGAAACGCAGGTTGGCAAATCCATCCGAAGAAATAGAAGCGGAGCGCTGAATGACCTCTGCACAGGCGCGCACTGCTGATAAATCGATCCCACTCTCCGGGGAAGCCATGATCCCCGCCGCGAAGACCGCATTTGTGTTGGCCAGGATATCCGGGATCACCGCATAGCTCGCCGGGGTATCCGCAACCGCCGGGCCAATCGAGATGTATTCGTAGCCCAGAAGTCTGGCTGCACTTTCCAGGGATTGGGCCAAGTAGACGGCTTCACTCACCTCGTGATCCGCCAGGAGTTGCGGAAACGGGATTGTCGCCAGGCGGGTGGTCTGCACCTCAAGACCTCCCGACTCAAACGCGGGGCGGGCGAGAGCAATGAACTCGCCAGCTTTACGCATGGCATCGTCATGCGAGGGCCAATGGGGATTAAAGAAATAAGTGATCGAACGAATTTTCATTGGGTCAAGGCTTTGATAGTCAAAAGTTCAATCAGTTCGCTGGCGCACGACTTCGTACAATAGGATCGCCGCTGCCGCTGCCACATTCAATGACTCCCCACCCCCCGGCATGGGGATGAAGATACACCGGTCCGCGATTTGCCGCCCCTGCTCTCCCGCGCCCTGCGCCTCCCCACCCACGATTAAGGCCAGCGGGCCACGGAAGTCTGCCAGGAGGTATGGTTGCCCTTCACCAGCCGCCGCCAGGTAGACATGGAAGGCGGCTTTGCTCAGCTGGGAGCGGATTTCCTTCCATGGCAGGGTAAGCACCGGCAAACTGAATTGAATCCCCATCCCAGCCCGCACCACTTTCGGCGAGAATGGATCGACGGTTCCAGGCGGAAGGAAGACTGCCTGTACCCCAGCTGCTCCAGCAGTGCGCAACATCGTCCCCAGATTACCGGGATCGCGCACCCCGTCAGGAATAAAGACGAAATCTAAGACCTCCGGCAACGGCAAAGCGCGCCGCTCAATCACCGCCAGGATACCCTGCGGCGTTTCTGTGTCACTAATGGCGTGCAATACGTGGGGTGATACGATCTCGATTGGAACTGCCTGGGAGTGATAACTATCCACGACCGCCTGACCACGCGCGTTTAGGTCCTCGGTGTGGAACAGGATTCGAGCTTTCCACCCCGCTCGAAGAGCCTCTTCGCAAAGACGAACCCCCTCCACCACGAAAACCTGTTCATCCTGGCGGGCTTTTGAACGGGATTGCAACGCGCGCACCCATTGGATCTTCGAGTTGTGAACGGAAGTAATCAACCCCTTCTCCCTACCTCTTTTCCCCTCTCATAGATTTCCACACTTTTAGAAAGGCCTCGATCGTCGGCCGATCAAATAAAGTCAAGCGAATTTCCACCAAACCAGAATCTGGGTTTCGGGCGCAGTAATCCTCGATGCTGGTGAGGATCACTTCAGCCGCGGCCTCCTTCGGGTAGCCAAAGATACCTGTGGAAATGGCCGGGAAGGCGATCGAAGTCAACTTAAGCCGATCCGCTAGGCGTAAGGACCCGGCAACTGCTTCAGCCAGCTTGATCTCTTCCTCGCCTTCGCCCCACACCGGCCCAACGGCATGGATCACATACCGGCAGGGCAGGTTCCCAGCCTGGGTATACGCCGGTGCGTCGTGCCGCAATGGACCGAATTCTCGCACCCAGGCATCGCTTTCTGCCTGGATTTGCGCTCCACCGCGCCGCGCGATCGCCGCCGCAACCCCACCGCCATGCTGTAGATACTCGTTGGCCGCGTTGACGATGGAGTCGACCCGTTCTTGGGTCAGGTCTCCCTGCACGATCAGCAGGCGCTGACCGTTCTCGAGGCTACGTTCCACTAGAGTTCGGTTCATGCTCACTTCTGCGTTGATTGTAGCATTACCGTCAGGCACCGTCAACGCGCTTGCGAGTTAAATCAAGAAAGAGCGGATTTGGTTCCGCCTATATATCTAAATATCAATTATGAACCAATTGGATCGTTAGCTGGCAAACGCCTTGCTGACAATGGAAGTAAAAGCCTGCGGATCGCGCACCGCCAGGTCTGCCAGCATCTTGCGGTTCAGGGCGATGCCAGTTCGTTTCATGCCGTGGATTAACCGGCTGTACGTTGTGCCATTCAGCCGCGCAGCTGCATTGATGCGGGCGATCCACAAGCGGCGCAAATCGCGCTTGCGGTTCCGCCGGTCGCGGTAAGAATACCACAAGCTTTTCAGCATAGCCTCGTTTGCCCGCCGGAACAGTCGATGGCGGGTCCCAAACTGGCCTTTCGTGATCTTTAGGACTTTTTTGTGATGCCTGTGACGGTGAGGTCCGGTTTTAACTCGAGCCATTCTTCACACTCCTGCGAACCATTGAGCGCCAGTAACTTCAGTCTCGGAAGAACCCGTTACTCGTTGCACGCACCCAACAGCCGCAATAACGATTGATTAAGCTAAATTTCCGAATCGGATCAGCCAGCCTTTAAGTATGGGGCTAACCGTTCAACACGTTTCCTGATCCCACGACCCTTCACCGGGATCATCTCGGTGAGCAGGCGCTTGGTGCGCTTCGAGGTGCGCCTTCGCAAGTGGCTTTTGCCTCCTTTCGTGCGCACCAGTACGCCGCTCCCGGTCATGCGGAACCGCTTGGTCGTTGCTTTGTGAGACTTGATCTTATATTTTCCGGTACGCTGCTTACGTGGCACGTTGGTTACCTCCTTTCACATAAAATTCCGCGGAGCAGTCTACATCCGCGGATGTACCCGATCTCAATTTTCTGGGCTGACGTCAGGTTGACGAATTACTTCTTCTTTGGTTTCGCAGGGGCTAAAACCATGAGCATGCTTTGTCCTTCTAAGGACGGGGTCTGTTCGACTATCGCTATATCCGATAACTCCTCAGCGACTGCTTTAAGGTCATTCAGCGCAATTTCTGGGTAAGTGATCTCACGTCCTCGGAAGCGAATGCGCACCTTTACCTTCATTCCACTTTCAATCCACCGTCTGGCATCCCGGATTTTAAAACCACGGTGGTGTTCTGTGGTCTTCGGTCGCAGGCGAATCTCCTTGACTTCGATTTTCACCTGTGCTTTGCGAGCCTCGCGCTCCTTCTTGGTGCGCTCGTATAGAAATTTTCCGAAATTCATCACCCGGCAAACTGGTGGTTCTGAATTGGGGGCCACCTCGACCAGGTCCAATTCTGCTTCCTGTGCGATCCGCAAAGCCTCTTGGATTGTTACAACGCCGACATTTTCTCCATTAGCGCCGATCAGGCGCACTTGCGGAACTCGAATGGTTTCATTTACCCGGTAATTTGTTGCGCTGATATTTCACTCCTCATCGATCTCTATCTTATTAAAAATTCGTCTACCCACAGCTCAGACGTGCGGATAATACCACAAACTAGGCGAAACCGTCAACCAACGCCTTCACCTTCCGGAAAATTACAGGTGAAGATTCATTCCGCAGGTTCTCAACATGCGACGAATGGTTCGTCACAAACCTGCGGGAAGGTCGGTTATACGCCCGCTGCGCTATCTTGTTTAACCCGTTCCAAAAAGGCATTCACCGGCATGGCTCCCAGGTTTTCTTCCGACCGCAATCTCACCGCGACTGCTGCCTGTTCCACCTCCCGATCTCCAACCACCAACATGTAGGGGATCTTTTGGTTTTGAGCGTCGCGGATCTTGGCATTCATGCGCTCGCCCCGCTCGTCAACTTCCACCCGCAGCCCGGCTTCTTTCAGCACGGCGGATACTTCCTGCGCGTAAGGCAGGTGGCGATCAGCGATCGGGATCAGCTTCACCTGGACTGGTGCCAACCAAACCGGGAACGCGCCGGCGTGATGCTCGATAAGCGTGCCCATGAAACGCTCCATCGATCCAAGCAAGGCTCGATGGATCATATACGGGCGATGTTCCTGGCCGTCCTCGCCTACATAAACCAGGTCGAACCGCTCCGGCAGCGTGAAGTCGAACTGGATCGTGCTCAACTGCCACTCACGGCCGAGGGCATCCCGGACCTTGAGATCGATCTTCGGCCCGTAGAAAGTCGCCTCACCCTCATCGATCTGGTAAGGGACTTCAGCCCGCTCGAGCGCCAATCGCAATGCCTCCGTGGGAGCTTCCCATTGCTCAGGACTTCCGGCAGCCTTCAGCGGGTTACGCGTCGATAGGTAAGCCTGGAAGTCCTTAAACCCAAATGCCCGCAGGATGTTCAGGCTGAAGTGCAATACCCGGTCGATCTCTCCTGGCATCTGATCCGGACGGCAGAAGAGGTGGGCATCATCCTGGGTAAAGCCGCGCACGCGCAGCAGCCCATGCAATACCCCACTGCGCTCATAGCGGTAAACCGTGCCCCACTCAGCAAAGCGCAAGGGCAGGTCCCTGTAAGAACGTGTGTGGCTCTTATAGATCTGCACGTGGAAGGGGCAGTTCATCGGTTTGAGATAGTACTGCTGCCCCTCGATGTCTAAAGGCGCATACATGTTCTCCCGATACCAATCGAGGTGGCCGCTGGTCTGCCACAAGTTGGCTTTCCCGATATGAGGCGAGTAGACAAACTCATAGCCGCCTTTCTCGTGTTCGGCACGGCAGTAGTCTTCGGCAAGCTTGCGCACCATGCCGCCTTTCGGGTGCCAGAGGATTAGACCCGCACCGACTTCATCGCTGATGCTGAACAGATCCAGCTCTCGCCCCAGCTGCCGGTGGTCGCGTCTGCGCGCCTCTTCCAGCTTCCACAAGTATTCCTCGAGCTCACCAGCCGTTTCCCATGCCGTCCCGTAGATCCTTTGCAGCATCGGCCGGTTTTCGTCGCCGCGCCAGTAAGCGCCCGCCACACTGAGCAGTTTAATGGCATCCGGGTTGACAAGCCCGGTGTTTTCTACATGCGGTCCACGACACAGGTCCACAAATGTGTCATGGGCGTAAATTGATATCTCGGGTTTCTCTTCCAGCTGCTCCCCATACTCGTCATAACCGCCCTGCTCCAAACCTTCGATCAGCTCCAACTTGTAGGGCTGACCGGCAAAGATGCGGCGCGCCTCCTCGGCAGACACCACCTTCTTCTGGAAAGAATGCCTGCCGGCAATGATCTCGCCCATCCGTCTCTCGATCCCCTCCAGATCCTCGGTAGTCAACGAGCGCGGCAGTTCAAAATCATAGTAAAAACCGTCTTCGATCGGGGGACCGATGGCGATCTTTCCCTCCGGGAACATCTCCAGCACGGCCTGCGCCATTACGTGCGCCGCCGAGTGACGGAGGCGATACAGATCGTTGTCGACGTACCGTTCTTGTTTTTTCTCAGCCATAATGACCTCCTCAGAATAAAAAACTCTCGCCCTTCTGGGGCGAGAGTTTATCACGCGGTTCCACCCAGATTAAGCCCGAAAGCCCAACTCTGTGTAGCCGATAACGGGGCTAACCGTTCCCCTTATAAGCAGTCGTTCAGGGTTACGCTCGCGGGTGGTTTTCAGCGGATGAAAACCAGAGGAGACTCTCAGTCGGCGATCTCCTTTCCCTGTTGGATCGTTTTCCGCTTACTCGTCCCGGTCCTGGCGTTTTTCCTACCTAAGTTGCCCGAATTATATCATTTCAGGACTGAAACGCAAGAGGTAACTTTTCTACTTCGGGCAATCGAGGATCAGATCCTTGCCTTTAAAGGCAGAGAAATTACGCGTGCCGGTCCGCCTACAAGCATAGTAGGTGACTTTATAGTCCCCTTTGGCGACCGTATAATTTTTCTTTTGATCTTTATCAAAGGAAAAGACATAAGTCGCCGGGCCTTCAAGGACCACGATCATCTTGGTGCTTGACTCGTTCTTGACAGTGATCTTTACAATCTTGATCAAATGGCCGAGATCGACTACCCCAGAAGTGACGGATTTGCTTCCGCACTTAGGCATCACCAAGGTCTGGTTGGTGGTCATGTCGAGCTTCGCCTCGACAGTATCGCCGCAGGCGGTCAAGGTCTGATCATATTCGCCGCGCTTGACCGTGAAGATATCTGATTCTTTGGCTTTCACCACGATATAGTAGAACGCTGGCCCTTCAAGTCTCAAGTAGAGTGTGCTGGTCGATTGGTTGTCAACGACGAGTCTGACAAGATCCGATCTTCCCACGCTGCTGAAGTGAATTGGTTGATAAGGGAGTGGCACTGCTGCTGTTAATAGCATAGACGCCAATACCCCCAACAAAATAAATAAATCGAGTGGTCTGATTTTCTTCATTAGGACCCTCCTGTGATCCAAATAAGATTTACATTTTTCCTGACCAGGGATATCCTCCACATCACAAGCATAACACAAATAATAGAAAATAGAATTAGCCTTAAGTCTTATTTCCCCAGCAAGTTAACCCCTGCCAGCGCCTCGATGACGCCGATGACTGCCGAATTGTCCAGATCAGCCATGCCCATCTCCAGCATAGCGTTGAACAGCTGGCTGTGCACCGCCACCGAGGGCAAGGGGATGCCGTACTGGCGGGCGGTGTCGAGCACAATGCCCAGGTCCTTGGCCTGCATGTAGGCCTTGAAGCCTGGAGCGCGGTTGCCAGCGAACAGGCGCGGCGGCTTGACGTCTAGAGTCCAGCATTGGGCAGCACCGCCATGAATCGCCTGCACGACTTTTAGCGGGTCAGCCCCAGCCTTGCGGGCGAAGATGAGCAGCTCGCCCAGCGCCACCATCTGCGCCGCAACCATGATCTGATTGGCGGCCTTAGCGATCTGCCCGGCCCCGGCCTCGCCGACGTGGGTGATCGACTTCCCCATGGCTGCCAGGACCGGCTGCACCCGCTCCAGGGCTTCGGCCGGCCCGCCGACCATGATGGCCAAAGTCCCCTGCCGCGCCCCGATATCGCCGCCGCTGACCGGCGCATCCAGGCACAGCACACCCTTCTCGCCCAGGGTCGCGGCGATCTGCCGCGCCGTGGCAGGCTTGATCGTCGAGTTGTCGACGAAGATTAAGCCAGAATGCGCCCCTTCGATAATCCCTCCTTCCCCCAGGGCAACCTGCTCCACGTCTGGCGAGTCCGGCAGGTTGGTGAAGACAACGTCTACCTGGCGCACCACTTCCGCCGGAGAGTTAGCCGCCTGGGCACCTTCCGCTACCAGTTCATCCACCGCGGCCTGGCTGCGGTTGTGCACCACGAGCGGGAAACCAGCTTTGAGGATATTGCGGGCGATGGATTTGCCCATCAGCCCCAGGCCGATATAACCTACATTGAGCATAAATATCTCCTGATAAAGGGGGTCATTTTGCAAGTTAACTCGAAGAGTGATGCGTGATAACGGTCCCGGCGAGTGTAGGGTATTATACTGGAAGAACAAAGGCCATTAGGCTATCAACGCCAATCATAATTCCCTTCGAGGATCACCTTGGCTTGAGGGTCGTGAATTTCTAAAACATAATTCCTTAGTGACTTCGGCACTGGGTTCACATTTCACCGCCCTCCATCACCTATCAAAGGCGGGGGCTCACATTTCACGCATCACGTTTCACGATCGCTTCTCCGTTTGTTCGCGTTTATGCTAGAATGATCCTGCAGAGAAAAGGAGCGTTGCATGCCACTCGACATCGTCGTCGGGACACAGTGGGGGGACGAAGGCAAGGGCCGCCTCGTCGATCTGCTGGCGGCGCAGGCTGACTTCGTCGCCCGTTATAACGGCGGCGACAACGCCGGCCACACCGTCACGGTCGGCGAGCAGACCTTCAGGCTGCATTTAATCCCTTCCGGAGTGATCCACCTCCACGCGATAGGCGTGATCGGTAATGGCGTCGTCGTCAATCCAGCCACCTTGCTTGCTGAAATGGAGACTCTGCGCGCGGCGGGAATCCCCATTACTCCCAATAGGCTGCGCCTGTCCTACGCCGCCCACCTGATCACACCTGCCCACCGCGCCCTGGACCAGGCCCAAGAAGCCAGCCGCGGACAGGGCAAGATCGGCACCACCCTGCGCGGCATCGGCCCAGCATACACCAGCAAAGTCTCCCGCCAGGGCTTGCGCCTGGTGGAGATGCTCGACCGGCAGCTTTTCGCACAGGCGATCCGCGCCCATGTGCAAGAAATCAACCGCTATTTGACCGCCCTCTACGCTGCCGGACCGCTCGACGCGCAGGAAATTGTGGACGAATTCGACGGCTACGCAGCCCAGCTGGCGCCCTATATCGCCGATGTCTCCTCGCTGCTGGCGGAAGCCCTGGCGCGCGGCCGGCGGGTCTTGGCCGAGGGCGCCCAGGGCACACTGCTCGACCTGGATCACGGCACCTATCCCTTCGTCACCAGTTCCAATCCCACCGCCCCCGGTGCGCTGGTCGGGCTCGGGTTGGGGGTGGGCTGCGCCGAACGCGCCATCGGCGTCACCAAGTCTTTCCAGACCCGCGTCGGCTCCGGCCCCTTCCCGACCGAGCTTGCGGGGGAAATGGCTGCCCGCTTGCGGGGAACAGGCGCAAACCCGTGGGACGAATTCGGCACCACCACCGGTCGCCCGCGCCGCGTGGGTTGGTTGGACATGGTGTTGTTGCGCCTGGCGGTCCACATCAACGGACTGACTGAACTCGCTCTCACCAAGCTGGACATCCTCACGGGGCTTCCGACCATCCGCCTGTGCACCGCCTACCGGGCAAATGACCAGACCTTCACCGCTTTACCTTTTGGGCCAAGCAACCTTTCGGCTTATGAGCCGGCCTACGAAGAGCTGCCTGGCTGGGATCAGGACCTGCGCGCCGCCCGACGCTGGGAAGACCTGCCTGCCGCGGCGCGCGCCTACATCTTGCGCATCGAGGAGCAGAGCGGCGTGCCTGTCCGGTTAATCTCCGTTGGCCCGGAGCGTACCCAGGTGATTGAAAGACCTTAACCCATTCTTGGAGGCATCCATGCGCAAAAAGGTCACCCTGATCACCGGAGCTGGAGGGGAAGTCGGCCTGGCTTTGGTCAAGAGCTTGGCCGAGCGGGGTATCAGGGACCTGGTCACGCTGGACATCCGACCTTTGCCAGCCGAGGCCAGCCAATATTCAATCCACCTGCAAGGCGATATCCTCGACAAGGCCTTGCTCTCCCGCCTGGTGAGCGAGTACGAGATCGCCGCCATCTATCACCTGGCTGCTTTGCTGTCGACGCGCGGCGAGTTCACGCCGGTCGCCGCCCACCAGGTGAACGTGGAAGGCACCCTGGGGCTACTGCAATTGGCGGCAGAGCAATCTGAATGGCGCGGCGAGCCAGTCTTGTTTATTTTCCCCAGTTCCATTGCCACGTATGGTATGCCTGACCTGAAAACCAAAGCTAATTTCCCCCGCGTCCGTGAGTGGGAGTGGAACTACCCCATCACCATGTATGGCTGCAACAAGCTCTACTGCGAGATGTTAGGCACTTATTTCAGCTGTTACTACCGCCAGCTGGCTGCTGAACGTCCGGTAATGCTTGACTTCCGCTGCGTACGCTTCCCCGGCCTGATCAGCGCCTTCACCTTGCCCAGTGGGGGCACCAGCGATTACGGGCCAGAGATGCTGCACGCCGCGGCCAAAGACGAACCTTACACCTGTTTTGTGCGCCAGGACGCCCAGATCCCGTTCATGGCCATGCCGGACGCTATCACCGCCTTGTTGCAGTTGGCAAACGCCCCCCGCAGCGCATTGAGTCGCTCGGTCTATAACGTGACCAGCTTCAGTTTGACTGCAGCCCAAATCCTGGACCTGGTCCTTAAAGCATTCCCTCAGGCGCAGATCACTTTCGAACCCGACCTGAAGCGACAGGGCATCGTGGACAGCTGGCCGGCTGACTTGAACGACGGTGACGCGCGGCGAGATTGGGGCTGGCAACCAGGTTTTGATCTGGAACGTTGTTTTAATAAATATCTGATACCGAACATTGTCAAGCGTTACAACAGCTAAAAATAAACCTAAGATCTGGCTTGGCAGGTTAGTTCTACTCTTACTGACCCTGAGCGCCTGTGCACCGTTAGAGACTCCGCCCACCGCCTCTCCTGAGTCGCCCACGCCTTTCAGCGAAGTGACGGCCACGGTGGTTTGGTTCCCACCTACCGCGATCCCCACGCCGATCCCGACCAAACCAGTCACACCCACGCCGGACTTACACCCTGGTCTGGGAGAGGTGATCTTCTCCGATGATTTCTCCAGCCCAGGTTCATGGTCTTTGAGCCGGACTTCGCAGGGTGGCGCCGCGCTGGGCCACAATGAACTCACCATCGCTATCCTCGAACCACGTACCTATATCTACAGTGTCCGCAGTGAACCGGTATTGAGCGATTTCTATCTCGAGATCACAGCCAGCCCGACCTTATGCCGGGAGACTGACGAATACGGTCTGCTGTTTCGGCTGACCTCTCCGGCCGATTTTTATCGATTTTCCCTGTCATGTGATAGTCAGGTGCGCCTCGACCGGCTGGTCAATGGGACCGCTTCTTCCCCTCAACCATGGATGTTCAGCGGCGTGATTCCCCCCGGCGCGCCCAACATCGCCCGTCTGGGAGTCTGGGTGCGTAGCAAGGAAATGCGTTTTTTCATCAACGACCAGTTCCAGTTTACCGTGAGTGATCCACTGCTGCCGAGCGGTAGCATTGGCGTCTTCGCTCGCTCGGCCGGGGATTACGCGGTAACTGTCAACTTCTCTGATTTAGTCGTTAGAGAGATTAGCCAATAAAATGTGAATCGTGAAACGTGATTCATAAATTCACGGTTCACGCATTACGCATCACAATTCACGGTTCACGCATCACATTTCACCTTTCACGCTTCACGCATCACGTTTTTTTCTAAACCAAATCCATATGCCCAAACGATCCTATACCAATCGCCTGAATGACCTCGAAGCAAAAGCCTGGCTAAAGTTCCAGAAATCGTGGTTTATCCACAATCCACCGCCGCGCGCAAAAGATGTGCTGCGCCATCCCGCCAAGTTCCCGGAGACGCTCGCCCAAGAATTCATCGAGTTTTTCACCAAGCGCGGCCAGGTCGTGCTCGACCCGATGGTCGGGACGGGTAGCACGGTCATCGCTGCCTTGCGCGCCCGTCGCAACAGCTACGGGATTGAACTCAATCCAACCTACGCCGATATAGCCCGCCAGCAGGTCACCGCAGAGCGCAGATTGTCAGATGAGGCAGATCTCCTGGTCAGCGAAGTGATCACCGGCGACGCGGCGCGATTTAGCCACTACGTTTCTTTGCACCAGATTCCGCCCATCGATTATGTACTTACCTCCCCTCCATACTGGAATATGTTACACGCCCATGGCGCTGAAACCCAAAAAAAACGCCGGGCCTCCCCTGGCCTGGACGTGATCTATTCCGAAGAACCAGCCGATCTGGGCAACATTCCCGATTACGATGAATTCCTGGTGCGGCTGACAACCGTCTATGCAGGTTTGCAGCCATTTCTGCGAAAAGGAGCCTACCTGACGATCATCGTCAAAAACATAAAGAAGGGCGGGGTAATCTATCCTCTCGCCTGGGACCTGGCGCGCCGGCTTGGGGAAACCTACACTCTCAAGGACGAGCGCATCTGGTGCCAGGATGATATCCGCCTTGCCCCGTATGGCTTCGGCAACGCCTGGGTGAGCAACACCTTCCATCACTATTGTTTGCAATTCAGAAACGATTGAGGGCTAATTTCGGATATAATTTGTCATATCAATGATTGTTAAAGGAAAAATCAGTGAAGCCTGAGTAATCCATGTACGACTCAATAAAGGAGGAACATAAGATGAATTCCGAGCTCTCAATTACCGTGAAATCGATGCAAGGTCAAGTGCCTGTCACCGTGTTTCACCTCAAAGGCGATATTGATGGAAAAAACTACGAGCAGCTGCAAACAAGAGCCAAAGAATCTTTCGATTCGGGCACCCGCCACCTGCTCCTTGACTTGAGTGAAGTCCCTTTCCTCAGTAGCGCCGGCATCCGCGCCTTGCAATATATTTTCACCATGCTGCGTACCGACCCAGCGTTCGAAAGCGATGAGGCCATCCGTAAAGGGATTCGGGACGGCACATTTAAGTCCCCGCACCTCAAATTGCTCAATCCCAATGCTAATATTAGCCAGGTGCTCCGCATGACAGGTTATGATATGTTTCTTGAGGTTTACAGCAATTTAGAGGCGGCAGTAAATTCTTTTTAAACATGCTTCCCCCCATTATAATTCCCCTATTGCAAAATTTAATATTAGTGTACAATTGTTCTGTAAAATACAGTGGGTGTCCTAGTGCTCTGCACCGGGCGGCGTTCGTCCGGAACCCTTGCCAGACCGCCCACTGAATAAGAAGGAGAAACCCATGTATCACACCCTCATCATCGTTGGGAACCTCGGCCGCGATCCAGAAATGAGGTACACGCCTTCCGGCCAGGCGGTGACCAATTTAAGTGTCGCCACCAACCGCCAATACACCGGCTCGGATGGTAATCCAGTCAAAGAGACGATCTGGTTCCGCGTCTCGACCTGGGGAAAGACGGCCGAAAATTGCAACCAGTATCTGAAAAAAGGCAGCAAAGTTCTGATCGAAGGCCGGTTAAATCCCGATCCTGCCACTGGGGGCCCTCGTATGTGGACTCGCCAGGATGGCACCGCTGCCGCCAGCTTCGAAGTGACCGCCAATACTGTACGGTTCCTCTCAACGCGTGGCGAAGAGGAAGGCGCATACGCGGCAGGCGAGGCAGCTGGAGTCGCTGAACAAGACGATATCCCCTTCTAGAGTTCACGGGGAACACGTCGATGTTCGGTAAAAACGAACCTGATTGAGCACTAAAGCCCATTCGGGAGACCTTTTTCCTGAAGATTAACTTTGAGGGGCGGAAGGGATGCATACGCTGGCTTTCTCTTCCGCCCCTCGAAGTCTATTTAGGCTATCTCTCCCGTTGACCGGAAACCATCTCTACCCGGAGAAAGTAGATGTCTGAGAAAACTGCGCAGCCCGCACCCCCCACCTTTCCCCCCTTGGAAGTCCCCCCAGACCTTGAAGCGATTTATATCAACCTGGTGCGCATCGCCCATTCCCCTTCAGAGTTAATTTTTGATTTCGCCCATCTCTTGCCTGGCACCACTCCCGCCCGGGTGCGCTCGCGGGTGGTCATGTCGCCCTTAGGCGCCAAGCTGTTCCACCGCGCATTGACCGAAAACCTGAGCCGTTACGAGACCACCTTCGGAGAGATCAAGCTTCCCGGCGGAAAATCCCTTGCCGATTACCTCTTTCGCCAATCCCCGCCACCCGAAGAACCCCCTCACAAATAAGCTGCCATGAACCGCCTTGAAACGATCGCCGAACGCATCCACCAGGCATTCGAAGCGCGCACTGTCGCCAGGGATCGCGCTCTTTCCCAGGCTCGCACGCTCACCCGCCACTGCGCCAATGCCATCCGCGCTGTCCACCGTGATGAGCACGGCCTGGCTCAAAAGCAACTTGACGAAGCGAACCAGCTGGCCCAGGCGCTACGCGCCGACCTGGCTGATTTCCCCGGCCTATATTACGCTGGGTACACGCAGGATGCACTCAAGGAGTTTGCCGAGGCGAGCATCGTCTATGCTTTGGTAACCGATGAGGCTTTGCCCACCCCTCAAGAGCTGGGCCTGGAAGACGCCACGTATTTGAATGGCCTGGCTGAGGCAGCCGGTGAGCTGCGGCGGCGCTGCCTCGACATCTTGCGACACGGGTACTCCCAGGAAGCTGAACGCTTGCTGGGCCAGATGGACGACATCTACGCCGTGCTGATCACCATGGATTACCCGGACGCCATCACGGGGGGACTGCGGCGCCTGACTGACGTCGTCCGCAGTGTCACCGAGCGTACGCGCGGCGATCTAACCATAAGCCTACGACAGGAACATCTCGAACAAACGATGCGCCGCCTTGAGTCCAGGTTAGACAGTTAGGGAATGCGAACCATTCGTGCTTCAGAGATCGGAGCTTACCTGTACTGCCAGCGGGCATGGTGGCTTCAGCGACAAGGTTATGTCTCAGAAAACCAGGCTGAGTTAGCCAATGGTAGCGAGCTGCACTACCACCACGCCCGCCGGGTGATGGTGAGTGGTTTCCTGAGGCTGGTGGCTTACGCTTTGTTTCTTCTGGCGTTGGTGTTATTAACCATTTTCATTTCTGGGCAGCTGATCTAACCGACTATGCTTTGGCTGGTTGTCTTTTTCTTCCTGCTCGCCATGCTACTGCTATGGCTGTCTTCTCGCCAACGCCGCGCCGCTGGTCTGCCAGGCGGGCGCCTGGTCTACGTCGATACAAGCCAGTGGGGGCGGGTCGAAAAGCCACTGTATGACCCGATCCTGAACTTGACGGGGAAACCGGACTACCTTGTTGAGCAAGGCAATAAAATGATTCCCATCGAGGTTAAGTCAAATCGTATTTCGCAGGCACCTTACGACGCGCATATTTTTCAATTGGCCGCCTATTGCCTTCTCGTGCAGCGTACATTTGGCAAGCGACCGCCGCACGGGATTTTGCATTACCCCAACCGGACATTCACCATCGATTACACCGCCGAGCTGGAATCCAGCTTACTCGATTTGTTGACCGAAATGCGCGCTTCAGAAAGCCGCAAAGATGTAGACCGCTCTCACCAATCTCCATCCCGTTGCCATCGCTGTGGCTTCCGCTCTGGGTGTGACCAGGCCTTAGAATAGACGGTTGTGAATCATAAATTGGCGGTAACCATTAAACTATAATGAGTTATCTACTCAATCCATCTCCATCCAACCACTGACCACTAACCACTGATACTGAATATTGGAAACTGGATACTGGATACTGATCCTTGATTACTGGTTATAATACATGTCACATGACTGAAAAAGCTTCAACCATCCAACGCATCGCCATCCTCGCTCACCCGCAGATTCCCGAAGCTGTCCCGGAGGCCGCAACTATCGCGGCCTTCTTGCAGGAATACGGCCTGCATGTTTCCCACGGATTGTTGAACGACCAAATAATTCGCCGGCAAGTGGAAACGAAAAGATGTGATGTAGTGATCGCCCTGGGAGGGGATGGCACGATGTTGCGCGCCGGTCATTTGTGTGGGCCCTATGGCGTGCCAATCCTTGGGATAAATATGGGACGCTTCGGTTTTCTAATGGAGATCCAGCAAAACCAATGGCAGGAAACCTTACCCCGCCTGTTGAGTGGTGATTTTTGGATAGAAAACCGCATGATGCTTTGCGCGGAACGATCCCGCGCTGGTGAGATGCTTGGTAGTTGGGATATTGTTAATGAAGCCGTCGTTAGCCGAGGCAGCTTCGTGCGCCCCGTGCACCTGGAAACCAGCGTGGATGGTCGCTTCCTCACCACCTACGTCGCAGACGGCTTGATCGCCTCCACGCCGACCGGTTCTACCGCCTATGCCTTGGCCGTTGGCGGGCCGATCCTGCCTCCAGAGATGCGCACAATTTTACTCGTCCCCATCGCTCCCCATCTTTCAATCGATCGTGCCATCGTCTTCGCTGAGGGTTCTTCGGTGAGCATCGTCGTCCACACTGCTCACCAAGCGGTGCTTAGCATCGATGGACAATTGCCGATCGAGCTGGTAGATGGGGATTGTGTAAAGGTGTTCGCCAGCCACCATTCCTTAAAATTCATTCGTTTCCAAGACCCTGGATATTTTTACCGTAACCTCACTCCCCATATGAATCAAAATCCTTCCACAGGTAATTCTCGATGAGCTTACAGCCCCCTACACTTTACTGTGTTAATCATCCTGATGTAGAAACTACCTTACGCTGTAACCGGTGCGAAAAGCCCATTTGTGCAAAATGTGCCATTCTCACCCCGACCGGCTATCGCTGTAAGGATTGCGTCCGCAACCAGCAAAAGAGTTTTGAAACTGCTGAGTGGTATGATTACCTCCTGGCCTTTGGCGTAGGGATCATATTGTCATACATTGGCAGCCGTTTGGTTAGTTACCTGGGTTTTTTTACGCTTTTCGTCGCCCCGATCGCTGGGGTGATCATCGCTGAAGCCGTTCGCCTAGCTATTCGCCGTCGTCGATCGAA
>DATDRM010000150.1:0-3454 GCA_035291705.1 Anaerolineales bacterium
CGCCTACACGCGCCCAAGCGACGCGCAATTGGTCAGTTGAGGATTAAGCGACTCAGCTTCCTCAAGGTGCGCGCGGCGGCGTGCTACAGCGTTATCTGCATTGGTAGGCGTCGCTTGCAATGCAACAGGCGGCCCAACCCCGCCATGCAGCGGACGGCGCTTCGCTGCGCTCGGCTCGCTAGCCACTAACACGAGCCGTTGGGCGGCAAAAAGCCCTCGTTCACACATGATTTTTGAGTTGCAATCGTGCTTAGGGAAATTAAAAATGAGCTATCAACCATTCCATGTCGAGATTGCCAAGGAGTCTTTAGAGGACCTAAGGGAGCGTCTCCGACGTACACGCTGGCCAGACGAAGTTGAATTTGCTGAATGGGACTACGGTGTTCCCCTTGAATTCATGCGCGATATTGTCCACTACTGGATCACTTCATTCGATTGGCGTGCCCAGGAGCATTACATAAACTCTTTTAGGAATTATCGAATAGACCTTAATGGAATCAGCATTCACTTTGTTTATGAGCGAGGGCAGGGGCCAAATCCTATCCCACTTCTAATCACGCATGGATGGCCAAGTTCTTTCTTAGAGATGCTTGGCATCATTCCGCTTCTCACCACACCTGAACAGTTTGGCGGCGATCCAGCAGATGCTTTCGATGTGATTATTCCCTCCATACCCGGCTATGGATTCTCTGATCGTCCCATACAACGCGGCTTTACCTATCCCGATGTTGCCGAACTATGGCTCAAACTCATGGATGAGTTGGGCTACACTTGCTTTGGGGCTCATGCACATGACCATGGAGCGGCTATCATGATCCGCATAAATCTGAGCCATCCAGAGCGGATTATTGGTTATCACACCACAGAACCATCAATTCCCAGCGCAAATGTAACCTTGGAATCGGCCAATCTAACGAATGCTGAACGTGTTTTTCTGGATGCGCGTGCCAGATGGGAAGCAAAGGATAATGGATATGCCCGTATTCAAGCCACTCGTCCCCAAACAGTGGCCTATGCCCTCAATGACTCACCGGCAGGTCTTGCCGCCTGGATTCTAGATAAATGGTTTGCCTGGACAGCCCCGCCAACAGGCAATTTAGAAAATCACTTTTCAAAAGATCAACTTTTGAGCCTGGTTTCCCTTTACTGGTTTTCCGAGACAATTAATGCTACTGGACGTGCCTATTATGAAGGGACAAACAACACTCGCAAATTACCGCCGGGTTTTACGATTCAAGTACCCGTTGGAGTCTCTCTTGTTGCGACCCAGCCTATTGAGCGTCCGCCGCGGGAGTATGTTGAGCGCCGTTACCGCGATATTCGATATTGGGCTGAACTTGGCAGAGGCGGGCACTTTATTGCCGGGGAAGAGCCAATGCTCCTTGCCGAGAGTATACGTTCATTCTTTCGTTTATTGCGCTGATTGGACATTACTTCATGTATACAGAAGTTGTACCCCAGCCACCCAACTATGCGTTCTTAGAAACCACCTTCCCAAAAAGGTAACTGAACTTCCTCCAAACAGGCTGATCCGCACAAATTCGGGCCAAAATCTGAGCACTACGCAAAGATCAATGAAAATTCCCACAGGCGATTAAACTCAAAGCAGGCGTCTTCCCCGCCTGGACGCCTTTTATTGTCCTTCCCTGCGGATCAGGCAGGGACGAGTTGGAAGCCGAGTTTCGCGGCTTTCTTCTTCATGTATTTGAGCTGCTGTTCCTTGTAATTCTTCTCGTACTCTTCCACGCTGATCGTCTCATATTCCACCTGGTATTTCAGCATCCGGTAAACCACCCGCGCTATCGCATGCGCCGTGGCTACGGTTGCCTGCGCTGGTCCCAACCTGGCTCGCAAGCGTCGATACAACACATCAAACACACAATCCGCCTGCTTTACCGATTGCGCCGCCATGCGAAAGGCCTGCCCGGCGCGGTTCTTTGTTTTCAAGGTCTTGTTCTTCAACACCTTCCCGCCTGAGATCTCGTGCTTCGGTGCCAATCCCAGCCATGAGCAGAAGTGCTTCTCGCTCGGAAACTTACTCATATCTGTCCCGCACTCCATGATCACCGTCTGCGCCAGCGAGACCCGGAACCCATCCACCACGCTCAAGTCCACTCCGCTAATACGTTTCAAGTGTTTGCGAATGCCTTCAGGGTTCTGCGGTGCGTTCTTGCTATGTGAGTTCCGCTTCCGCCTGGTCAGAGGCTTGACTTCCCCCCCATCCCAATCTGGTCGGGTCATTCCATACACCCGCTCGATCTCTTCATCGCACGCCTGGCTCTGCCAGGTGTAAAAGTCGTACATTTCCATGGATTGCTTCAGGATAAAGAGATGCTCTTCCCGCCAGGTCCCTGTCAGCGCCTTCCCGATCTCTTCTGCACTCTTCTTGCAGCCTAGCTCGCGCAAGGAGGCCAGTGTCTCCGGGTCTCGTTCACCTGCCAAGATTGCCCGGATAATCGTCAGTCCTGTGATGCCGGTTACATCAGTCACCGCTTGCGAGAGTTGGATATTCATCTGCAAGAGCGCTTTCTGCATGTGCTGGATATGCGGCGAACGTTGTTCCACTATTTGACTGCGGTGTCGCAGCAATGTTCGTAGCGCGACCAGTTCTCCCTGCGGCCTGAAGGAGCTTTCCAGCAACCCATAACTGTGCAGGGTCTGGATCCATTGCGCATCTGTGATATCGCTCTTCCTGCCTGATACTCTTCGCAAGGAGCGCGAGCTGATCAATAGACATTCAAACCCTTGTCGTTCCAGTTCTTCGAAAAGCGGGACCCAATATACCCCTGTGCTTTCCATCGCCACCGTCCTTATGTTGTGCCCTTTCAGCCACCCGGCGAGTGCCTGAAGATCTACGGTGTAGTTGCCAAATGCTTTCACGATCTGTGTGCTCTCATCTCCTGCCACACAGGCGACGATCTCCACTGCCCCGATATCCACTCCGGCTGCGTTCGGGTTCACCTTACTCATCCCCGTGAATGGATGCGCCTCTTCGATCCTTGGGGTAAGCTTGCTTTTCTTCCTCATGTCATGCTCCTTTTCTTGAATTGGCAAGCCCGGTCACTCATGGGGTTAGCTTTCTCATCGGGGCCTTTGCCCCCTCGCCTCCAGTGTGTAAATCAATTTGACCAGAAACCATGGTGCAGCGCGGGACTGCGACGAGACGCGTCTCCATTGCTCTGTACGGCTTGCGTGCCTGCCAGTTCGGAGTATACTTCCGTCATCGCAACGCCCGGGTTTCTCTCGTACAAAATGATGGCGGGCCATCATTTTGGGTGCAGTGGACGGCGGGGATTCTGCGGCGTTTTCAGGCATTTTTCTGGCTTCGAGTTTTTCTTGCTCCCAAGCAGAATCCACGCCCGCCCCGCCGCCACTAACGCAGCCGTTAGACGGCACTTCCGCTAGATGAGTCGCGTTTTCCCAACTGATGCCGATGGAGTTTCATTGATGGCCA
>DATDRM010000151.1:0-4729 GCA_035291705.1 Anaerolineales bacterium
CGATCTCGACATCGCAGGATAGGGTCAGCATTGTGCGCAAGTCCTGCCGGACCTGGGTTACGTCATCTACAATCAACATCCGAATATTAGCCATTCAGCTACCCTTTATGAGAGGAACCAGTTATAGACTGTCTCGAAATCATCTGGATCCACTTCGGGAATTGGTTGCCAGATAAGGTCGTCGGGGAGTTGAACACGCATTTCGCTTGCCAGCTCGTCCTCATTGATTTCGTATCCAAAGTCCTGAGGAGATATCTCAATCGGACACAGGGAAACGTAGACAGGAAGTGAGAAAAGGTTCCAGATAAGAGTGGATTTTACAATCGCTTGGGTGTTCATCGGGGCCTCCTTTGTCGAGTATCAAGCCATCCTCAGTAGAAATTACAACTCTAATATACACGCTTACTGCCCTGGGCGCATCTGGCCCAGGGCTGAACTTCACCTGGTGATTGAGGCTGATTTTTCCAATCAGACCAGGGTTGTAGATCTACATCTCAGGTCGTAGGACGAAGGATGTTATTAAAGCCAGCGGCGGTCGGGAGGCCGACGCTACCTCGACACTATCTGCTGTTCAGGATTTCTGGGAAGGGCGTAGTTGAGTGATCAGCGAACGCAACTGGCTGAGGGCATCCCCAGCCATTGCCTGGAGGTGGTAAAGCTGTTCCGAGACGCGCAGCGGGTCTTTCGCCAGGAGCAATTGTGCAGAGCGAGCCATCAGGGAGATGCTGAAGATAAGCTGGCTAACGGTGTCATGTAATTCACGCGCCAGGCGGTTGCGCTCCTGCATGGCTGCCAATTCTTCTACTTGATCCACATACAATTGCATTTGTTGATGCGTAACCTGTAACTCGCTGAGCAAGACCTGGCTCTTAGCTCGGGCGATCTCTAGCTCATGGTTTACGATGATATATGCCGGGAGAACGATCTCTCCTGCAATGGTGGTCAACGATAAAGCCAGGCCCCGCAGCACCCCCAGGTAGAATATCAGCGATCCGCCGGTCAGAAAAACCAAGATCCCGATCCAAATCCATCGCATCCGGCCAGTGAAAACCAACGAAGCCGGATACGTGAGCAATAAGAAAAGTACCAAAATAAAGTCAAACTGCGGCCGGAAAGAGAGCAGCCAAAGCACAAATACGCACTGGATGACCAAATACAAATGCATCAACCAACGCGGCGGGGTGTACCTCCATAAAACAAGCGTGTACAAGATGATATAGATCAGCTCCAGCCCCAAATACCAGGCTAAATACGGGCGGTTGTCCTCCACCCCCAACGTGCGCACAACCACAGCTGTGAAAGCCAGGAATACAGCAATCACTCCGATCCAGCCTGGTTTGAGAGGCGTTATAGAAGAATTCGTTTGCTCAGACAAGACAGGGCTCCTCAATCGGCATGTTCCGAATCAACCAGACCTTTCTTGATTGCGTAAATTGCCAGTTGTGTGCGGTCTTGCAGGTGAAGCTTGCTTAAAATGTTGCTGATGTGAGTCTTGACGGTCTTTTCACTGATGACCAATTCGTGGGCAATTTCGTGGTTGCTGCGTCCATGCGCTACCAGGCGAACGACATCGCGCTCTCGATCGGTGATGTCGTCCACCTGGTTCTCGCGTCTGGGAGTAACCTGCTGAGAGACTTGTTCCATCAATCTCCGGGTAATTTCCGGGTGCAAACGGGCTTCTCCTTGATAAGCTGCGCGAATGGCCTCCACCAGGTCATCCGGGGAGACATCTTTAAGCAGGTAACTGGACGCTCCCGCCTGAATGGCTGGGAAAACTTTGTCATCCTCGGTAAAGCTGGTCAGCGCAATTACTTTGACATCCGCAGCCGATGACTTGACCTGGCGCGTGGCTGCAATCCCATCCAGCCGGGGCATCACCAAATCCATCAGGACGACATCGGGTTGGTATTGGTGGACCATCTCTACGGCCTGCAACCCATCGCCTGCCTCACCGACCACGATGATATCCTCATGCAGCTCCAGAAAGGTTCGCAGCCCTTGCCGGACAACCTGATGATCGTCGACGATCAAGACCTTGATTTTTTCACCTGGTGGCTTCATACCCGCTCCTCTCTGACTGGCGCCTTCTCTACCCGGATGCAGGTGCCTGCGCCGGGAGATGTAATGACCTGCAAACCCCATCCGATTTCTACAGCCCGTTCGTGCATGCTGGACAGACCGACTCTGCCGCTATTCTGAGCTTGAAGTGGATCAAAGCCCTGCCCGTGGTCTTCGATCTCCATCCAGAAGGGTTCAGCCAGGTGCAATCGGATCTGCGCTTGAGACGTTCGGGCATGTTTCACAATATTGTTGAGCGCTTCCTCCGCAATGTGAAAGAGGCTTTGATCTTCCGCGAATTCCAATCGCTGGTCGCCCTCCACTTCCAGAGAGACGGACAGGTTTTCAGGAAGGCGACTGCCTGCCAGATGCCGGCGCAGGACGGGGACTAATCCTTCTCTGGCTGCTTTATCCGGTTTGAGTTCTGAAATCAACACCTGCATTTCCGCGAGCGCGCTGCGCGCCAGTTGGTTTAACCGCTCCAGGTGGACACCCACCCGACCGGGATCGCGATCGAGCAGCAACAAAGCCGATTGGGTGGTCAGCGTCATGCTGAAAACCGTCTGGGTCACCGAATCGTGCAGTTCGCGCGCCAGGCGGTTACGCTCCCGGGCGACTGCCAGTTGTTCGAGCTGGGTGGAGTAGTCGTGTAACTGTTCGTTTGCTTCCTGAAGTTCACCCGCCAGTGTTTGGTTTTGAAGGCGCGCCGCCTGAGCGCGCCGCATTGCCAGGGTATAGGTGCCGAAGAAGACGTTTCCAGCGGTATAGATCAGCGTAAGGGCAATTGCCGGGGTAGTACCATAGGTCCTTACCAGCAACAGCATCATGATCGGGGCGCACAAGCCCATCCATATCCCCCCAATCATGGGCTTGAGGCGAAGCATGACTTGCATCCCCAAAATTGGTAAAAGAGACCCAAAGAAGTCGGTGAAACCAGGCCTGGATAAGAGCGTAAAGACCAGGGCGGTTTGGCAGAGCAGGTAAATCGGGAAATAGCGAGACCACCTGCGTGAGATTGCAGGTTCGCTGAGGAACAGTACTAACCAGACCAGTAGCAGCCCCAGCACCTGAACAAGCACCGGGCTGTCCCGGTAAATGAGCAGGGAACGTAAAAATATCGCTCCAAAATAGAGACCGGAAGCGAGATAATATATCCGTTGAGGCAGCCTACCGGTGGGACTATTCACGGTTCACCGTATTGAGATAGACCGGCAAACAGAGGAACAACCCCTCTCGTTTGATTATACATCTAAAAAGGACTCAGGGTACAATGATGATCCCGGCCTTGATTGGCCTGGGCGACGGTTTACCATATCATCCTGCAATTCATTCAATCTTTCTACACATGGGAAAGTTAGCGAGGAAGCTATGAGTGCGCTAACACTATTAATGCGTTGTCCAAAAAAGTTTAGCGAGAGGAGGACAAAATATTGAAATATGTGATCGCCATCCCTTAGATTGGGTGCATGCTCTGGCAAACCTGGGAGGCGTTTTTTCGACATTGGAAAAAGAGGGCCTAATCCTCAAGGTAAAAGAAGAAGAGCGCCGAAAATATTACCTCCTCACTCGAAAAGGGAAAGAGGTTTTATCGGCACAAGTGAAATGGTTGGAGATCATAACCAGGAACGGGATGAAACTCAACCTTCACTCATGACCTTACCCGATCGGTTATTTTTGGAGGGACCGATGGAAAAAACCATGATCAGAAAATTCAGGTGGTTTTGGCCATGGCAAGATGAGAATGAAGAAGCCTGGCTAAAGGAAATGTCTCAGGAGGGCTGGCAGTATTTCCGTAAGCAAGTCCAATAGGGAGAGGCACCCGAAATCTTTACGGATGTTGAGACTAAAGTTGGGAAATACAGGAGGCTGATTGCATTTGAGGTGATCATTTTATTAGTATTGGTTGCAACCACTCGGTGCTCTTTTCCATATTTTGCCCCAATATGGCAATTATCCCTTACGGTATTTTTTTACCTTGCTCTTGATGGTCTATTTATATATAGCCATCAGGACCTGGAGGAGGATCAACCAGTTGAAAAGGTTATGAGGTGAAGAACTCAGCTCCAGGGAAACGTCGGGCAGCTCGTTGCGATCCAGAAGGAAAGAGAAAACGATGAGACTCGAAATAGAACATGTCGGCAAACAATATGGCGGCAAGGTTTGGGGATTGCGGGATTTCAACCTGACCTTAGGTCCTGGAGTCCAGGGTTTGCTTGGCCCCAACGGCGCCGGTAAGTCAACGCTGATGCGCATCCTGGCCACTGTTACCAGGCCAACTGAAGGAAGAGTGACCTGGGATGGCGTGGACATCGCTCGCATGCCTAATGAATTGCGGGCTGTGTTGGGGTATTTGCCGCAAGATTTTGGCGTTTACCCCAACCTGAACGCGCTCGAATTCCTGGAGTATATGGCTGCCATCAAGGGATTGGATGGCGGATCGGCGCGCAAGCGCATTGACGAGTTGATTCAAATCCTGAACCTGTTCGAGGCGCGCAAGCGACCGCTGGGTGGTTATTCCGGAGGGATGAAGCAGCGCGTGGGCATTGCTCAAGCCTTGCTCAACGATCCCCAATTGCTCATCGTGGATGAGCCCACTGCTGGCTTAGACCCTGAAGAGCGTGTCCGTTTCCGCAATTTGCTTTCCGATCTTTCCGGCGAACGGATTGTGATC
>DATDRM010000152.1:0-18891 GCA_035291705.1 Anaerolineales bacterium
AATCCGTGGAACAATTGAGTCCAGAATAGCTCAAAAGCTAGATTAAACACCTCCATTTCTTCCGCCTTGTGCACCAGGAAACATCGCGTAGCATGATAAAAATCATCTTTCCGCGCCAGTTCGATCCAGCTCAAGGCTTCACCCAGTTCATAGATTTGCTGGCTGCTAACTCCTACGCCCAACTTGCGAAGTAACCTTCCAAAGTGCAACAGGTTTGCGAGCAGGTGCCCGCGAATGGAAGAATAATTATCAGCTTGCATGAACCTGTGTAGCTAACCGTTGAGCCATAGCCCCCTGGACTCGTAATACATCATCCTGATATTTAAGCAAAACCCCCAGAGTTTCGTCGATCACCTGTGCAGTGAGCTCTTGTTGATCCATGGCGAGCAAAGCTCGCGCCCAGTCCAGGGTTTCAGCTATGCCGGGTGGCTTAAACAACTCAACCTGACGTAACTGTTGCACCGCAGAGACGATCTGGTGGGATAATTGGTCCGCTATCCCCGGCACCTTCAGATTGAGGATTTGATACTCTATCTCGAAACTGGGGTAATCGATCCACTGGTAAAGGCAGCGCCGTTTAAGCGCGTCATGCACCTCTCTCGTCCGGTTAGAGGTGATCACAACGACTGGCGGTTTCAGCGCGTGAATCGTGCCGATCTCTGGAATGGTGATTTGGAAGTCAGAAAGGATCTCCAGCAAGAAGCTTTCAAACTCTTCATCCGCCCGGTCGATCTCGTCTATTAACAAAACCGGGACCTGGCCATTGGGTTGATCAATCGCCTGTAATAATGGACGGGCTAATAGAAACTCGCGGCTATAAATATCGTGCTCCATCTCAGCCCGCGAGGCCGAGGTCGCTTCAAGCAAGCGTAAATGCAGGATCTGGCGAGAATAGTCCCACTCGTAAACAGCGTTGTGCACGTCCAACCCCTCATAGCATTGCAAGCGGATGAGCCGCGTTCCCAACACACTCGCCAGGACCTTGCCGACTTCTGTCTTGCCGACACCCGCTTCGCCCTCCAAAAAAAGAGGTTTTCCAAGTTTGAGAGCCAGGAAAACAATCGTCGCCAGTCCACGGTTGGCGATATAGGAATGTTCAAATAAAGCCTGTTGTACGCCTTCGATCGATTCAAGCCTGTCCAACTACTGCCTTGTTCCTTTCCTGGATAATTTCAGCCATTATGCTCACTGCTATCTCTCCGGGTAATCGCCCTCCTAAATCGAGCCCGATCGGCGCGTGCAGGCGTGCGATCTGCTCATCCAAAAATCCGGCCTTACGCAGGCGCTCGATGCGTTTGTTGTTCGTCCGGCGACTCCCCAGCGCTCCTATATAGCGCGCCTCGCTCCGCAACGCAATTTGAATTGCAGGATCGTCCAGCTTCGGATCATGTGTGAGTACGACAACATAGGCAGATCGATCGAGGACCAATCTCGGCAAAACCTCCTGAGGCCAATCCTGGAGCAGACTATTTACAAAGGGAAATCGTTCTTGGGTTGCGAAGGCTTTGCGTGGATCGATGAGGATCGTATCAAACCCAACAGTATGAGCGATGGATACCAATGCCTCAGCCAGGTGTACTGCGCCAATGATGACCAGGCGCGGAGGAAGTGGATACACTTCAACAAAAAGAGATGTACCATCCTGCAGGTCAAAAACACTACTGGTCTCTTTTCCCAGAAACTCAACAGCCGCCCTGGTAATCTGGTCATTTTGGCCCGGAATATCCAGATCGCCCTCCGTCCGGTCATCAGGGAAAACGAGCAGCTTGCGATTCATTATCTCAGGAATCCCATGCAAAACACTCACGACTGCCATGGGATGGCGCGCCCTAAGATGACTCTTGAGCGCGGTGTAGATCCCCTCTAAGGCAGATGAAGGTTCCACAAAAACCTGAATCGTTCCACCGCAGGCCAATCCGACTTGCCACGCTTCTTCATCAGCAACCCCAAAAGTCAATAAACGAGGTTTTCCCGAAGCCAGGACTGTTCTGCCTTCTTCGATCACCGACCCCTCGACGCAGCCTGCGCTAACTGATCCAGCAATCCCGCCCCTGAGCGAGGCGATCATTTTTGATCCAATCGGACGCGGCGCTGAACCCCAGGTGTTAACCACCGTGGCGACAGCAAATTCTTCGTTCTTCTCACGCCAATTATCTAGTGTGTCGATAACATCTCTCATCAGAAACCCTCATAGATCAAATACCAATAAATCAATGGGGTAGCCCAATTTGTTCAGCTACCCCCAGGTCAATTTATTCTACTCGATTATAATTTTTTCCTCTGTGAGAAGATGCACCCTGGAGACACAATGCAGAGCAGCATCTTCTGCTGCTGCTTTCCCTTCCGGAGTGGCGAAAGCCGCTAAACGTGCATCGTTATCATCAAACCAGAATTCTGAGATTGCATGATATGGCAAATCAGGATTGTCTTCGAGGATTACGCTCATACGGTAATGCCGGATGCCAGGAAGTTTTCTACCCAGAGGCGGGTGTTCATCCAGCGCCCAGTTACGGAAAGCCTCAAAAGTTATGTCTTCTTTGCGTTTGAGCAGCGAAACGACCTTAAGCATAAAATTACCTCGCTTGATAAAACTTAATCCCTGACACGCAGGTTAAGCTTTTCCTTCCAACGCGCGCAGGATTTTCTCAGGGGTGATCGGTATCTCCGTCAAACGTATCCCAATCGCATTTGTGATGGCATTAACGATCGCTGGGATAGGCGAATTTGCAGTCATTTCGCCAACGCCTTTCACACCATAAGGACCGTTTACAGACGGATATTCTAACACGACGCACTCAATTTCCGGTAATTCCAGAGGGCCAGGTAGCAGGTACTCGCTGAAACTTCCCGGCATGTGATCGATCTCTGGATAATATGGGTAGGTCGTCTCGTAGAGCGCATGTGCCATACCCATCACCGATCCACCTCGAATCTGTCCTTCTACCAGTGCTGGATTGACGATTCGGCCGATCTCATAGGCGCTCTTCAGGTTCAACACCGTCACTTCCCCCGTCTCGGTATCCACTTCAACCTCGGCAACTGTGCAGGCGTGTGCTTCGGTCGAGTCTGGATCCATTTTTCCAGTCTCGGGATCGACTTCACTCTTCGGTTTCATATACATGCCGCGCCCCGAGATAGTCTTCCCATACTTAAAATGCGCAGCTAGGGCGACGTCGATCACCCCGATCGAACGTTCTGGTGAACCTTTGACGTGGATCTTTCCCTGCCCGTCTGTTTCAAGATCATCCGGGCTGGCCTCAAGCTCATCCGCAGCAACCTCTAATAATACCTTGCGCGCTTCCTGGGCAGCTTTCACCACCGCGTTTCCTACCCGGTGCGTGGCGCGACTGGCGAAGGTGCCCATACAATGCGGGCCAGTGTCGGTATCGGCCGTATCGATCAGAACCGTCTCAAACGGTACACCCAGCGCCTCCGCCCCGATCTGCGCGATCACCGTCTTCAGGCCTTGGCCTAAATCGGTGCTCGATAAGGATATGACAAAATTGCCGGTTGTAGTTGCGTGGATCAGTGCTTGCGATGGGTCCCCGCCCAGGTTCATCCCAGTCGGGTAATTGACTGCGGCAATACCAACTCCTCTTAGTTTAGCCATATCAGCCTTCCTTCCTATCCCAAGAGCTCATTTTCTTGAATTCCTCCGGCAATTCATGCCCGACCAGTTTAGCGGCCGCCTGCATCACCTCAATTAAGGTGGCATCTTCCACCACTTTTTGGTGTGGCTTCATGTCGCCATTGCGATAAGCGTTAATAAACCGGATCGCCCAGGGATCTATCCCGACTACCTCAGCGATTTTGTCCATTTGCACTTCAATGGCGAACGAGGCAGGAGTTACCCCAAAGCCACGCATGGCGCTCCCTGGCTGGCGGTTGGTATATACACAATGCGCATCGATCCAAACGTTGGGAATGCGATAAGGGCCGGCTATATTGGCAGCATGCTTTGTAACGGCGTAGGGTGTATGCCGGTTATAGGCACCAGCATCAGAGTAGGACGTGACTTTCCGGGCGACAATCCGGCCATCTTTCGTAACCCCGTCCTTAAAGTACATTCGCCAGGCGCTGCGCGATGAGGAAACCCGCATCTCCTCTTCGCGTGTAAACACATACTTTATCGGGCGATTGGTCTTAATTGCCGCCAATGTAGCGATTGGCTCGACGATCACATCCACCTTACCACCAAATCCTCCACCCACCGTACCGCCCACAAAGTGCAATTTCTGGAACGGGATTTGCAGGATCAGGGCGGTATTATCCAGGGTGAAGAACAACGCCTGCGTATTTGTATAGACTGTGATGCGTCCATCTGGTTCAGGTTTTGCCACACACCCGGTCGTCTCGCTTGGTGCGTGCTCTATCGGGCTGGTCTGGTAACGTCCCTCAACAATGTAATCGGCTTCTGCAAATCCTTTCTCCACATCACCAAATCGCACCCGGCGGCAGTGGTGACCTTCGTAGATAAAATAATTCGTGCCCCAATCCTTGAGGATCGGTGCCCCAGGCTTCAAAGCCTCTTCCACATCGAATACAGCCGGCAGCTCTTCAAGGTTGAGTTTGACTTTCGAGACTGCCTCCATCGCAGCTTCTCCAGTCTCAGCCACGATTGCGGCGATCTGTTCCCCTTTGTACAACACTTTATCCTGTGCCAGGACAGGCTCCTCGTCAGGGCCTACGCCGATCAGGCAGAGAATAGTGTAGACGTTCTTCGGGACATCCCTATAGGTGAAGGCACGTACGAAACCTGGCACCTTCTCTGCTTGTGAGAAGTCGATGCTTTTAATTAGCGCGTGGGGAACCGGACTGCGCACCATTTTAAGGTGCAGCATATCTCGAAATTGGATATCGTCAATATATGTCGTTTTACCCGTTACATGACCCATCCCATCCCGCCGGGGCACAGATTGACCGACAACTTTCAGGGTTTCTTCTAACATGGTCGCGACCTCCTTTGTTCTATTTCCCGTGCCCATTCATGCGCTGGGCAGTTTCAAGCACAGCCTGGATAATCGGTTCGTAGCCTGTGCACCGGCAATAGTTCCCTGTTAAAGCTTCAACAATCACCTCCCGGCTTGGTTGAGGGTTATGATCGAGCAGCGCTTTTGAAACCAACAGCATCCCAGGGGTACAGTAGCCGCATTGAATGGCGAACTTCTCAAAGAAAGTTTCTTGAAGTGGATGCAATTCTCCATCCTGGGCGAGTCCTTCCAGAGTCATGATCTCCTGGCCTTCGATATCCTCCACGGGTAACAAGCAAGACAGCATCGGTTCGCCATTTACTAAGACAGTACAGCTTCCACAACCGCCTTGCCGGCACCCGGCTTTCGTTGCGGTATAGCCGAGCTGTTCCCGCAGTAATGTCTGCAATGTCTCCAATGGTTTGACCATGATCTCGGTCGGGCGTCCGTTAAGTGTGAAACTGACAATTTTTGATGGCATCTCATCCTCCTATGCGGCGATCTTTTCCAGGGCACGGCGGACAAAAATCCCGACCATTTTTTGCCGATACCACTCACTGGCAACCGCATCGGTGAAAGGCTCGCTCTCCTCCCTTGCGATTGTAGCCACAGCTTCCAGCGTAGGCGGGTCGAGTCTTGTTCCAATCAGTGCTTGTTCGGCTTTCCCGGCGCGGAAAGGGTGAGGCCCAACTGCGTTTAACGCCAATCGAGCATCGATCACTCTCTCTCCTTCGAATTGGACGTGGGCTGCAACCGTTACCACCGCTGGCGTATTGGCATGCCTGCGTCCGTATTTGAGATAAGTGGTAGTCCCCTTGGGTATCGGGACGAGGATTTCCGCAAGCAGCTCGCCAGGCACGAGCGCTGTCGTCATAAATCCTGTGTAGAAATCCGACAATGGAATAGTGCGCGCACCGCTTTTACTCACTAACTTAATCTGAGCATCCAGGGCAAGCAGAGCGACCGCAAAATCGCCGGCTGGCGGTGGAGCAAACAGATTGCCTCCAACCGTCCCCATATTGCGGATTGCCCAACTACCGACATTTTGGGCAGCTTCTTGCAGTATGGGGATTTCCTGCTGATCTATCATTTGGGTAAGTGTGGTTGTGGCGCCGATCACCAGGCTTCCATTCGATCGTCTGAGATAGTTAAGGCCAGCGCGGCGCAGTCCCATCACTTTTTCAGGGAGCGAAATCCCTTCGTTGATCAACGGCATGGCCAGCGTACCTCCTGCCATGACAAGCAATACCGGGCCATGCTCAGCCAATAAACCAGTTGCCTCACCAAGCGATTGAGGCTGATAATATACCTTTGCAGTCACATCAACACCTCCTGACTAATCGAGCAGAGCAAAGAAACGGGCGGGAGATCCCTCTGCGCCGCGCATCTTGACAAATGGGGCAAAAAATCTGAAACGACGTCCTGTGGGTAAAATCGATAAATTGGTCATTTGTTGCATCAGGATCGCCCCGTTCTCAAGGATGATCTTATGAATTATGAAGTCTTCTGATGTAAAGTCCGGCAAACGGGCGCAATATTCACTAAAGCAGTCAAATCCAATTGCTTTAGCTCCTTGATCGATCAACCATTGTGCGGCTTCTGGCGAGCAATACGGCGATTCCATGTAGTACATCGGAAAATTTCCCCAGTGTTTCTCAGTCCAATCTGTGCGCACCAGGACAATATCGCCTTTACGAATTTCCGGCGCATGCGATTCCAGGTCAGCAACAGAGATGGCATGGTTCGGTTCTGCAAAACTTAAATCGATAACCAGCGCATCACCGAAAACCCTCTCCAGGTCAACATCCACTGCTGTTTCTCCATCAGCCATGACATGCCGTCCGAAATCAACATGCGAGCCGGTGTGCAGGAGCATTTCAACCTTACTCGCCTGCCAAAAGCCAGGGCCACGGTGATAGCTGGTCAACTTGAGTTGAAGATTTACCGATGGAGGGCTAAGAGTGTCTTCTCCGATGGGAACAGTTAAGTCGATTATCCGCATTTAAACCTCCTGAAGGGCCAGGATTGATTAAGCTTTAGATTGCTCGTTGGCGTTATCAACGAGCTGAGCCCTTAATTGCCGGTTAAGGCGGGCCATTCCAAGTTTAATTAGCGCCTGAACTGTGCCTTCGATAAACCTTGGACTCAACTTTGCCAGCGCGCCGGTGATAATAGCCTGTGCTTCGTATGTGATCTGGCTATTTCCTTTCACCTCCTTCAATTGAAATAAGGCTTGCCCATTGATCCTCCCTGTTGCACCACTTACTTCTCCCTCGAATCGGCAGTATGCCGGTGGAGCTTGATCGACAACCCTGACGGACATATCGTACAAACCACTGACACCAGCCACACCAATCTGAATTTGACCGCTATACTCGTCTACACCAATTTTCTCCAGCCGTTGGCATCCCGGAATAAGCTCCATCAATGAGACAGGGTCGTATATCCGTGGCCAGACTATCTCCCTGGCTGCCTCGAGTTCGTAACTTCCCGTAATCTTGATCATTAATAAGCCTATGAGTACCCAGAGATGATTATGACAAAGAATGGCGCCATTGTCATGTGTCATTTATCATGTCTTATCATGGTATCATTACCTTAGTCTTTCAATATTTCCGCAATCATCACACTATAAATTGGTCATACCTTTTAAGCGGAGGCGGCGATGAAGCAATATCTTATCAAACCAGGCAGCCGAATAGACCTGGATGAGTGGGACCCAAGCGATAATAGCGCCTTTGACGGTGACAAGAAGTCTGCACAGGAGAACCTTCAGGAGCTGAACGACGAGTTAAGCAATTTGCAGGAATTGTTTTTTGCTGAGCATAAGCATAAGCTACTCATTATTTTACAGGGTGTGGACACCAGCGGGAAAGACGGAGCAATCGAGCACGTCTTCAGGGGAGTAAACCCGCAAGGTGTGCGTGTGGCAAATTTCAAAGTACCCACTCAGGAAGAGATTGATCACGACTATCTATGGAGAATCCACAAACAAACACCCGCCAAAGGTGAAATAGTTATTTTCAACCGGAGTCATTATGAAGATGTTTTGGTTGTTCGTGTCCACGAGTTGGTCCCTAAGAAGATCTGGTCACGTCGTTATGACCAGATAAACAACTTCGAGCGCTTATTAGCAAACGAAGGTACCATAATCCTTAAATTCTTCTTACACATTGACTTAGAAGAACAAAAAAAACGCTTACAGGCCAGGCTGGATGATCCTACTAAACGTTGGAAATTTCGTACTGGCGACTTAAAGGAGCGTCAGCTATGGCCAGAATATAAGAAAGCCTTCGAAGATGCACTCACCAAGACAAGCACAGATTGGGCACCCTGGTATATCGTCCCTGCTAATCGCAAGTGGTTTCGCAATTTGGTAATCGGAACAACCCTGGTGGATACTCTCAAAGGATTAGATATGAGGTATCCAGAACCTGAGAAGAACCTTGACAACGTAGTAATCGAGTAGATGCAAACCGATAACAAATGGATGCTCAACCGATTCGCTTTATCTCCGAAGCTATCGAAGTTAGTAACGAATATTCGATATTTACTTCGATCGGGCTCCACAGTACGCCGATCACCGCAAAGGGGGATGGTTCTTATACCAAGAATTATCCTATACAATATGAATACCACAGAATTTGATACGCTGAATCCCCCTCAAAATTTCACCTGGAAATGGGCGGATTTATTCTGGATTTTGCTAGGAACCGGTCTGATCTTCCTTCTGGGGCTAACCCTCTACATACTCTCGTTGGGTAAAGGAGGATTTTTCCCACAAAAATTATCTCAACCTACGATGGAACTTAGCTTAGTTTTGGCAGCTTTAGAAGCTGTTTCTCTGATTGGAGGTGTCTATCTGCTGGGTATCCGTAGGCGTAAGCAGGGTTGGGAAGCAGTTGGTTTAAGACCTGCAAAAAGACATTGGATATTGATTGCAACGATTATTACCCTGATCGCTATTCCTTTAATCAGTATCATCACGATCCTGTTATTTCTCGTATTCAAATATCCCTTGGTGAACCCCCAATTAGAATTCCTGTTGCCGGAAGGCTTCACCCAGCTCGGCGCTTTGGGGATGTTGATCTTGGCCGGCGTTTTGGCCCCATTCGGCGAAGAGTTATTATTCCGTGGTGTCTTTTATCCTCTGCTCCGCGATAGGGTGGGGGTCTGGCCTGGGGTGCTGCTTAGTTCTTTGATCTTCGGCATCATCCACGGGGATATCACCGTTGGCCTGACTGCATTCCTGCTTGGAATCATCCTGGCTCTCGTTTATGAATACAGCCGGTCTCTTTGGACCTCAATTCTGGTTCACGCGATCAACAACAGTGCCAAGATCGCCTTGTTATATCTCTTGATTAAGTTAGGAGCAACCGGGGAGTTTGGGTTGTAACAATGTAACAGAGAACAATGAAACCGAGATTAAAATACCGCGGATTTGTCGTTGCCGTTTTCTTCGCCTTCATGCTTCTCCATCAGTCTGACAGATTGCTGATCGGCCCTTTGACCACACCCATCATGGAGACTTATGGAATAAACGAGGTGCAGATGGGCTATGTATTTTCAGGCGCGTTACTGGTATCAGCCCTTCTATATCCAATCTGGGGGTATCTATATGATCGCTACGCTCGATCGAAATTATTGGCTTTGGCTTCATTCATATGGGGTTCGACCACCTGGCTCAGCGCTATTGCGCCAAGCTATCGATTTTTTCTAGTCACACGCGCTTCAACCGGTATAGATGATTCTAGTTACCCGGGACTATATAGCCTGATCTCAGACTATTTCGGTCCGCAGGTACGGGGGAAAATATACGGACTACTGCAACTGACGCAACCCCTAGGTTATATGGCTGGCTTGATTGTAGCGACCTTATTGAGCGGGGCGCTGGGATGGCGAGCTGTGTACTATATCACTGGCTCTTTGGGACTGGTAATCGCTGTGGTGATATTCTTTAGCGTCAAAGAAGCTGCCCGTGGTCAAAGCGAGCCTGAATTGGCTCATCTGGAAACGATTGGCATTTACCGCTTCGATAAGAAAATTGCCCTGGGCTTATTCCGCAAACGCAGCTTGATCCTGCTATTCTTGCAAGGTTTTGTCGGCGTTTTTCCATGGAATGTGATCACCTATTGGTTCTTCCGATATTTGGAAACAGAGCGCAATTATAGTCAGGATTCGATCTTGACCACTATGGCACCTGCGGTGCTGGTTTTGGCCTTTGGATATTTCGTCGGAGGTGCAGTCGGAGACTATTTTTTTAAACGGACACCGCGTGGTCGTGTCCTGGTCGCTATGGTGGGTGTTTTGACGGGAGCCATCCTGCTCACGCTCACCATGAACGTTCCCGTCGAAAACCATGGACTCTTCATGGGATTGCTGATCCTCACTGCCCTGTTTATCCCTTTTGCCTCAGCAAATGTCGTATCTACGGTCTATGACATTACCTTGCCAGAAGTGCGCAGTACCGCATTGGCAATTCAATATTTTATCGAGAACGGTGGCGCAGCCCTCGCTCCCTTGATGGCTGGTATCATCGCTGTAAACGCTTCCTTGCATGCTGCGATTTTAATCATTTGCATCTCGGCCTGGATCATAGGCTCGGTTTTCCTGGGTCTTACCGCTTACCTGGTTCCGACCGACATCCGCACGCTCCGCAGTCAGATGCAGGAACGTGCCGAAATCGAACGCCAGCGTGCAGAGGCGGGGCAGATTCCCACAACAACCTGATCGCTACCAGTAGGCGATAAGTCATCTGTTGACTGCCGACTTGAAAGCAAATGTCTGAAAAGCAAATCGTCCAGATCGACACTTCGGATCGCCGGCAAGTCAAACAATTTCTCGACCTTCCCTTTCGCATCTATCGCCAAATCCCGCACTGGGTACCCCCCCTAGCGGGAGATGCTGCCCGTATGCTCGACAGGCAGCGTCACCCTTTTTATAGACACTCTGAAGCGGCTTTTTTTCTAGCTCTGGATCAAACCAGGCAGGCAGTTGGCCGCTTGGCTATCCTGAATAATCGCAATTACAATGCTTTCAATCAAAGCGATACATCTTTTTTCTATCTCTTCGAATGCGAGGATCGCCCTGAGATCGCTCAAGATTTATTCGATGCTGCCTTTGGTTGGGCTCGCTCGCGGAATCTGAGGGAAATTAGAGGACCGAAAGGCTTTTCTGCACTGGATGGGATGGGGCTTTTGGTTAAGGGATTCGAGCATCGTCCAGCTTTTGGCATCCCTTATAACCCCCCCTACTATGACTCAATGATTAAATCCGTTGGTTTTGAGCCCGATGGGGAGTTAGTATCCGGTTACTTAGAGGGGGAGAACTATCAACTACCCGAAAAAATCCTGCAGATTGCAGATCTAATCAAGCAAAGGCGCGGCTTGCACGTGGCGCGATTTAATTCTCGTCGAGATCTCCGAGCGCTGGTCCCAAAATTGAAAGAACTATACAATGCTTCCCTCGGTGGAACATCAGGCAATGTCCCGCTGACTGATGAGGAAGTGCACTCCATCGCCAACCAGATGTTGTGGTTTGCCGATCCTGCTTTGATTAAAATCATCATGAAGGACGACCAGCCTGTAGGTTTCTTATTTGCCTACCCGGATATTTCTGCAGCAGTCCAAAGGACGGGTGGGCGATTGTTTCCTTTCGGCTGGTTCTTAATGTGGCAAGAATTGCGCCGCACGAAATGGCTCAACATCAATGGGGCTGGTATCATAGAGCAATATCGTGGCCTGGGAGGGACAGCGTTATTGTTCAGTGAACTATTCAAAACAGTCATCGAAAGCAGGTTTGAGCACGCCGACATCGTACAAATTGGATTAGAGAACGATCGCATGCAACGTGAATTACGTGACTTAGGGATCGACTTTTACAAACTGCATCGCATGTATCGACGGTCAGTGTAGCCTCGCTTTTGATAAACCAACCAAAATCTATGAGAACCGGATCAGGATTTTGTTCCAATTCTCGATGACCCGCGCCTCCGCTCCCTTCTCCTCCATTCGCAGGCCAAAAACCTGGCCCATTCTTCTTAACGCATCCTGAGCCCCTGCAACCCTCCGACCAAGGCTGGCGGCTTCCAGAATCTTCTGAGCAAGGCTAAATAACACTTGCTGAGCCTCAGGCGTGTCCAAATCATTATCCAATGCCGCGCTAAAAGCCGCCCAAGCTGGATTGGCATCGAGCAGTTTACCAGCTCCCCCACCTGCTGTTACCGCTTCTTGGAGGGTGTGAGCGATCTCCTCAGCCTTGATCAACTCACCTTCGTCATGGCTCCAAATCTGCCGGTAATGGTGCCCACTCAGGTAAAGCCGCAGAGCATCTGGCGAGTAGGTCTTCAGGAGATCACGCACCATGACGAGATTCCCCAACGATTTGCTCATCTTAACACCATCATGGTAAACCATTGCGGCGTGCATCCAATAGCGCACGAAGGGCTTTTTTTCTGAAATTGGCTCTACCTGGGCGATCTCGCATTCATGATGAGGAAAACACAAGTCAGCTCCGCCGCAATGCACGTCGATGATCGGGCCTAGGATCTGAGTGGACATCGTTGAACATTCAATATGCCAACCAGGCCGGCCCGACCCCCACGGGCTGTCCCAGGCTGGTTCACCTGAGGATCGTCTCTGCCACAGCACGAAGTCGAGGGGATTTCGTTTATGGGGGTCGTCTGGTTTATTGCCGCGCTCGTTGGCGATCGGCAGCATCTCTTCCCTTGAAAGCGCGCTCAATTTTCCGAATTCTGGCCAGGCAGAGATATCAAAATAGACACTCCCACCAGATTCGTATGCAACCCCGGCATTAAGAAGAGATTCCACTCCATGGACAATTTCTGGGATTACGTCCGTTGCACGCGGATAGTGGTCGGGGGGACGCACGTTGAGTGATTGCATATCCCGGATGAAGTGCGCCGTCCAACGATTCCCCAGCTCAAGCCAGTTCTCGCCGAGTTCCTTGGCTTTACGGAGAATATCATCATCGATGTCGGTGACATTCTGGACATACCTCACAGTCAAACCACGCAACTCCAGGTAACGAATTAAGATGTCTACACAGGTATAAGTAAATGCATGTCCCAGATGTGTGGTATCGTAGGGAGTGATGCCACAGGCATAGACATTTACTTCATCTCCAATAGATTCGAAAATCTCGACCTTTCGGGAAAGAGTATTATAGAGGTTCACAGGCCCGCCTTGAAAATAGGATATTGGGGATATTTTACCCTGTTACGAATGCTGATAGAATCTATTGGTATAAATTATCTTCAAAAAGGATGCCTCCATGCCGAAATACATCGCCGCAATCGACCAGGGTACGACTAGCACCCGCTGCATGCTTTTCCAAAGGAATGGTTTCGTGGCTGGCGTTGCCCAGAAAGAACACCAGCAAATATATCCGCAACCTGGGTGGGTGGAGCACGACCCCTTAGAAATCTGGCAACGTACAAAGGAAGTCATCGAGGAGGCTGTTGCTCGGGCAAACATCCAGCCAGGAGATATCTCTGCTGTCGGGGTTACCAATCAGCGAGAGACGACAATTCTTTGGGATAAAAACACCGGCCAGCCATACACAAACGCTATTGTCTGGCAAGATACACGTACTAAGGGTGCATGCGATACCCTAGCGAACGAGGGTGGGATAGACCGTTTCCGGAATCAAGTGGGCTTGCCCCTGGCGACATACTTCTCTGGCCCAAAAATCAAATGGATTTTAGAGAACGTTCCCACAGCCCAGAAAGCGGCCGAGAGCGGCAACGCTCTTTTCGGTAACATCGATACCTGGGTGATATGGTGGTTGACCGGTGGGCCGAACGGCGGTGCTCACGTGACCGATATTACCAACGCCAGTCGCACCATGCTGATGAATCTGGAGACATTGGATTGGGATGCAGAAATAATTCGTATACTCCGTATCCCTCGCCAGATTCTTCCGCGCATCGTGCCTTCCAGCGACCCTTCTACCTGGGGATTGACACTAGACGATGGACCCTTTAGGGCAGATATCCCGGTCTGTGGTGACCTCGGCGACCAGCAGGCTGCTTTAGTCGGCCAGGCTTGTTTTAACCCCGGCGAAGGGAAAAACACCTATGGCACGGGATGCTTCATGCTGTTGAATACTGGACCCGAGATCGTATCTTCGACGAGCGGCCTGTTAACCACGCTGGCTTATCAGATTGGCAATACCCCGGCAATTTACGCACTGGAAGGATCGATCGCTATCACTGGTGCGCTTGTCCAATGGCTGCGGGATAACCTGAGTTTAATCCACACTTCCGCAGAAGTCGAAGATCTTGCCCGCACCGTGGATGACAATGGAGGCATTTACTTCGTACCTGCTTTTTCAGGGTTGTTCGCTCCATACTGGCGGTCCGACGCACGGGGCGTGATCGCCGGGTTGACGCGCTTTGTAAACAAAGGGCACCTCGCCCGGGCTACATTGGAAGCCACTGCTTACCAGACTCGAGAGGTTTTGGAGGCAATGCAAAAAGACTCTCGGGTAGCGTTAACAACCCTCAAAGTAGATGGAGGGATGGTATATAATGAACTGCTAATGCAATTTCAGGCTGATATGCTCGGCGTGCCTGTCGTCAGGCCTGTAGTTACTGAGACTACTGCTTTGGGTGCAGCTTACGCGGCTGGATTAGCAGTCGGTTTCTGGGAGAACCTGGACGAGCTGCGGAACAATTGGCAGATAGACAAGACCTGGCACCCCCAAATGGAAAACGATTCGCGAAACAGGTTTTACCGGGGCTGGCTCAAGGCAGTCGATAGGACTCTGGGGTGGGTCGATTGATAAAATGAGGAAAATCAAGACTGAAATCCTTGTAATCGGCGGGGGAGCGACTGGGACAGGAACGATCCGCGACCTGGCCATGCGCGGTTTTAATACTGTTCTAGTCGAAAAACGCGACTTCAGCCATGGGACGACAGGTCGTTACCATGGATTGCTCCACAGCGGTGGGCGCTACGCAGTTCATGACCCTCAGGCAGCCGCCGAATGCATCGCCGAAAACCATATCCTGCGCCGGATTATGTCTCATTGCATTGAAGATACCGGAGGTTATTTCGTACTCACTCCTTGGGATGATCCCAATTATGTCCCAGATTTTCTGGTAGGCTGCCGGAACGCTGGGATTCCCGTCGAAGAAATATCGATCAAAGAAATGCTGCGCGCAGAACCACTGTTGAATCCAGCCATAACTCGCTGTTTTCATGTCCCAGATGCTGCTGCAGACTCTTTCCTGGCTGCAGAAGCGAATGCCGCCTCTGCTCGGGATTATGGCGCGCAGGTTTTTAACTATCTTGAAGTTCAAGAATTGAGGCGGTTGGGGGATCGGATCGTTGGAGTCAATTGTTACGATCTGGTCAAAGATGAGACAGTCCAAATCGATGCCGATCTGGTGGTAAACGCTGCAGGGGCTTGGGCAGGGAAAATCGCCGCGACCGCTGGCGTGCATATTCAAATCATTCCCGGCAAAGGGACGATGGTGGCTATTAATCATCGCGTCCTGAACACTGTAGTTAACCGTTGTAAGATGCCAGCAGACGGTGACATTATTGTCCCGATCCATACAGTCGCCGTCATCGGAACCACTGACGAACCTGTTGCCGATCCCGAGCATTTCCTGATCGAGCCCTGGGAAGTTAGCCTGATGCTTGAGGAAGGTGAGAAGCTGCTCCCAGGCCTGAAGAACATGCGCATGCTGCGCGCCTGGGCAGGCGTACGGCCCCTGTACCATGAAACAAAACCATCTACCACACGCGATATCTCGCGTGCTTATGTTCTTCTTGATCATGAAGAGCGCGATGGCCTCTCGGGTTTTATCACCATTACGAGTGGCAAATGGACGACATATCGTTTAATGGCAGAAACCACTGTCGACCTGGTTTGTAGAAAATTGGGAGTTAAACGTAATTGTCACACACACTTAGAGCCATTGCCGGGGGCTGAAAAAGGTCATTACCATCACTTAGGAGCACGTTTGGCGGAGATCGAAAGAGACGAAGCCTACAATACCCTGATTTGCGAATGTGAACTAGCGACACAGGCAGATATCATCACTGCGATCGTGGATAAGGAAGCCAAAACCCTGGACGATATTCGCCGTGATGCCCGCCTCGGGATGGGTCCATGTCAAGGAGGGTTCTGCACCTACCGGAGTGCTGGAATATTGCAGGCAATCCGCCACCCACCAGTGGATGAAATCAATCTCGCCTTGCGTGATTTTTTACAAGAACGATGGAAAGGGCTGCTCCCCATCCTTTGGGGACAGCAATTACGCCAGGAACGTTTGGATGAACTAATTTACTTAAACGTGCTGAATGTAGATCATCTGCCTGGCCCGCAGACCTCTCGGCTGGCGGCGGAGGTGTATGCAATCCCAGAAGTCGTTGGACTTATACCTGAGGAACAAGGGCAAAGGATAACTGGCGAAGAACGTGTTGATAAGATTAAATCTTCACCTTTCATTGCTGATCAATCGCCTTCTGAGGTGCTCATCGTCGGCGCTGGCCTCTCAGGTTTGATCGCTGCCTGGCGAGCAAGCGCTCGAGGACGCAGCACTGTTCTTATCACCAAAGGCTGGGGGGCGACGCACTGGCATTCCGGATGTATCGATGTGATTGGTTACTTCCCCACCGGAAACCAGGAGATGGTCCAGTCTCCAATGAAAGCCCTGGAGAAATTGGTTCAAGAACACCCCGATCATCCTTACTCAATAACAGGTTTGGAATCCTTGACCGAAGCTATCGCTGCTTTTCAACGGCTATGCGCAGAAAACGACTACCCTTTGCAAGGGACGTTGGAACAAAATTGGCTGCTTCCATCTGCAGTAGGTGCCTTTCGTCCTTCTTGTTTGATCCCAGAAACGATGATAGCCGGGGATCTTCGACAGCGTGATCCGATGTTGATTGTTGGCTTTGATGGATTTCAAGATTTTTACCCTGGACTGATCACCGAAAACCTGATACGTCAGGGCGTTCTAGCCAACGAGGTTATTTTAGATCTACCAAGCCTGCGTAAACGCCGTTTTGTCACGCCCATCATCATGGCACACCTCTTCGATACTGAAGAGTTCCGAGCCGAAGTCGTCGCCACTTTGAAGCCAAGATTAGGGAATTGTGACAGGATCGGTTTCCCTGCAATCCTGGGTCTGGAACAGTCAATGCAGGCCAAGCAAGACCTGGAGAAGGGATTAAATTGTCCAATTTTTGAAATCCCTACCTTACCCCCCTCGGTGCCTGGGATTCGGCTACACAATCTTTTATTGAAGGTTATCCAAAAAAACGATGGAAGAGTCTACAATGGTATGCAAGCAACGGCTTACGAGTCTGAAAACGGCCGAGTGACCGCACTCTGGAGCGAAGCTGCAGCCAGGCGAAAATACCATTCCGCCAAGACCTTTATCCTGGCTACTGGTGGCATACTCGGCGGCGGGATCACAGGAGACCAGAATGGGAATCTGCACGAGATGGTATTTAATTTGCCTCTCTCAGCCCCCATAGAGCGTCTCGACTGGTTTAAACCACTTTTTTTTGACTCATCAGGCCACCCAGTCTATCAGTCAGGGGCACGAGTAAACTCGATCCTGCAACCCACAAATGACAACGGCCAGAGCGTATTTGCCAACCTTTTCGTGACTGGATCTACTCTCGCTGGTGGTGATTTCCTGCGTGAACGCTCCCTTGAGGGGATCGCCTTGGCAACCGGCTACAAGGTTGGAGAGATGGTTGCATAAAAAGGATATCTTTGTGAGCTTTCCCGAACATCCGGTCGAGCTAACTCTCGATCAGTGCATAAAATGCAACATTTGCGTGACGAAATGCCCGGTCACAGCAGTCACCGATCTTTTTCCAGGACCTAAATATGAAGGCCCTCAAGCTGGTCGGTTCCGCATGCCTTATGGTACCTCGCCCGACAAATCTGTGGATTATTGCAGCGGGTGTCGCGTCTGCAATTTGGCGTGTCCTACGGGAGTAAAGATCGCTGAGATCAACGCCCGTTCCCGTGCTCGCATGGTGGAACAGGGGAAATTCAGTTATCGCACCCGCCTGAGAAATAACTTGATCGCCCGGTCTGAATTACTCGGCAAACTTGGCCAACCACTGGCTCCCCTGGCGAATGCTTTGCTTTCAAATCGTTTCCTTCGTCAGGGAATCGAAGCGGCCTTTGGAATCCATCAGGAAGCGCCTTTGCCTCCCTTTGCCCATTACCGGTTCTCGCTCTGGTTTCATCGGCGCGTTAATCCTTATCGATCAGATAAAAAGGTAGTTTATTATCACGGTTGTTCGACGGAATATTACGAGCCTCGTGTCGGGCAAGCTGCTGTGCAAGTCTTGGAAGCATTGGGCTTTGAAGTCATTGTCCCGCCCCAAAACTGCTGTGGTTTGCCATTGCTTTCCAACGGCGAATTTCCAGCAGCCCGGCGCTATCATGCCAGCAACCTCCATAACTTAATCGAATTCGCCAGGCAAGGCATTCCCATCGTCGGTACTTCAACCAGCTGCACCCTAACCCTAAAAGAAGAAGCGATCGAGTTACTCGATTATTTTGATGCAGATGCTCAACTGGTCGCCCGACAGACTTTCGATATTAACGAGTTCATCTTATCCTATCACCTAACTGATTCGTTCAGTCACCCCCTTAAACCGATCCCATTAACCCTGGCATACCATGCGCCATGTCAATATCGCGCCCACCGGTTGGGAATTCCTGCGACTGAGGTTCTTCACCTGGTCCCGGAGTTACACATCATCGAAAGCAATTGCGACTGTTGTGGGATCGCTGGAACTTATGGCTATAAGAAGGAAAAATACCGGATAGCTATGGATATTGGAAACCCGCTCTTCAACTTTGTACGCCAGGTGAACGGGCCTGTAGTGATATGTGACAGTGAAACCTGCCGCTGGCA
>DATDRM010000153.1:0-8329 GCA_035291705.1 Anaerolineales bacterium
CGCCAGGCTTTCCTGCTGCATGCACAAGTAAGTGTTTAAATCGGGGGATTCGACTGGCATGCCTGCATCCCACAAGGGGCTGTCGTCCAAACCAGACGAATAGGGATGCTGGTACTCGCAGAGGCCGTTGTGGTCCAGATCGTTCTTTTCGAACCACCAGTTATTCCAGCGCACGACCGGTTCATAGATTTCTTCCAGGAATTCGCGGTCCCCATCCAGCTCGAAGAGCTTCAAGGCAGCCCAGGCGATCAGCGGCGGTTTGGTGACATCGGCTTCGATCGGGAAAGTCAGGCGGGTCACGGTACCCTCGTCATGGACTGCGTCGGGGATCATGCCGTCCTGGCGTTGGTGATCGAGCAGGATGCGCAGCTGATCTTGAGCTAGGCGCATATCCACATGGCGGTAGGCCAGGGCGTGGAAGTAAGCATCCCATTGCCACACGCCGACGTAGTGGACGATGGAGGGGGTCATCGCCTCGCGCGTGGTATAGAAGCGAGTGGAGATCAACCCGGCGCGCATCACCCACCAGGCGTAGTAATACTGTTTTTGATATTCGCTGAGCACCTCAGGCGCCGCGGCAAACCAATCGTGCCAGCGCTGGGTGGCAGTCTCTAAAGCTTTGATTGGATTGGGAATATAACGGTTGAAACCCAGGCGCGGGGTGATGTTCAGCAACAAAGCTGAGCCAACCTCAGCCTCCACAGCGAGGGTCACCTGTTGGGTTTGGGGGCTGACCGGTTGAATTGTGTTGTGAGTGATCCGTGCGTTGGTAGAGTAAGCGATATTGCGCCGGATGTCGCCAGTCAGGCGCATGACACCTCCCCTGCGGTCAGTTTCGGCGGTGTCCAGGTTGGCCTGGAAAGATATTCCACAGCGGGCGGGCGGGAGGGTAAGCAAGAGGGTTTCAGTATCCTGGAAAGTCAGATGAAATGTCCCAATAGAAGTATGGATATCGATCCGGTGCGGATAGGTAGTCAGGTTGAACGCCAGCGGGTTTCCCTCGCCATCCATGAATACCCATTCGTTTACCAGCGGGGGACGGTCCCGGTAAGAAGCTAGCTGACCTTCCCGCTTGAACCAACGCTCAGCCAGGCGGATCGAGAGATGATGATCGCTGCGAAAGACAAGCAAGCGTGAGCCGCGTTCACTAAATGGCATATGGCGTAGATCGATCTTATCTTTGAGGGAGAGCAGGTAAGCAGAGCGAACCTGGTAAGGGTTATTCAAGGTCATTTTTTGCATAAGTATCCCTAATGGGTCAGCCACAGCGTTTGGTACGGCAGCAGAGCTAACGCGCCTTCTCCTGGGTGAAGTCTTTCCCTGGAGATTAAATCTAATAAACTGTCTGGCTCATCTTCAAAGGCCTCTGAAAATCTAATATTTACACTCTGAGTCTGGTTTGAAACGTTCTGCAGGCAGAGCACACGTTCGCTACCCTGGGGAGAGGAACGCAGCACAGCGAAGGTCCTCTCTCCATAATCCAGGATGCGCTGATCGCCAAATGGGTGAAAGGCAGGATAAGTTGTACGGGCCTGCAACAACCGGGTATAACCGAGAAACACCCGTCGTCGCAAGGACCCTGGTTGATCCAGTTCGCGCTTAAGCTCGGCCAGCTCCAGCTTCTGCCGGTTAATCGCCCGTGATTGGTCAGATTGCCGCACGCCCTCCAGCCAACCGCGCGAACCAAAAAGGCTGTGGAAGTAAATCCCTGGCACGCCGGCCAGAGAAAGCATAATCGCCTGCGCCGCAAGGAAGCGATCTACCTGGGTCTCGATCGGCTCGCTTCTGAAAGGGTTCGATAGAGCGTCGAAATAATTGATATTGAGCTCATAGGGGCTTCGCGATCCATCCCGGTCGTGCTTGTACGAGACCAGGCCGCCATGGGCTATGATTTGTTCTACCAAAGAGTCGATATCTTGTTCAGGGAGGATGCCGCGCACGGGATTGAGTCCGATCCCATCATGTGAAGCCAGGAAGTTAATAAAGGCGACTTGCTTTAGTGACCGTGCGAGGCTCTCCGCCCAGTCTGAGAGGACTCGAACATTGCCAGTTTGCAGAGTGTGCAGCACCAGTGGCGGCAGAGCAAAGTTGTAAACTAGTTGTGCCTCATTGGTCCCATCCCCGAAATACGAGACGTTATCGGAATGCGATACGTTGGTCTCTGTGATCAACATCACGTGCGGAGCCACTGCATCCAGGATTGCCCGCATGAGTTGGACAATCTGGTGGGTTTGTGGCAGGTGAAGGCAGGGTGTGCCAGTCTCCTTCCACAGGTAAGCGATGGCATCCAGGCGGATAAACTCTGCGCCTCGGGCGACATAGAAAAGTAGCACCTCCAGGATCGCCAACAACACCTCGGGATTGTGATAATTCAGATCCACCTGGTCAGCGCTGAAGGTTGTCCAAACCTGCCGCGGGCCAGCAGAGGTTTCGAAGCGGGTCAGCAAGGGCAGCGCGCGCGGCCGGACGACATGAGAGAGGTCTGGAGTGCCTTCAATAACGATGAAATAATCCCTGAACTCAGGCTCCGCGCGCAAAAAGCTCTGGAACCACACGTTTTGGGTGGAGACATGGTTGACCACGGCATCAAACATCAGCCTGAACTTTCGTCCCAGATAGTGCACGTCCTCCCAGTCACCAAGGGCTGGATCTACTGCCTGGTAGTCGATCACCGCAAAGCCATCATCCGACGAGTAGGGGAAGAAAGGCAGGATGTGAAGCCCGCTGACCAGACTGGTGAGATACCCTTCGCAGAATTCGGCCAATGATTGGAGGGGGTGTTTACCTGGCTCCTTAACCTGATCGCCGTAAGTGATCAAGATAGCATCGCGTTCGGAGAGTCTGAGCGGTCTGCTTCGGTTTTGCTGATGGCGCGTTTTGTCTGCCCCATAAGTAGGTACAAGGGAAGCATCGCGCTCCAGCAAGGCACTCAAGCGGGTGAAGGTGGCCTGGCTGGTGTCTTTATCGTAGATTGCGGTCAGGTGTTCTAGAATAGAAATATCGGTTTTATCCATCTGCTTAGTCTGGTTCCCTTTTTATAACACAAATTCCCGGTGTTTAAAGGCTTGCGATCAATAAGATTCTAATGTATGATTAATCTTACAGGATTGGAGCATGATCGATCCAGGAAAGGTTAGCTTGTGGAGGAGCAACTTCGGGGCGATAAATGTGTTAAAAAAGCCGCTATTTAGATGGAATAAGGCGTATTATAATTAGTGAACTCCAGTGGGATATCGGAAGTCTATCTCGTAGGATGGGAACAATAATCTGATTTACTGCGTCTTTTGTAATAATAAAGCAGCACTTCATGAGCCGCGCTAACCGGTTAATCGTCGCTCGTAAGAACTACAGAATTCTGAGGCTAATAGATGAAATTGGCTGCCGCACTTCGGTGACCACGCCATCCGGTTGTTAAAACGACCGTATGACAACAAGACTGCGCCGATGCAAAGCATCGGTCGATGCACAGTATCGGTCGATGCACAGCATCAGACGAATATCAGACTACCGGACTATTCGACTTAAAAAGGAGAATGCCTATGATACTTAGAAAGCCTGCTCTTGCTCTGGTCGCTCTGGCGATCGCCATCGGTGCCCTGGCCGGCAGCCGGGCGAGCGGATTAGCCAAAAGCGAACCCGTCTCCGCCACATTTTGGCTGACATACGAGCAGCCAGCGGAAGTTTACCTGGGCAAGGGCGGTGTGTTTATGGTCAAATCCTACTATAACGGATCAGCGGTCATCTCTCGCATCGAGCCCGATAAAACCTACGCCGACGAGGACTTGAGATTTATCGAACGCTGGCTTGAATTCCACGTGTTTGACGCTCGTGGTGCGACTGCGGCGAGCTTTCTGGGTTTGAACTATGTCTACTTCGACCTCACCAAGCGTGAAAGGCTGGCCTGGGAAGATGGTCAGCTGAGCATTTATTACTATGACCGCTACAAGTTTGAGTGGGTCGAGTGCCCAACGAAATATGTCGCGGACGAGAATCCCCCGCACGGCCGCCTGGCTTGTGTCATGACTGATTTTGGTCTGTATGGTCTGGCCACGTTAAAATAAGAAAATCTGGGCAAAGAGGTGGGTAGCACTGGCTGGAAGGCTCCCCGTAGGAACATTTCCCTTTCCCTGTCATGGGAAGTGGCAGGGGATGGGGTGGATGGGTAGAGGATCAGACTCTTGAGGAGGAATACCATGTCTATAACTCGGAAAATCACTTTTTATTTATCAATATTCGTCCTGTTGGTCGCCGGGCTCGGGTTTACCGCCCAGCCAGCCCAGGCGGCGGCTTGCGCTAAATACCATATTGTAAAAAAGGGCGAATACCTGGCAAAGATCGCCAGCTACTATGGCGTCACCTGGCGCTATATTGCCGACATAAACCATCTAAAGAATCCGTCGCGCATTTATGCCGGCAACAAGCTGTGCGTCTTGCTGGTAGGAGATGAAGCTAACAACGGGGATAATAACGGTGATAATGAAAATGACTATGAGGGCTTTCCCACATTCTCGATCGTCAGCGTCGTGGAAGACGAGGATGTCACCGTCAAGACCTACAATCTGCCCCCCCACGACTCGTTCGACGTCTTGATGGGTGAGATGGGCACTAAAGGTAAGGGCGGGATCAAGGTTGATACCATCAACACCGGCAGCGGCGGCTCCAAACAGTACGTGTTCGACATCCCGAAAGCCTTGCGCGGCGAGTACCAGATCGCCATTCGCCTGCAGAGCAACACCGGCTCCGACTACTTCGCCTACAACTGGTTTTACAACAACACCAACGGTGGCGGTGGTACAGGCGGAGGCTACAAACCGCCTAAAGGCTACACCGGATTCCCAACGTTCTCAATCCTGTCCGTGATCCGCAATGAGGACGTTACCATCCAGGCTTACAACCTGCCACCCGATGACTCGTTCAATGTCTACATGGGCCCGATGGGTACCAAGGGCGTAGGCGGGATCAAGGTCGATGAGATCGACACAGGGAGCGGCGGCTCCAAGCAGTATACGTTCGATATCCCGTCCGCCTTGAAAGGCTCATACCAGATCTCCATCCGCCTGCAGAGCACAAGCGGCTCCGGCTATTTCGCCTTTAACTGGTTCTACAATAACACCGCGGTCGATCCGTAAATCTAAGCGCCTCGCTCATCCCCCCTGTTCGTCTAGATGCGACGCACTTTTGAAGTGCGTCGCATCTGGTGTAATAATCAAAGGAGGTTTCTCTTGACCACCACCATCCAATCGACCCAAGAAAGGCTCCAGCAGTTCTTTAAGTACCTCAACCGCTTCATGCTGCTGATGTGGCGCCTGGGATTTGGATCCTATATGAATCGCCCGGAGCTCAGTGGGCGCATCATGGTGCTCACGCATAACGGGCGCAAGACCGGGCTGCGCCGGCAGACGCCGGTTAACTTCGCCATCGTTGACGGGGAAGTCTACTGCGTCGCCGGGTTTGGCCGCGGGTCCGATTGGTACCGCAACCTCCTGGCTGAACCGCGGGTCGATGTCTGGCTGCCGAAAGGTTGGTGGGCTGGGATCGCAGAGGATATCTCCGACAGCCCACGGCGTATCCAAATTATCCGCCAGGTGATGATCGCTAGCGGCTTTGCGGCGCGCCTGGCCGGGATCGACCCCTTGCGCATGTCCGATGAGGAATTGGCAGACGCATCCGCTTCGTATCCACTGGTCCACATCCGCCGCACCGAGGCCCGCACTGGCCTGGGTGGCCCTGGCGACCTGGCCTGGGTCTGGCCGTGGACCACGGTGATCTTGTTGATCCTGCTGCTGTTTCGTCCAAGATCAAGAAGATCTCACTAGCTGAGCAAATCTCTCGTTAATTATCTGGGTTATAATCTAAGAATTGGGGAAATTCACGGTTACTTTTCCCTCTTTCAATTCTTCCCCTGTCCAGGAGTCGATTTTGACATTAGATTATGAGTATCATGGATTAATGTCGGAGACCTGGGACTTATTCCGCGGCGACACCTCCAATTGGGAGGATCGCTTCTTCTACCTGACGGTGATCAAGGAATATGGCGAACCAGTGCTGGATGTCGGCTGCGGCACCGGGCGCCTGCTGCTGGACTTCCTCGCACAAGGCATTGACGCCGATGGGGTCGACAATTCGCCTGAGATGCTCGCCTTGTGCCGCCAGAAAGCTGAATCGCAGGATTTGAATCCGACGCTCTACCAGCAATACATGGAGTCGCTCGACCTGCCGCGCCGCTATAAGACGATCCTCGTCCCTTCCAGCTCTTTCCTGCTGCTGCTCGATGTGGCGAAGGCGCAAGAAGCCATGCGGCGTTTTTATGCTCACCTCCTGCCGGGCGGCGTATTGGGCATGCCGTTCATGATCCTCTGGAAGGAGGGCGATCCCATCGCCCATGAAGACTGGAAACTAACCGGGGAAAAAACCCGCCTCACGGACGGCGCGCTGGTCCGCCGCTGGTCGCGCGCCTGGTATGATGTTGAGAACCAACTCGAGCACACCGAGGAGCGCTACGAGGTGACCCTGGACGGCCAGGTGATCGCCGCCGAGCTGCACCGCCAATCCCCCGCCACTCGCTGGTACACCCAGGTGCAGGCGGAGGAACTTTACCTGCAGGCTGGATTTAGCGATCTGCGCCTCGTGAGTGAATTCTCCTTCGATCCCGTGAAGAAAGACGATCCGATCTTTACTGTCCTTGGTAGAAAACCGGGTTAAAAATAATTTGAACCACTAAGGCACAAAGACATTGGTAATTCCGAACAATAACCTTCGTGTCTTGGTGTCATCGTGGTATCTAATCAGCTTATCTTGAGGTTTTTTTCGGGAGGCCCGGATGGAATCACAGCAATTTGGCAGCCAATACGTTGTCAGACTGGATGCGGGGGAAGAGATCATCGCCAGCTTAAAACAGCTCTGCCTCGCCAGGGGCATCTGCTCCGCCTGGGTGATGGGCATCGGCGCAGTCAGCCAGGCGACGATCGGCTTCTTCGACCTGGCGTCCAGGGAATATCGCCCGCTGGAATTATCGACCGACCATGAGATCACCAGCCTGATGGGTAATATCTCTACCCTGGAGGGGGAAGTATTTCTGCACCTCCACGTTACTCTCTCAGGTGTGGAGGGGCAGGTGCGCGGCGGCCATCTGTTCTCGGCCGTGATCAGCGCCGCGGGAGAGATCGTTCTTGGGCCGCTGGAAGGGATTTTAGAGCGGAAATATTTTGCAGAGAGCGAGTTGAGACTGCTCGCATTAGAAGGTAATGAACCCTCCCGGTTGCTGGGCGATGATAGAATGAACTGAGCAGTGCAGCAACCGTGAAGTTGAAGCGAGGTGCAGCCGTGAACGATATTCTCTCGACCATCCACCAACTCGAAGCCGAGATCGAAGCCGCCCTGGAATCCTATGAACAGGACGAGCGATTCGATCAAGCCCTGGATAGTTACCGCCAGGTGGAAGGTAAATTGCTTGCTCTGGGGCTTGCGCCGGGCGAACCAGGCTACCAGGCCCAGCAAAGTGTGCTGGCTTACTGCCTGATGCGCCAGGCGAACCTCTTGCGCATAGCCGGACAAAAGGGAGAGGCTCTGGCTCTCGGCCAGCGTGAGATCGCCGCGGCGCGCGCCTCCGGCGACGACCTGGCCCTGGCGCGCAGTCTGCTGAACCTCGGCGCGACGCATATCGCCAGCGGGGGCCTGGCACAGGGGTTGGAATTTACAGAGGAGGCGCGCGCCTTGTTTGAAAAGAGCGACCAGCCCGATTACCGGCAGGGGTTGGGCTGGTACTGGATCCTGCGCGCCGACCTGCTCAACCTGGGCTACCTGCCCTTCGCTCCAGGAGAGGTAATCGCCGCCGCCGACCAGGCCCTGGCGATCCTGCTGCCCCTCGAAAACTTCCCGGGTGTAGCGCGTGCCTATGCCGCCCTTGCCAAAGCCCACGCTGCCCTGAATAACCTGCCTGCCGCCGAAGCCGATCGCCAGCGCAGGAACGCTATCAATAACTTCCCGGTTGCTGGAGCATCAAGAGTGATAAAGCAACCGGGAAGATGGAAAGCTGCTTGTTTTAATCAGACAAATTATGTATAATATTACCGGGTCGGTTGGCTAGAAGATTTACCGGTACGATAGGGGTGTAATACTATAGATTGATCACTCTCCCCACCAAGCAATGTTTTTGTGCTGCTAGTTGGTGACAATCTGCTGATATTATCTATAAGAATAGGGGAGTTCCGGCATGTTGACAATTACACTGGATGGATATCATCTTCGCTTTGGGGAGCGATTCACGCTTTCTTTTCAGCGCACCTTGCGCATCCCGGATGACGGGAGAGTCTACCCGTTGCCGCCGGGC
>DATDRM010000154.1:0-4398 GCA_035291705.1 Anaerolineales bacterium
TTCAGGAGCTGTTCGATAAGTTCTTCCGCCTTTGCCATCAACGTGGCTTTCTTTTGGCTGCGTGAGCGTTTCATCGGGCACCTCTTTTCGGTTTGAAGTGCCCTATTTTCTCCCCCTTTGCCAAAAAAGTGAATTACACCCGGCACAATGATGAAGTTGTAAAACCTGCATTCGAAAATCGAAAACAAAACCAGCACCGGTTCGGTGACTCGGGTGCTGGTTTGAAAGTTATTATCCACCGTGGGTAGGAGACCCATCCTCTCCGCAGAGAAGCGCCCGGTGGATCTGCGCTTATTCCCCCATTTAAGGGGGGAAAAATCGGGTGTAGAATTAGTAGGTTTCCCATCAATCCGAATAGCAGGCCAGGATGGAGAAGTGGGTTGATCCCATTTCTCCACTTTGAATTATGGACACCGCCTCTCAAAATCCTTACTGGAGTCAGCCAACTGAAGACTTGTTAGCCCGATTGCAGAGTTCGGCAGAAGGGCTGAGCAGCGCACTTGCACGAAAGCATCTGGAGAGCTTCGGCTATAACCTGCTGCGGGATAGGGAAAAAGCCACCCCTTTCCGGCTGTTTCTGAACCAGTTCAAAAGCCCCTTGGTGCTCATCCTGGTTTTCGCGGCGGCGATCTCGATGCTGACGGGTGAGTGGATCGATGCGACGATCGTCATTTTGATCGTGCTGGCCAGCGCCGTTCTCGGTTTCATCCAGGAGTACAGCGCCAGCAATGCCGTAGAAAAACTGCGCAATCAAATTAAACTAAAAGCAGTGGTGCTGCGTGATGGAAAGCCAGTCTCGATCCCAGTCGAGGAAGTGGTTCCAGGCGATGTCGTCCTGCTCTCGGCTGGCAGCCTCATCCCGGCGGATGGGATCGTGCTGGAAGCGGACGACTTTTTTGTCAATCAGGCGGTTCTTACTGGCGAAACGTTCCCCGTGGAAAAGCGGCTCGGGAGCGTGGCAAGCCAGGCCAGCCTGCCAGAGCGGACGAATTGCGTCTTCATGGGGACAAATGTGCGCAGTGGCACTGCCCGGGTACTGATTGTCGAAACCGGTGCCCGTACCGCTTATGGCCAGATCGCCGAAAGACTGGCGCTGCGCCCGCCGGAGACCGACTTCGAGCGGGGCATTCGCCAGTTTGGCAACCTGCTTACCCAGGTTATGCTTTTACTGGTGCTGGTGGTATTTGCCATCAACGTCATCCTGCACCGGCCCGCTCTCGAATCGCTGCTCTTCGCCGTCGCGTTAGCCGTTGGCGTAGCCCCGGAACTCCTTCCGGCGATTATCAGCATCACTCTCTCGAAAGGGGCGCAGAGCATGGCAAAGCGCGGAGTGATCGTGCGCCAGCTCGCCGCGATTGAGAACCTGGGTAGCATGGACGTGCTCTGCACGGATAAAACCGGCACTCTGACGGCAGGAGTGGTGAGTCTGGATGGGGCCTATGACGCGCAGGGCAGTCCCTCGGAACAGGTGTTTCTCAATGCGTACCTGAACGCCCGGTTCCAAACCGGGCTGACCAACCCACTCGACGAAGCCATTCTTGCCCACGCGCAGCCCGAGATTCAACGGTTCGTCAAAACGGAAGAAATCCCCTATGATTTTGTGAGGAAACGCCTGAGCGTGGCCGTGCAGGATATAAGTCAAGGTGAGCGGTCAACACTCCTGATTACCAAAGGCGCCTTTGATAATATCCTTTCGGTTTGCACACAGGTGCAAGACCAGGGCGAACGACTCCCCCTGGATGGAATTCGCCAGCAAGAACTTCGGGAGCGTTTCGCGCAGTGGAGCGACCAGGGCTTCCGCGTTTTAGGCATAGCCTTTAAAGAAGTACCGCCTCGACCGGAGTACACCGAAGCGGATGAGTCCAGCACGACCTTTTCCGGTTTCTTGCTATTCTTCGATCCGCCCAAACCAGACGTGCAGAAAACGATCATCGATCTGAAGGCCTTAGGGGTAGATCTGAAGATTATCACCGGCGATAACCGCCGGGTGGCCCTGCACGTCGTCCGCACCACTGGACTGGAAGTTGGGGGGATACTCACTGGGGCGGAGATGAACCAACTGCGCGACGAAGCCTTGTGGCAACTGGCCGAACGGGTCAACATTTTCGCCGAAGTGGATCCCAATCAAAAAGAGCGCATCATTTCTGCGCTGCGCAAGACCGGGCATGTCGTGGGGTACATGGGCGATGGCATCAACGACGCGCCGGCTTTGCACGCGGCGGACGTAGGGATTTCGGTGGACACCGCTGTCGATGTCGCCAAAGAAACTGCGGATTTCGTGCTCCTGGAGCAGAGCCTGGACGTGCTACGCCAGGGGATCGAACAAGGGCGCCAGACATTTATTAACACCCTCAAATATGTGTTCACAACCACCAGCGCCAACTTCGGCAATATGTTCAGCATGGCAGGTCTTTCCCTGTTCTTGCCTTTCCTGCCGTTGCTCCCCAAGCAGATCTTGCTAAACAACTTCCTTTCCGATTTTCCGGCTATGACGATTGCCAGCGACAATGTGGATCCTGAATGGGTTTCCCGGCCAAAGCGCTGGGACGTTACCTTCATCCGCAACTTTATGATTGTCTTTGGCTTGATCAGCTCCGTGTTTGACTATCTCACCTTCGGGACTCTGCTTCTAATTGTGCGCGCCACCGAGGAACAGTTCCGTACAGGCTGGTTTATTGAGTCGCTGTTCACCGAGCTGTTTATTCTCCTGGTGGTGCGCACCCGCCGGCCGCTATTTCGAAGCAAGCCGGGACGGTATCTTTGGATCAGCACATTGCTGGTCGGCGTCGGGACATTGGTCATCCCGTACCTGCCGATTGCAGGATCCATCTTTGGTTTTGTGCCTCTGTCACCGCTGACCCTATCCTTGCTCATCGCCATTACGCTGCTGTATGTCCTGGCAAATGAGGTAGCCAAGCGGATCTTTTTTCGTAAATTCCAGTTCTGATCCGGTTGCACCGGGTGGTCCGGACAAGCCTCGCCATCAAGCTCTAACCGCCGTCAGTAAAAACCTGTCCCCGGGTGACCCGGCCTGCTCAAGGTTGCCTTGCTTTATTATTGGCTCCCTATCCCGGCCTGAAGGAGGATGATGAAAATGAACCTGGCGATTGAAACAGAGGAGCTCGGGAAACGCTACGGAGACGTAACTGCTGTCAAGCACCTCTCCCTGCGGGTCGCCCAGGGAGAAATCTATGCTTTTCTTGGCCTGAATGGCGCAGGGAAAACGACCACCATCCGTATGCTGTTGGGGATGATCAAGCCTACTACAGGAACTGCTTGCGTGCTGCAAACCAGGGTCCGGTTGGGCAGCCGGGAACCCTGGGCCTTGGTCGGGTACCTGGTAGAAATACCGTACGCCTACCCTGAGTTGACCGTCTATGAGAACCTGGAAGTTGCCCGCCGACTGCACCCTGGCACCCCACCCAAGGCGGTTGGGCAAATCATCGAGCGCATGGGGTTGGCAGCTTACGCCGACCGGCGGACTGGCACTCTTTCCCATGGCAATGCACAGCGGCTGGGATTGGCCAAGGCATTTCTGCATGCTCCCAAGTTGCTTATTCTGGACGAGCCGGCTCTTGGCCTGGACCCGGCCGGAATCGTCGAGATCCGCGAGCTGCTGCTAGAACTGACCCGCGAACAGGGCGTGACGGTCTTCATGTCGAGTCACATCCTGGCTGAAGTCTCACGTCTTGCCGGGCGGATAGGGATTATCCACAAAGGGCGCCTGCTCCAGGAATTGAATACCGATGAGCTGGAGCGGAATCGAAAGAGGCGGCTTTTATTGCGGGCGCGGGATGTTGAGTCGGCCCACCGGGCGTTGATAGACGCCGGGCTGCCTGCCGAGATCCTCCAAGACGGAACCATAGAGCTCAAAAATGTATCTTCTGTGGAACGCCCTGATGACATCAACCGCCTCCTGGTGGGTGCCGGGACCCCGCCAACTCAGTTGATGGTTGAGGAAGAGGAACTAGAGCAGTATTTCCTCAGGTTGGTTGGAATGGATGGAGGACTGCAAAATGAATAACCTTTCAGATATGATTTGGATAGAGTTGCGAAAAGCAATCCGCTCCAGAATGCCTCTATGGACCGCTCTGGGATCCCTGTTTATGCCATTAGGAATCGCCTTCTTGATTTTTGTATCTAAGAATCCGGAGATTTCCCAAAAGCTTGGCCTGGTCAGCGCCAAAGCCAACCTGATAGCGTATTCCGCTACAGATTGGCCAACTTACCTAAGGTTGTTTGGCCAGATAATTGCAGCCGGCGGATTCTTTTTATTCGTCCTGGCCGTTAGCTGGGTATTTGGCCGCGAATTTGCCGATGGCACCCTGAAGGATATGCTCGCCGTACCGGTCCAACGCTCGAGCATACTCCTGGCAAAATTTATTGTGGTGGCTATCT
>DATDRM010000155.1:0-12588 GCA_035291705.1 Anaerolineales bacterium
TCCGAGTTTGGGGCACAGTGTCCGGCTTCGCTATAGCATGGATCCTTTTCAGGTCAATTTATCCAGGGATAGGTTTGGCAGTCATTGCCCTCTTGATCCCGTCCATTCTTCTCAACAGGAGCATCAGCCAACGCCGGAGGAAGTTCGAAAGGCAATTAATGGATGTTTTGGTTTTGATCACGGGCGCGGTGCGGGCAGGTTATAGTTTCTTGCAATCCCTCGATGTAGTTGTTCAAGAGATGAAACCTCCGGTTTCGGAGGAATTCAGACGTGTCCGGCGAGAGGTAAGCCTGGGATTGCCATTGAGCCGAGCGCTGACCAACCTTCACGCTCGCATGCAGAACGAAGACCTATATCTGGTTTTGACGGCTGTCAATATTAACTCTCATGTAGGCGGCAATTTAGCTACCATGCTTGAAGTCGTGACGAATACTATTCGCGACCGGATTCGTCTGTTCAGCGAGATCCGGGCGCTCACCTCTCAACAACGATTCTCGGGCTATATGTTGTCGCTCCTTCCTTTCATAGTTATCGCAATATTGTTTGTTGTCAGTCCAGATTATATTTCTCGATTATTCCAGCCTGGGATTATGTTGTGCATCCCGATCGGTGCCTTGATTTTCGTGTTGATGGGAAATATTGTCATCCAGTTGATGTCCAGAATGGATGTCTGAGCTGGCCCATCCTACAAACATCCGCACGTGAACTGCAAATGAAAGGCGATTAAAAAGCAATGGGATTATCACTTGTTATCGCCCCAGCCATCATTCTTGTAGGCATGCTGATTTTGGTTTTTGGCCTACAGCGCATCAGGTCTGGTGAAATATCGCCGCGCATGCAAGCGTTCGTTGCTGAACAAGACGATGAGGTGCGTAAATGGATTGGTCTTTTTTCTGCGCAAACCCGTGAATTGTCAGGGTCTTTGGCCAACCGGCTTATTTTACCCTTCCTGAGACGAATCGGAAATTTCTTCGGCCGTTACACACCGACCAATGCGATAGAGAACCTGCGGCAAAGCTTGTATGTGGCTGGTAACCCTATTGGAGTGGGACCGGGCGAATTTTTAGGAATTCGCCTGGCTTTGGTGTTGGCTGGTTTATTGTTAGCCTTCTTATTTCTACGTAGGGATTTCAACCGGGTAAATATATTAATCGGGATTCTCATCCCTCTCGCCTGCTATATCCTTCCAATTCTATGGCTACGTCTATTGGTTAAATCACGTCAGAATAAGATCCGTCGAGAACTGCCAAGCGCATTAGATATCCTCAGCGTCTGTGTGGATGCTGGCCTGGGATTTGACCAGGCGTTACAGCGCGTAAGCAACCAATGGGAGACGCGCATTGCAGCGGAATTTGGCCGGGTGGTCTCGGAAATGGAAATGGGATTATCCCGCCGGGAGGCGCTCCGCAATCTGGCAGATCGCCTAGATATCATTGAGCTCTCCAGTTTCGTCGCCATCATCATCCAATCTGAACAAATCGGTACCAGTATCGCTAATACCCTGCATACCCAGGCGGATCAAATGCGAGAGGAACGCCGGTATCGAGCGCAGGAAAAAGCACGCACGATACCGATTAAGATGTTGTTCCCCTTGGCTTTCCTAATCTTTCCTGCGATTATGGCAATTCTTATTGGACCTGCGATCCCACAGTTGTTGAGTCTTTTCAAGGGCTACTAAGAGTCGGAATTCACTTAAAAACTTTGGATATTCCAAGGAGCACTTATGTCTCAAAATCCATCCGCTTCCCTTATGAGTGATCCCACATTTCAAGGCGCAATGCGTCACTTACACGTCGGGGAGTGGGATGAGGGTCTTCAAAAGTTAAACCAATTGTTTGAACCCTTCCCGCAATCTCAAGACTTACAGGATCTGGTCACAGAAATGGAATTGCGTGCTCGCATAGACCAGGATGAGATTAAAGACCGCACACACGTCAAACAACAACTGATAAAGAAGTGGGCTGTTCGCCTGGTAATGCTGTTAGCGATATTCACCCTGGGCTTATGGGGGATGCGTGCTTATTCCGATTGGATCCAGCAACGCTGGAGCTTCGCCAGGCAAGAAGTAGAAAACGAAGTAAAACGCGTCAAGGTTGAGACAAAATTCCAGGACGGGCAGAACCTGTTACTTGCCGGGCGGACAGATATGGCCGAGGCGCTTTTTCTGGAAATCGCGGCAGTTGAGCCGAACTACCCTGGCTTGGACATTGCATTAAACCAAGTCTACAGCCTTAAAGGCCTTGAGGCGAAATACGCACAGGCGATGAGCCTCGTCGCAGAGGAAAACTTTATCTCAGCTCTGACGATGCTTAAAGAGATTCAAGCACAGCAGGCATATTTCAAAGATATCTCGACTCAGATAGTAGACCTTGAAAGGCAGATCTATTTATCGGATATATTTTCTAATGCCGAAGCATCTTTTCAAGCCCGAAAATGGGAACAGGCTGTTACTGGATATGAAACTGTGCGGATAACTGACCCTAGTTATAAGACCGAATCTGTTGAGCAGAGCTTGTTTACAGCGTACATGAACGCGGGTCTTAAGGTTTTAAATTCTGACACAGCCACCTTGGAAGATCTTGGTATAGCTGAAGACTACTTCCGAAGAGCCTTTGCACTTCGACCCCAAGACCCTGTTTTACAGCAGGAACGCAGGGAGGCGCAAGAAAGGTTTGGCGTGAGTCTGTCTGCCAGCTATATCAGTGCGGCTCAAGCATTGCTTCAGAATCAAGCCGACAATCTTCAAGCGTTACAGGCTGCTGAAGGTTACTTACAAAAGGTATTAGAAATTAAGCCCAATGACTTAAACTCGCGCGCCCAATTGGAAAGGGTGCAGCATTATTTACAGGCACAGGAGAACTTTCGGCAGGGATTATGGGATCAGGCGATTGAGGCCTTGAAGTATGTATATGACCAAGACCCGGAATATGCTGCTGGGACATCCCGTCAGACTTTGTATGAAGCCTTTATAGCCCGGGGGCAGGAACGGTTGGTCGGAAATGAATACCAGAAGGCACTCGAGGACTTTAAGCAAGCCGCAGCAATCGCAGAAGAAATCGGAACGCCCTTCTTAGGCGTTTATGATACCCAAATGAAGATCGCTGAGGCGCAAGGCGTCCTGGGCAATCATCAGGAGGCTGTGCTCCTCTATCAGAACCTGCTGGAAGCGATGAATTGGAGTGAGGATACACTGCAAAACACCCCGGACCTGCAGGCTAAATTGAAACAGGCGAGGGATTACACTGCCTCTAAGGAATATAAAATGGCGTTTGACCTTTTTCAAGAAATTACGCCTTTTGTTCTGATCGCCTCCACTTCTGGAGAAGATTATGTGATTCAAGCGGGTGATTACCTGCCCAGTCTAGCCAATCGCTATAACACAACCATTGCCGCGATTGCTCGGGCAAACGACCTAAATTCATTAGATCCAATTCAGGTTGGAGATAAGTTGTTCATCCCGAGTGGAAACCCTTAACCCATCGAATATGATTTATCGCCTTTAGAGAGGGATTATGTTTATCAATCGTCCTGCAGCGAATAATCGGTACACGTTGACAGTCACTCACAATGGAGCGGTTAGTGGGGATACGGTTGAAAGCTCTGCGAATTTGGGCGCGGATGTTTACTATATCCGCGAACGAGTTCAACGGAAACTTCTGGCGGAGACCGATGGAGATGTGCATTTAGACCACATCCCCCAAATGAGGAACATGATTGAGACGATCTTCAACCAGGTTTTGGCTGAAGAGAATCTACTCTATACGCGCGCAAGTCGAGTGCGCCTTTTGGATTGTGTGACAGCGGATATCCTGGGCTATGGTCCTCTTGAACCATTGCTCGAAGATCCAACGATTACCGAAGTTATGGTGAACGGTCCCCAAACAATTTATATCGAACGCCATGGCAAGATCGAGGTGACTGAGATCACCTTTGAAAACGAAGCCCATTTAATGCGCGTCATCGAACGGATTGTCTCACCGCTAGGCAGGCGTGTAGACGAAGCCTCTCCCATGGTGGATGCACGCCTGCCGAGTGGATTTCGAGTCAACGCCACGATCCCGCCCTTATCGATCGATGGCCCGGTGCTCACCATCCGAAAATTTGCCCAAACACCTTTTACCGCTCAGGATCTGATCGCGAATGGGACCCTTCCTTCGCAGCTGGTCACCTTTTTGAAGGCTTGTGTTGAAGCGCGGGTCAATCTGGTCATATCGGGTGGGACAGGTTCAGGTAAAACAACTTTATTGAATGTAGTGTCGGCATTTATTCCGGGAGATGAGCGCATTGTCACGATCGAAGACACCGCTGAGCTACAGCTCAAGCAGAGGCATGTGATCCGGCTGGAAAAGCGTCCCCCTAACGTGGAGGGGAGAGGCGAGGTGACCATCCGCCAACTTGTCATCAATGCCCTCCGCATGCGTCCGGATAGAATCGTGGTTGGTGAGGTGCGTGGGGGTGAGGCGCTGGACATGCTCCAAGCGATGAATACCGGTCACGATGGCTCCATCACGACTGTCCACTCAAATAGCCCACGGGATACTTTGCGGCGGATCGAAATTATGGTCATGATGGCAGGTATGGATTTACCTTTGCGCGCTATCCGCGAGCAAGCCACCTCCGCTATCGAACTGGTGGTTCATATGGAACGTTTACGGGACGGCACTCGCAAAGTCGTCAATGTAGCCGAAGTGCAGGGCATGGAGGGTGACAGCATCGTCATGCAGGATTTATTCTATTTCGAGCAGACCGGGATAAAAAATGGGCGCGTGTTGGGGATCCACAAACCGACTGGTTTACGCCCAAGATTTGCTGATAAGTTCGCGGTAAACAATATCGAACTGCCACTTGAGATCTTCAATTCAGAAGCGATCCCAGACCGCAGTTAGTGGTGAAGGGAAAGTCAGGGTTTTTAGCAGCCAGTCAGCTGCGGGATCAATCTATACAGGTTAAAATTCAGGGCCAGGGAATCGATACCGGGTCGGTGTAACCATGTTTTTCAACCGTGTAGAGCTTGCCGCCCGATTCGCCAGAACAGCCCTGCTCGTCGGTGAATTCGTAGGAGGTTTCATCTGTATGTACGGCGACTGACACCAGTCCGCCACCCTGGCAGGTGGTCGCCTCGATTAAATAGCCGCGGTAATCATCCTCTGTCATCCAAACTGGGTCCCAGGTCACAATCACCCGATCGCCATCCCGCTCTGCCTGGACATTTTCAGGAGGGCCATAGAGGGTGGAATGCGGCAGTTTGGACTGTACGGCAACCAGTGTAGAGATATCCCCTGTCACCTCTACAACCGAAGCAGACACCCAGCAGTGCCGGTCGAGGTTCACTGGTTGGATCCATAGCCAGCTCCCGGAGTAGTTGCGGCCGTGCACCTCCGCCCGATCGCCAGTGTACAGGCCGTGAGAATAGAGATAAGCCTGACCTGGTCCGTAGCGGCAGTTGGCTTGCATCAAAACCTTCACTTCGGGGTAGTCGAAAGTAGGTGTCAGGGTAGTGGTTGGGGTTGGCGTTACTGTGGGAGTGGAGGTTAATGTCGCGGTCAAGGTGATGGTCGGTGTGGGGGTGGAAGTCGGCGTCGCTTCGCTGACAGGTGTTGGTGAAAGTATAGGAGCCTGAGTGAGTGGGGTGTTCTCTGCCAGAGTCGGGGATGGCGAGGGTGAAGGAGACGCGAAAAAAGAGATCTGCCCGCTGCACCCGCTCAGCATGATGATCATCGCAATGGACAGCCAGGTGATTAATTTTGTCAGGTGGATCAACCTGATTCGCATACGTCCTGTGATATCCCAGGCCAGCAAAGGCCGCTTGGTGGGAGAAATTCGTCTATCCTCTCAGCACCGGTTAACGTGGGCTAATATCAGACCAGGTCCGACCTCCATCGGAGGTCATGAACAGGCGAGAGGACGAGACGCATTGAAGTGTTTCGCCATCAGGGGATACCGTCTGCCCGGCGGATGATTTTTGCCCGTGGCAGGTTCCTTCCTGAACCAGAGCCCAGCCGAGCTGGTCGTCAAGAATACCCAGGGCAACGACCCCCCGCGGCAGACCAACTGATGCGATCGAAGCCACATCCACGCCAGCGCTGGACTCAGCGTAAAGCTGATTCGAACCACGCGGCGCTACCCACCAGTGCCCGTTAGCATCCAGGCTAAATGGCAGCGCACCCTCAGGTTCGTAGGAGGGATCAAAATCGAAGTGTGTAGCAAGGCTCCAGGTGTCGCCTCCGTCCCTGGTTTCGTATATCGCCAGGCCGGGATCCGGGGAGCCAGCCAGGGTCACTGCAAGGGTACCCGCTTGCTCATTCTCAAAGGCTGGTAAACCTACAAATACATGCCGGGCAGACGAAGGAAGCGGCAAGGATTGGAGTTGCCAGGTTTGGCCACCATCATCTGTGCGGTAGAGCAAATCGCCTGGCGGCCCGCCAGCGACCCAACCCCGTTCCCCATCCAGGAACTTCACTGGCTCGCCCAGGGGTAAGGAATGCTCCTGCCAGGTGCGGCCGCCATCCCGAGTGACGAAAAGCCTGCCCAGGCTGAAACTGCTGCCAGTCTGGAGTTTAAAGGCGATCCAGCCAGAGTGGGCGTCAATGAAGTCCAGGTAGGCGGCAACGATCGGGGGATCCCCGTCTTGGGTGGGCAGCTGTATGGGAAAGGTCTGCCAGGTGAGACCGCCATCCTCTGTATGTAACAGGGTCAGCTCTCCCGCTAGGACTGATTGGGCAGATTGGCGGACGATCCAACCCTGCCGTGGATCGAGGAAAGTTGCCCCCAGGATGTGGGTGGGTGTAGTCGATTGCGGTGTGATATCTTGCCACTGCGAACCACCGGTGTAGGTCCAGAGTAAGCGCTCACCTTGCAGCATCCAGCCTTGATTGGGCGAGAGCAGACGCATAGCGCGTATCTGTGGCGCTGGGGAGCTAAGGATCGAGGAGGCAAGTTGGCCAGACGCACCGGCCGGGATGCCCAGGAGAGCGGTGACTTCGCCATCCAGGACATTACTGTCGATGGTCACGGATACCCCGCCCCAAGTCTCTGTATGGTCCCCGGTATATTGCTTGATGCGTTGATGGTTTGGCCAGAAATCATCTGTTATACAGGGGATATTTCTGGGTACATCCCAGACAGTGGCGTCTGGATCGTAGTCGGTCGTGTACCAGTGAGCAATCCAAACATCGTCTGGGGCAGGATTATTGGCAGACCAATCGGTGATATAGGATGTGCAGGGCGCGCCATATGCACCCGCTTTAATCTCGAGCTCGTGTAGCCGCTCCACCCAACCTTGGATGAAGGAGGCCACCGTGTTGCGGCAGGCTTCGCTGGCGTTGCTGCCATATGCCTCAACATCGTAGTAGATCACCGCATCGCCCAATAGCCCGAGGCTGGTGGCAGCGGAAACAGCCAGATCTGCCTCGTCCCTTCCTTCCTGGTAAGCGACGGAGGCGTTCGAACTCATGCGGTATCTAAAGGTAGTGCAGGGAGCCTGAGGCCCTACCCAGGTGGGGATAAAGGTCCACCCCTGCTCGGCGACCGTGTGCAGCCAGAAAGGATCCAGCCGGTAGGGATCACAGGCAAGGCTGATCCCGCCGATATAGATATTGGCGCTCCAATAGGGGCTGCTGTCCCACCAGGTTTGCATGTTCGCTATGGATGGTGGATTGCACTTGTCAAAGCCTTGTTGATCGGCAATTACAACCGAGCTGGAGGTGTTGACAACGAAGATCGTGGAGAGGCTGGTTGGCTCGCTGGAAGGTATTTCGACGGTGGCTGTGTAAATACCGAGGCAATCTGGCACCGTGGAGGTAAAAGACTGCTCTGATATCCCGGGCGGGAGGCTAACTTCGTCGCTGAAGATCGTATCTTCTCCGCAGGGATTTGTCTGAGTCCAGGTGAGACGAACTATTTTAGCCTGGCTGGATTGATTGGAAACCTTGGCGACGTAGCGAATGGGTTCGCCAGGGAGAAATGCGATGATCTTTTTCCCCTGACCATCGTCTGTCCAGGCGGCGAGCAGCTCAACCGCCTGGTTAAATGCCAGGGGAAGATAAACAGCCGGTGTCGGGGGGAGGCTGGTGGCCGTTGGGGTAGGAGTGGAAGCAAATTGGAGACCCGTCGAGTTTGAAGGGTTGTGGCTCTCGCCGGCTCTAGACAGTGCCAGGTCTGCCCTCGTAAGGAGGAAAGCCCCCAGAACTACGAAGACGATTAAGGATACCTGTAAGATAGTTTTCGATGGGTGCATTTTCGCTGGTCCTCTACGAAGGGAAGTTTAGGTACAAATTATACCGCTGGAAATAATAATGTCCTTGGAAAAAGGTAATCTGTCTCTAGGTTATCGCCAAGGCCATCCCTACCAGGGCGTCGCATCCAGAGGCATTCCCCCAAGCTAACAGGTTGGCGGCGCAAATATCCAGACCTGGCTGTCCGCTCAGTAGGCCGTCCAGGGCAGACGCCAGGCGCTCATCCGCCTGGCCAAGTGTGGCGCACTCGATCAAATTGGCGCTGAGGGTAGTGGTCCGGGAATAGGCCATATGAACTACAGAGCGATCGAGGGCTTCGATTTCCAATGCAGGTTTGAGGAGTTTTCCCCAGCGATTCAACGCCAGCAAGAGTCCGGTAGCCAGGTCGTCCCCAGAGGGCGTCAGCCCTGCGCCAAGTCCCAGAAAAGGCTCAAGAGCCGCGGTCACCTGAGCCGCCTGGTTAGAAACCAGAGCCTGCTTCAAATGTTCTATTTCGTGTGTGAATTGAACCTTGATACGGTCGTTATTGCCGAAACCATTGGGAAGATCGAGGAGCTTGGCGAGCAAGGCACACAATCCATCTGGTTTGCGGGCTACCAGGACCTGCCTGGCGAGGGAGATCAGCTGCGTCTTTCGCTTTTCTGCAGAGAGCATCGTCAAAGGTTTCGGCGGCGTTTTCCATTGAGCTGCCTCAGAGGTATGAATGGTCAGGCCAGCGGCAGAAAAATGCAGTTGGCCGGCTTGGATTTGAACTGGCGTACCAGGTTCTAAGGCTTGCAATCCTTGTGGATCATCCTGCAGATTGATGGTCAAAGGCCCCTTATATTCCTCAGTGGACAGGAAAATTACCCAACCAGACTTCAGGTGCAAGAAAATTCCGCGTGAAGTAATGCCCGAGACAGCCCCAGCCTGTTCCAGCATCAATTTCTGGTTAGCGATCGTTCCGATAAATGAAGCCGAGATCTCCATGTGTGACCAGATCTTCCTTCGAGATAAGAAGGAGCCATTTCCTGGATTATATACTGCCTGGGCACAATGTCGCCATCCAATCCGCTTGCCTCGCTAACCAAGCGGTGACAAAAATCACGCAAAGATGTGACAGATATCAATTGGAGGGGAGTGATAATAATGCAATAAAATAAGATGGAGACTATAATTGTACTTACCGGTCTGATAAACTGGCAAAACAAGTTAGTCAATCGTCGCCGGGGACGGCGACGAGAGCATTTCTCACCAAATATCAATTTAACAACTGCCACCAAAATTGTCCAATGAGGGAACCGATATGAGTATAGATGCCCATCCGGGTCTTCCAGAATTCGATTACATCAAACCAAAGACTTTGGCTGAAGCCAGCCAATTTTTAGCTGGACATCCCAGCGAAGCACGCCCCTTCCTGGGCGGAACAGATGTTTTTGTGCGCATGCGGGATGGTTTCTGGAAAGAGAAATATATCGTCGACGTAAAAAACTTGGATGGAACGAACGAGATTCATTATGACCCTCGGATGGGATTAAGCCTGGGTGCAGCGGTCAACATGAACCGGGTCATTGGCTCTCCTGAAGTGTTAGAACATTATCCCTTGTTGGCCGAGGCCTGCCAGACAGTGGCCAGCTACCAGTTGCGCACCCGGGCGACTATCGTGGGGAATATCTGCAATGCCTCCCCGGCCGGCGATACGATCGGCGCCTGCATCGTCTTGAATGGAAAATTGCACGTGCATGGCCTGGGCGGTATGCGCCAGGAACCGCTCAGCACGTTCTTCATTGGCCCAGGGAAGACTGCGCTTAAACCGGGCGATATCGCGACTGGCATCACATTTCCCCTGCCAGCTCCAGGATATCACGCACGATACATCAAGCTCGGCCGGAATGCGATGGGCGACCTGGCTATTGTCGGCGTGACTGTGCTGGGATATCCTGATCTGGGCGTTCCATCAGGGTATCGCTTCCGCATCGCGCTGGCGTCGGTCGCGCCGGTACCCCTCGTACCGCTTCAGGCTGAGGCGGTTTTGGCAGAGAGACCATTCAACGAGGCGACCATCGCTGAGGCTGCCCAGGCGGCGATGGACGCCTGCGCGCCCATCGATGACGTGCGCGGTAGTGCCCGATATCGCAAATTGATGGTCAGAAACCTGACCAGGAAAGCACTAAACGAAGTTTATAGTCGATTAGTTGGTTAGTTGAGTAGTTACATCGTTGTGGAGTTGATTATTCGGAGGATGGAATGGCATATCACAGGATTACAGTAACAGTGAATAGTTCCACTGAGTTGGTTGATGTACCGTCGAACATGACCTTGCTACAAATGCTGCGTGACAAGCTGGCTTTGACAGGCACCAAGAATGGCTGCGCGGCGGGTGAGTGCGGGGCCTGCACGGTGATCCTCAACGGCGAACCGGTTAACAGCTGCATGGTGCTGGCGGTCGAGTGCGATGGGGCGCACCTCACCACTGTCGAAGGGTTAGCTCATGACAACCAGCTGGATCCTTTACAACAGGCTGTTATCGAGCAGGGAGGTGTGCAATGTGGATTCTGCACCCCCGGTGTGCTGGTTTCGGCGCGGGCGTTGCTCGATCGCAATCCTCGCCCTTCCGACTTTGATATTCGCGACGCACTGTTGGGTAACTTGTGCCGTTGCACGGGTTATCTGCGCCTGGTAGAGGCGGTTAAAGACGCTGCCCGGCGGGAGGCATTAATACCCTGATGACTGTTAGGGTCGTTAAGGATATGAGGAGGTAACCATGGTTGTAAAAGAACCCGGTACAGGTATTCGCATCCCCCGACCGGTTGGAGAGAACGTGCCACGTGTGGACGCGCAAGAGAAAGTAACCGGTGCAGCGATCTTCACGGATGATTTTCAGTTTGGACCTGGCTTATTGTATGCCCGTATCAAGCGCAGCCCGCACCCTCATGCGCTCATTAAATCTGTAGACGTGAGCAAGGCTAGCGCCTTGCCCGGCGTTAAGGTGGTGGTCACCGGAAAAGACTTTCCGGGTTATATCGGCCTGTACTTGCAGGACCGCTATATATTTTGTCGCGATCGAGTGCGCTACGTAGGCGACCCGGTCGCCGGTGTAGCTGCCGTGAGCGAAGAAATCGCTGATCAGGCTCTAGACCTGATCGATGTGGAGTACGAGGTTTTAGGGCCGGTAACCGACCCCGAGTATGGTGCTAGCCCGCAAGCGCCGCTGATCCACCCCGATCTTGGAAAATATGTTGTCGTGCCCTTTATTTTTCCCGAGGCAGGGACCAATATTTCGAATCATTTCAAAGCCCGCAAGGGCGATATCGATAGCGCCTGGGAAAAATGTGTGGTTGTCCTCGAACGGCATTATCGCATCCCGCATATCCAACACGTACCGATCGAGCCGCATGTCGCGGTCGCCAGGGCAGACCAGGATGGCAAGGTGACCCTGTGGAGCAGCACGCAGTCTCCTTTTGCCCAACGCAATTTGATCGCCAAGGCGCTGGGTATTTCCCAAAGCGATGTGCGGGTTATCGGCTTATATGTTGGCGGCGGTTTTGGCTCAAAGGCCGGGGTGACGATGGAGGCTTTGGTTGTGGCGATCGCCACCAAGGTTAAAGGCCACCCGGTCAAGCTGCGCCTGACGCGTGAAGAGGAGTTCTACACCACCTTTGTGCGCCAGGGATTGGTCATGCACCTCAAGATGGGCTGTGACCAAGAAGGCAAATTGCTGGCTATGGAGAACCGCTATTATTGGGACGGTGGCGCCTATACGGAATATGGTGTAAACGTTACCCGCGCTGCGGGGTATAGTGGCACTGGTCCATATGAAGTCCCCAACCTAAAGATAGACAGCTACTGTGTCTATACCAACCACCCCGTAAGTGGACCAATGCGCGGCTTTGGCCATCCGGAGATCCATGCTGGCCTTGAGCAGTGTATCGATGAATTAGCGCTGGAGGCCGGCATCGATCCAGTGAATCTGCGCAAGATCAACTGTGTGAAGGAGGGCAGCATCCTGGTGACAGGCGGTAAGATGCATCCCACTGGCCTAGCGCAATGTCTTGAAAAAGCCGCTCAGGCTATCGAATGGGGCAAGAAGTCTCCACCAAGTGCGCCTAACAAGCGGCGGGGAAAAGGCATTGCCATCATGTGGAAAGCACCCGCCATGCCGCCCAACGCTGGTTCGAGCGCCTGGGTCGAGCTTACCGAAGATGGCAAAGTGAACGTGGGCGTTGGTGGGCAGGAGATCGGGCAGGGGACATTCACGGTCGCCGCTCAGATGGCTGCAGGTGCCCTGGGTGTGCCTGCCACGTGGGTGCGAGTGGCCTCTCCGGTGGATACCAAGTACAGCCCGTACGAGTGGCAAACCGTCGCCAGCCGCCTC
>DATDRM010000156.1:0-4156 GCA_035291705.1 Anaerolineales bacterium
CGTAGAGTCGACCACCACGTAGCGCGGGCTCCACAGATCGATCAAGGACCGTAAGACAGAGTAAAGCGTGGTGTGCTTCTTGCCCGTCCACACCATCCTGGAGACCACCTTATACACCGGCGCCCGGATCAAAGGATCAGAGACTGTCGATAGATCGACCTCGAAGATAGTCAAAGCAGTGGAATCTCTACCCTGGTTTGCCAAAGTTTGGCTTCCGTCTTCCGTCATTCGTCCTTCGTCTTCCCCGGCCACGTCGATGGCGATCGCATACACGCAGCCAGGCGAGGGAGCATCCTGGAAACTGTGATAACCCTTCATCAACCGCTGCCTGTAGTCCGGGAACATCCCGCCCTCGGCGTCGATTTCCTTCGAGTAATACTGTGTCTGGATCAAAGGATGGTTCATACCTAGCTTTTGTACTTGTTCGGCCACAAACTTCCCGTATGCTGGCACTTCTTTGGCGACGTGGGAGGCGTCGATGTGGAATACACGCCGGATCCCGTCTCTTCCCTGCGCTTCTTTGGCGGCGCGTAGTTCACGAGCCAGAAGAGTACGAGAGGTCCAAGCCGTACCCCAAAATACCCTGGTTGCATTGGTCGAGGCGGCCATTGGCGCAAAATCTTTATCCCACTTAGAAACCGATATATCCTGAGCCTCGTCGCATTCCAAAAGAGTGTTAGCCGTAGCTCCAACAACATTAGCCGTATCGCCGCCTGAAAGAAAGAAAATCCGCGCACTGTCAAACCGGTAGATATAGCCCGACTCCTTCACCCACCGGTTGCGGGTGATCAGGTTGCGGGCCAGCACCCGCTCCAACCGCCGCATGGCGTTGATCGTTTGTGGCTTCCAGGTGGGCGAGGCCTTGACCATCTCCGTGTCCAGCTGGGAGAGCACGGTCAAGAGGTAGGTTTCGATTTGCGCCTGCAGCTCGTTCTTCCCCGATTGCCTGGGAAATATCACCACGAATGTCAAACCTCGCTCGAAGATTACAGACTCTATAATTGCCCTTGCTACATCTATCTGGTATTTTCTTAATCTCAATCCCGACGTACATTCCGCAAACAATGCTCCATCTCGCACAATTTCCACGAATAGAGTTTGTTGTTCTATCATCCATCGATTTCCAATCCCGTCTTCCCCAAGTGTTATCACTTCTATGGTTCTTCTGGTTTCTTTGGTTTCTCATCTTCTTCCCCATTCCTTATTGACCTTCGCGATGATCCCATCGATCATCTCGTTGAACTCTTGCCTAATTGGACATTCGACCAGGTCCGGGCACACGTCGCACTTGGCCAGGTCGTGGCGCAACCTGCGCATCGCCCTCTTCATTTCTATGCCTAATCCTTTTAGCTTCTCTGTCTCTTTCTGGATCGGACAGTTATCCATTTCCTTCGCATGCCTCCGCTGGCTGTTTTGGTTCTTCTGGAGCGTCCAGCCTCTCTGGCTCTTGTGGTCCTTCTAGTTCTTTTGGTTGCTCCGGAGCCTCTGACCCTTTCCTCTTTTCTCTCTCCCAATCCTTTCTAACCTTCTCGAGCGCCTCGGACAACGCGGTCATCACCCCATCCTGTTCGTTTCCCAGGCTTTTCTGCGCCTTCAGCAGGTTGGCCAGCCGGGTCGAGGCGATTCCCAATGCCCCGAGCAGGCTTATCGCCTGGTCGAGCTCCTCCACACCGTCTGCCAGTTGGAAAACCCTGCGTGTGATCGTCCTCAGCATGAGGATCTCATCGTCCAGACTCCCGGTGGGGCTGGTTTGGCTCTTCTGATTCCGCGATGGATACCCGGCCATGATGACTGGCTACTGGCCACTACCGACTCCGCCCCCGCGGCGAAATCGCATAGATCCCCTGGTTTGCCATGATAGCGATGATCAGCTGCTTGATCAGTTCGCTTAACCCGGCGCGGTTGCATGTCAAGAATATCCCCCAATCCTGCCCCCATCCAAAGCACGCCAACCCGTACACCGCCATGGCCACCAGGAGGAGCATTCCCAGCATAATCAGGCGTTTCTCAGTCGGTGTGAGTAGGTTGAATCTATCCCTCAACCCCGGAATGTACGAAAAACAGAGTGATAGGATCGTTCCAGCGACCAAGGATAAAGTCTCAGCGGACATGGTTCACCTTCCCTTCCTGTGGGCATAATTTAAAACGTGACCTCTTTTCTAGGTTGAATTGCCGCTGCTTATAGCACATATGTTCTATTTCTAAAAGGCTCTTAGATCGATCTCCCCCCTTTAATCCCCCTCGAATTCGAATAAACGTGGAGCCAGTCCTACAAACTAAAAACGCCGCCCGATTGGGGCGGCGCTTTTTCAACTTCGAAATTCTCAGATGAACAATTTCGCCTGACTTTCGAAGTCAAATTTCTCCCGAGTCGATCTAATAATAATTGTGCTTACCACCGCCGCCGCCTTTGCTGACCCCCAGGGCGGTCGCCAACCGTAAAAGCCAGTTAGAGCGGGTGGATGCAGCTGTGCCAGCGGCGAAAGTGCCACCTGCGACTTCACTCCCAGCGGCCAATCCGCCCGAAGCGTCTGCACCCGAAGCATCCGCGCCTGTTGCGTCAGCCCCCATGTAATCCCCGCCTGCGGCATCCGCGCCCATCGCGTCAGTGCCACCCATGGCATCGCCGCTCATCGCCCCGGTGCTGCCCATGTACTCCGCACCTGAAGCATCAGCGCCCATGGCTTGTGTACCAAATGCGTCGCCGCCCATGGTCCTTCCCCCATAGTAATCGGCCCCGGAAGCATCGGCGCCGGCAGCCCGCCCACCATAATAATCGGCTCCGGATGCATCGGCGCCGGCGGCTTTCCCACCGAATAAATTACCGCCGGCAGCGTCACCACCCATGCTGTCGATGCCGAATGCCACTACCGCCATCGAGATGCGTTCCTCCAGGCTGTTGGCGAACTCGTCGATCGTCTCGGCCGGCACGGCGCGTAAAGCCTGGATTTCCTCCGGAGAGAGATCATAACCTTCGAGTGCTTTGTTGGGATCGCCGTAGAGTGTCTTGCGGAACTCTTCGTCCAACACGGCTCGACTGACAACTTTGCGGGTATCTTCTGTACTCATCACTACCTCCTGATCTTCATTGTGTTTCTTTTAATTGGTATGTGGACTTGTTTTGTCCTGGTATGAATATACCCTTTATCCGGCCGGTTGTCAGTGAACTAGGACGAACACGGCTGGTGAAGTTTTGGGTTGGCTAGCGTGAGCCAGGTCACTGCTCTTATGTGGCCTATTTCACTCTTAATAGTCTATATTTTAGAAACCTCACGACTGTTCAGAAAAAAACTAATCTCTAAACTCGAATATCGACTCTTCGCCATCATTTCAATTCCGGTAGCGGTACGGGCTGCTCACGCGGTTTGCAAACCCCGCAATAGACTGCATCTGGGACAACGATCGCTTTTTGAATCCCATCTTCTCCCCTGTATAGGCTGACGATGTAGGGAAAGGTAGACATATGGTCTTTACATACTCCCCTACCACAAAAACGACATGCCGCGTAGGCTGTCCGGTCACAATGGATACAATTCATTAACTAATTCCTTGTCGGTTTCGATATTTTGTTAAGCCGCGGTTTCGGCCTGCTGGACAAACTTCAGCCGGCGCGAGCCGGTGCGAGATAGTGCTGCACCCAAGTGCATGAATTTGGATGCCAGTGAATGAAAATACTCGCCCTCCAGGCTTAACAGGCTGGAGTCTTTCACTGCCGTGACGGTCGCCGTACGCGGGCGGTCCTGGAGCAGGGCGATCTCGCCGAAGTATTCTCCTGGCCCACGACGGGAGAGCTCCACCGGCCGGCCGTCGACTATCCGGGTGACGATTACCTCGCCTGATTCGATGATATAGAACTTGTCACCCGCCTCTCCCTCTGGAAAGACCACCTCGCCTGCTCGGACGGTTTCCTGGTGCAGCCGATCGGCCAGCAAATCCAGGCTCTGGCTGTCCAGCTCGTCGAAGATCGGCATGCCGCGCAGCAGCCAGCTGTACTGCACATCCCGCTTCACTCTTTTATCCAGGGCGACGTATTGTCGCACCAGCTGGTCGAACTCTTCCTGGTGCAGACTGAGCAAGGCAAGAGGTGTCACTGCCCGGACAGTGGCGTTGCGCGGTGCGTTGGAGATCAACGCCAGTTCACCGAAATACTGCCCGG
>DATDRM010000157.1:0-4543 GCA_035291705.1 Anaerolineales bacterium
TTGATTGTGAAATTGGCGGGCGGAGCATGCCTGCGCTCCGCTAGCCGGCTACGCGCCTTTCATTATGAGGATGTCTTCGGCGGATTTCATCAGGTAAGTTTCGCCTTGGTTGGGCGCGAAGGAGTCGAGGATCTCCAGCCAGGCCTGTTGCAAGGCGTCGCTGCCGAAGTCGCCTCCCAGAGTGGCGTAATCGTCCAGCTCATAGCGCATCTCGCAGTCGTAGCGACCGAAACCGCGCACAGTGAACCAGGTGCCCAGGTACTGCCAGCCTTCTGGCATGCCCTCATGCAACAATTTGTCGTTCTTTTTCAGCCAGTCGCGAAAGGCTTCGGCTTTGTGCGGCAACACATTGAAGCGGTTGATGTACTGCATGGCTTATCTCCTTTGGCAACAAGAATAATGAAATATATCAGAAAAAGAGGGCCTGTGTCAACGACTGTGCGAAATTGATAATTATTCACGATTGGTGGGCACTTAATTAAACGCTAAATGACTGGACAAGTTACACGTTTGCGATTGGCGATTGGCAATTAGCAATCAGCGATCAGCAAACAGCAATCAGCAATCCGCACCTCGCAACTCTCCATCCCACTCCTAACCCCTATTCTCCCATTCTCCTCCTCTCCCCATTCCCCCTAACGACGAACGACTGAATACTGACCACTGTATACTGCTTTATACTCCCTCTAGTCGGGCAGGATCGGATATAATCGAAGTGATTATGACCACAACGCCGACGATTACTTCAGTACTCGATGAGATTGTCTCAAGGCTGGCAAATGGCCTGCAAGCAGAGCGCATCTATCTCTTCGGATCACAAGCCAGCGGGCTGGCTGATCCAGGCAGTGATTACGATCTGCTGGTCGTTGTGCCAAGCTCAAATATCCCCCGCCACCAGCGCGAAGCAATTTCCTACGATTTGTTGTGGGGTCTCACCATCCCTGTGGATGTGATCGTGCTTACTCGCGCAGAATTCCACCGCCTGGCTCAGGTTAAGACCTCTTTAGCCGCTACGGCCAAAGCCAAGGGCATTCTCCTGTATGGCAACTCCCAAGGTTGATGAAGTACTATCCTGGTTGAAAAAAGCACGGCAAGACCTGGATGCTGCCGCCTGGTTGTTAGAAAGCCCGTTTGCTCTCTACAGCGCGGTGGGATTCCACTGCCAGCAGGCTGCTGAAAAGACTCTGAAAGCCTACCTGACCTGGATGGATGAACCTTTTGAGAAGACCCATTCGCTGGTGGCATTGGTGGGGATGTGCCTGAAGTTCACTCCTGACTTCAATGAGTTGCGTGCAGCGGCTACGATCCTAACGCCATACGCAATTACCACGCGCTATCCTGGAGATTTACCCGATATTTCTAACCAGGAAGCGAGCGACGCGCTAGATTTAGCTCGGCAGACTTGGCGATTCATCCTTGATCACCTGCCCGAAGAAGCCCGTATTCCTTAACTACGAATGGACGCCTGTCAGTGAAGACTGATCGGGTTACTCAACACTCCTGGACTGAGCTAATCGGTGAAGTCACCCGCCGTATTGTTTCAATCGCCCACCCTCAGCGCGTGGTGCTCTTTGGTTCGGCCACCCGGGGTGAAATCGGGCCGGACAGTGACCTGGATGTTCTCGTGATCGTCAGGGGTCCGGTGCAACGCCGCCGGTTAGCGCAGGCCATTGACCGCAACTTGCATGGCGTCGGCATGCCCGTTGACGTGGTCGTTGCGACCGAAGAGGACGTTGAAAGATTCGGGGATCAGATTGGCCTTATTTTACGCCCAGCATTAAGCCAGGGACGGGTGATGTATGAAGCGCAACGATGACCCACGCAATACGCCGTTCAGACCCGCTATCCCGGTTTGGCTGAGGAGATTACTCAAGAGGAATATGAGCAAGCGCGCCTGCTTGCACATCGAGTTGTTGACTGGGCCGAAGAAATCCTTTCAAAGGGGAAGTGATAACTGTAACTCGCACTCCGCAATCCACAACTCGCAATTCACAACTCCCAACCCGCAACTCCCAATTCGCAACTCGCAACTCCCAACCCGCAATTCGCAATCCTCTCCTCTGTCCTTCTGGCTCCTCTGGCTCATTTGGTTCCTCTGGCCCTTCTCCGCCCCCACTGTTCTCTACTCTCAAATCACCAAATAACCTAAATGTACCCTTGTGTTTCCCACTAATTTGATATAAAATCTACAATATAGGACTTACGCAGTTGGAATGAGGATGGGGGGTGTTTGGGCGGGCAACGCCCGCCCAAACACCCCCCCAATCCCCACATCTGCGTAACTCCTACAATATATCTTAATGATCGGGGGTCTATACAGATCGACCGGGATAAATCCGGCCGGTCTACCGATCAGAAGACCAGCAACAATCAAGCATCTCCAGCGATGGGCGGGTGACCGATCTCCCAGTGAGGGCGCCCCGCTCGATCTGGTAAAGGAGGGATCGGGTTGATTTTTTCGGTTTGCTGTAATCTGTGGACTGCCCATCCAGATCTATCCAAAGGAGAGCGTGCGCTTGGGGATCCTGAGACTTTCAGGACGGGTGAGATCGATCCTCTAACCCCCTCAACCGCCTCATTCTCCTCCGTTTTCCATATCGTTCATTGAACCAAACGCTGGCCGTACTTCGTAGGCCACGAAAGATTGTCGATCTTGACTACCTGACTACAAGACTACGCCGATGCTGTACATCGGTCGATGCAAAGCATCGGACGACTATTCGACTAATTAAGGAGAAACAATCATGAAACCCATGATCCGAATAGCGCTGATTCTGGCGCTGGTGGTTGTCCTGGCAGTCGCGGTGATGCAAATCGCCGCCGGTGAGGACCAGGGGCCGGGCAACCAGGTGCTGCAACGCGCCCTGGATATCGAGCTGGGCAAGGTGCAGCCCCGGGTGAAGGAAGCCCTGGTCTCCTCGGGACCGGTATATGCCATGCTGCAAGCCTCTGGCGAGCTGGAGCGGCGCGCCGATGCTGCCCAAGGCGACAGCAAGAAGAACAACACCCCCGCCTCGGCCACAGCCGGCTGTCCCAATAAATACATCGGCGGCGGGACCAAGGGCGGGCGCAATATCAAGGTCAACCAGGACTGTTCGCTGCGCCGCCAGGCTGAAGAAGTGATCGCCGTCAACCCGACCAATCCGCTGAACCTGATCGCCGGTCAAAATGACTCTCGCATCGGCTTCAACCACTGCGGTTACGCCTGGTCTATGGACGGCGGCAAGACCTGGGGCGACATGGTGCCGCCTTTCTGGCAGTTTCTAATGGCGGACGGGCACACCGCAGACGCGTGTAGCGATCCCACTGCCACCTTCGACGCGGACGGCAACGCCTATGTGGGCGGGGTCCTGTTCGACGTGGCTTCTGCGGCCAGCGCATTCGTCGTGGCGAAATCCAACGCCGGGTTAGGTGGCTCGTTCTACCACACCCCGGCTCCCCTTTCTTTCCAGGAGTACCGCAATGTCCCATTGGGTGTGGTGGCCAGCGACAATAACCCCGCTATATTCCACGACAAGGAATTCATCGTGGCAGACGCCAGCCAGAGCAGCCCGAAGGTGAACAACGTTTACGCCACCTGGACGCGTTTTTCGGCGACCAACAGCCCGATCTACTTCAGCCAGTCGACGACTGGCGGTGCCACCTGGTCCCCCGGGGTCGAGATCAGCGGAGCCAACTCTGCTTTCTGCACCGTCTTCAGCGGATCGGCCAACCCGAACGCCTGCGACCAGGACCAGGGCTCGCACCCGATCGTCGGGAAAGATGGGACCATCTACGTGGCCTTTGGCAACGGCAATACGCCCAATCTAGGTGTGAACCAGGTCATGATGGTCTCCTGCCCGGCGGGCGCCGACTGCAGCAGCTCGGCCAGCTGGACGGCGCCGGTCAAAGTCGGCGATCTGATCGGCACGCATCCCTTTGGCCCAAGCTCGGCTGGCTGCCCCGCGGGGCGCCAGTGCTTGCCGCCCAACGGCTACCGCGTCCCCGAGTTCACCTCGATCTCGGCCTCGGTGGATAACAGCGGCAAGCTGTTCGTCAGCTGGGCAGACTCCCGCAACCTGGGATCTAACTGTAATCCGCTTGGCTCAGCTGCGACCGCCACCCCGCCCTGTGATAACGACGTCTTCTACGCCTACTCGACCGATGGCGGCGCTTCCTGGAGCAGCACCGTGCAGCTCACCCCTGCCGGCAGCGCCCAATGGCAGCCCTGGAGCGCGGTGGTAGCTAACGGATCCAAACTGTGGGTAGCCTACTACGACCGCTCCTACGGCAACTGCGAGTTCGACGGTTGCAACGACATCACCCTGGCGGCCGTCAGCAACCCGGCTTCCGCTTCGCCGTCAGTCAGCTTCACCCGGCTGACCACCTCCTCCATGCCCAACCTGACCCCGGCCAACAACCCGGTTCAGGCTGGCTTCCTGGGCGACTACATGTGGGTAACTGTGGATAACAAAGGCCGCCCACACGTGGTCTGGGCAGACACGCGCGGTTTAGGCGGCACGGTCGAAGAGGATATCTACTACGCGACGTACCCGTAGTCCAT
>DATDRM010000158.1:0-3329 GCA_035291705.1 Anaerolineales bacterium
TGGGGATCAGCTCCCCCGATCCGCTGCGTTTAAACCTTTACTTCGAACGCTTTCTCAACCCAGCGCGTACGACTCCGCCCGACATCGACACCGACCTGTGTTCGCGGCGCCGGGACGAGGTGATCCGCTTCGTATACCAACGATATGGCGCGGAGCGGGTAGCGATGGTGAGCACGGTCAACCGCTTCCGGCGGCGGTTGGCCCTGCGCGAGGCTGCCAAAGCCTGCGGGTTGAGCCCGGCGGAGATCAAAACCCTGATCGACCAGCTGCCCTACCGCTGGTGGGGGCCGAGGGCACTCGCTGCCGATGAGGAAAGTCCTTATGCAGAGCTGGCCGAGCGCTATCCGGCTGGAGCCTATCAAACCATCTTCGATCAGGCGGCGGCGTTGATCGGCATTCCGCGGCACTTATCGATCCACCCGGGCGGCGTGGTGATCGCCCCTGGAGCGTTGACCGACCTGGTACCCATCCAAATGGCTGCTAAGGGTGTGGTGATCACCCAATTTGATTTAGAGTCGATCGCCCGCCTTGGGTTGGTGAAGATCGACCTGCTGGGCATCCGCGGCCTGACCGTGTTAGGGGATGTAGCTGAGGCGATCCAGGCCAGGGATCCCAACCGCTATACTGCCTCTCTGGAGGCGCTGGAAAGCATTCCGGAAGAGGATGTTGCGACAGCAAACCTGGTGCAGGCCGGCAAGACGATCGGGTGTTTTCAAATCGAAAGCCCCGGGATGCGCGCCACGCTGAAGGAGATCCAGGCGCGGAGCGTAGACGATATCATGGTGGCGCTGGCATTGTACCGGCCGGGTCCACTTACGGGGGGCTTAAAGGAGGCCTTCGTGCGCCGTCACCGCCGGGAAGAACAGGCGGATTACTTGCACCCGGCGCTTGAACCCCTGTTGGCAGATACGTATGGCGTGATCCTCTACCAGGAGCAGGTGCTGCGCATCACTCATGAGCTGGCCGGATTGAGCCTGGCCGATGCCGATCTGTTGCGGCGGGCGATGAGCCATTTCGATCCCGGGGAGCAGATGCGGACATTGAAAGAGAAATTTGTCACCGGCGCTCTAGCCCACAGCGGCGTCCCGCAGGCGGTTGGCGAGCGGATCTGGCAGCTGATGGCGGCTTTTGCCGGGTATGGTTTCCCTAAGGCGCACGCTGCTTCGTACGCCCAGGTCGCCTGGCGGGCAGCCTGGTGCAAAACCCATGAACCGGCAGTCTTTATCGCGGCAGTGCTGGCGAATTGGGGAGGGTATTACGGGCAGCGTGTCTACCTGATGGAGGCGCGGCGGATGGGACTGGCCGTGCGCGCGCCGCACATCAACCACGCCGGGCGCGAGTTCAGCGTGAGATATCTGGAGGGGAGGCCGGTATTGTTCATGGGGCTGGACCAGGTGCGCGACCTGACGCGGCGGGCACAGGTGCGCATTCTCAACCAGCGCCCTTTCCACTCGCTGGCCGATTTCCTGGCGCGGGTCGATCCCCGGCCGGCCGAAGCGGAGAACCTGATCCAAGCTGGTGCTTTGGAGGGCTTCGGGACGATCCCAACGCTGTTGGGCCAGTTAAAGCGCGGCTGGCGCGGCGGGCAGCTGCCCCTGTTCGAGCTCGATGCAACGAGAGGAATCGAGGCTGATGAGGACTGGTCGCTGGCGGAGAAGATGGCTGCCCAGGAGACGATCCTGGGTGTGGGCGTGGTCGCCCACCCGCTGGAACTGGTCGCAAGGCAGCTGGCGGCGGCGGGAACGATCTCCACCTTGGAGGCGGCGGCGCGCCTCGGCCAGCGGGTGCGCGTGGCCGGGATACGCCAAACCTGGCAGCGCAGCCGGACAGGGCGCCTGGAAAGCGGGCGCATGGAAAGCGGGCGCTTGGAAAGCGTCTATATAATGGCGCTGGAGGATTTGGATGGAATGATCGAGGTGGTAATTCCAAGTGACGTTTTCAAAGGCTACCGGCCGGCTTTTTCCGGAGGCGTTCCTTTCGTTATTGAGGGGGAGGTCATGTTAGATGAGGCAGCCGGCGAGCCGTTCATCCGGGCGGAGAAAGCCTGGCGTTTAGAGTAAAGAATGGTGCAATTTCAAATCTTTTTAGCAAATCGCAAGCCAGTTTCTTCGTAACCCAGGTGGCGGTAGAACCTGTGCGCCTCTGCCCGGCCTAGCCCGCTGGTGATCAGGAGCAGAGATGCGCCGCGCCCTTTCAACCAACCTTCGACCGCTCCCAGCAACCTTTTACCGATGCCGTGCCCGCGCCAATCTTGATCAACGACCAGACCGCCCAGCCGGCCATAAGGGCCATCGAGCTCCAGCCCCAGGGTGAGATAAGCGCCGACCAGCCCAATCACTGTATGGTTGGTCTCTGCCAGGAATAAAACATACTCGGGGCGCGCCAGCATCGCCTGCAAGCGGCTTTCCATCTGCGGGGCGGTGGTCTGGTAACCCAGCTGGCTCACCAGGTGAGCGACGGAAGGTGCGTCGCTCAGCGTGGCTGTGCGAATGAAAACTTTATCCATTTAGACTGTCTTTTTCTCCGATAAGTCCTTTCATCATTCTCCGCACAAAATCGACCTCATCCTTATTAACCGCATGCCCCAGGCCAGGGTAGAAGCGTGTGGTCACGTCACCATCCAGGCGCTTAAACACTCGCTCGCTCTCTAGAACGCTCTGGCGGGGAATATGCGGGTCTGGGTCGCCGCAGCCCAGGAAGACTGGCGTCCCGGCGAGAGAGCCTGGGTGATCGCGGGGTGTGCCTGGGGGACCGATCAGCCCACCACTTAATCCAGCCACGCCACCATAGCGCCGGGCGTTGCGGGCAGCATATTCGAGGGCCAGACAGGCGCCTTGAGAGAATCCAAGTAGGATCGTGCGTTCGACAGGGATGCCATTGGCAAATTGACGATCCAGAACTGAAGCGATGGCATCCAGGGCAGAGGAAAGCCAGGGTTCATTCTGCTCAATGGGTGTCATGAAGGGGTACGGATACCAGGTTTGCTCGGCCGCCTGTGGAGCAAGGTAAACAAAGCCTTTGTGATCCAGTTCCGCGGCCAGCGACAGGATGCCCTCGGCGCTGGCGCCCCGGCCGTGGATCAGAACCATGGCGGCCTGTGCTTGATCGAGCGATGCGCCGGCGGTGAGGATGGGTTGGTTTTGATGAAGGGAATTCATATTTTGGTTTGAGAAAATCGAGCCTAAATGGTTGGGTTTTCGGCGGATGTAACGCCTGGCTAAAGCCCACATCCAAGGGAGCTACTGTTTATTACTGGCGAGGGTGCTATTCAGGCTTGAAGCTGATGGCTGAATAAATTTCATGCAAGAAACGGCTGGGTCGACTGGCCA
>DATDRM010000159.1:0-3143 GCA_035291705.1 Anaerolineales bacterium
GTTGGTATACGAAGCGGATCACCTCGTCCCGGCGCCGCGAACACAGGTCGGTGTCGATGTCGGGCGGAGTCGTACGCGCTGGGTTGAGAAAGCGTTCGAAGTAAAGGTTTAAACGCAGCGGATCGGGGGAGCTGATCCCCAGGCAATGCGCTACCAGCGAAGAAGCCGCCGAGCCGCGTGACGAGACCGGCACGCCCTTCTGTCGAGCGTGTCTCAGCACCTCCTCCATCACCAGGAACAGGGGTGTATAACCGCTCTCACCGATCATAGCCAGTTCGTAGTCCAGGCGATCCTGGATCTCTGGAGTGATCTTTCCATATAATTGGACAGCGCCCACCTCCGCTTTCTGGCGCAGAGCTTCCAGGGCAGTTACCCCAGACGGCAAGGGGACCTCCGGGAAGCGTGGCTCGTCCAGGCGCAGTTCCAGCTGGCAGCGCCCGGCGGCTTCTCGCGTGGCGGCGATCGCCGCGGGATAAATTGAGAACCGCTCGGCCATCTCAACTGGCGTCGTGAAATATGACCCGGACGGCGCGCCAGCTTCAGCGGGTATCTCTGACAACGTACGGTTGAGGCGGATGGCCGTCGCCAGCCGCTGCAGGTTGGCTTGCTCCGCTGCCAGGTAGTAGACGGGGTTTGTGGCAAGGATCGGCAGACTCAATCCCTGCGCCAGCCGGGCGTGTTCTGCAGCCAGCGCTGCCTCTTGTGCGGATTGCATCTGCAGCTCGACGTACAGACGGTCTGGGAACACTTCAGCCAGTCGCCCCAGGTAACCCGCCGCGGCTTTTGGTTGCCCCGCCAGGAGCAGTTGGGTTGCCAGCCCGGCTCGCCCCCCGCTCACGCAGAGCAGCCCCTGCGTTTCACTGGCCAACATCTCAAAGGAGATTGCTTGGGCTTGTTCGGCGACCTGGTGGGTGTGGGCTGCGCTGCTCAGGCGGCACAGGCTCGCCCAACCCTCTGAGTCCATCGCCAGCAGGACCAGGCTCCCAGCATCGGGTGGCATACCGGCTGGGGCAGCTACTTCGAGTTCCAGCCCCAGGATGGGCCTAACACCCGCCTCCAGGCAGGCGTTATAAAACTCCACCGCCCCCGACATGCCAACGTGATCGGTCAACGCCAGGGCCTCCATGCCGTTTTGCGCCGCCGCCCGGGCCAGCTCGGCCGGGGAGGCCAGCCCCCGCAGGAAGGAGAAGTAGGAGTAGGTATGCAGATGGAGAAACATGATCAAAGAAATAGGTGTATAGATATCAGGGATATGCGTATCAGCTACACAGGCATCTGTATTGTAAACCGATTAAACCTGATCCCTGCTTACTATTCTCTAATCTCTTGATTTTCGCTTATACTTGGTGGCATCATGCGTCTGAAATGCATCGGTTGCGAAGTATTAGCGCGGGCGATTTACCTGTGCGCTGCCCAGTCCCCTCATCTCGTGGATGTTGTGCTGCTCGAACGCGGTCTGCACAACACCCCCGCCAAATTGCGCACCCAACTCCAAGACCAGATCGATGCCTCCGCCGCTCAGGGCTATGATGCTGTAGTCCTGGCCTATGGGTTGTGCGGGCAGGCCACCGCCGGACTGATCTCTCGCGGGGTTCCGCTCGCCATCCCGCGCGCCCATGATTGCATCACCCTCTTCTTGGGCAGCCGCCAGCGCTACCAGGAACAATTTCAGGCCTCCCCCGGTACCTATTGGTACACCCAGGATTACATCGAACGTCGCTCCGATCAAGGTTCCACACTTGCCCTGGGTTTGGGCAGCGATACTGATCTCCAGACGGTCTATGCTGAATACGTGGAAAAGTACGGCCGAGAGAACGCTGATTACCTGATGGAAGTCATGGGCGCCTGGCAGCGCCACTACCAGCGCGCCGTTTACATCGATCTCGGTGTGGGCGACGGTACAGCGGTTGAGGCCTACGCCCAGGGCGAGGCAGACCGCCGCGGCTGGACCTTCGAGCGCATGGCCGGCGACCTGGTGCTGATCCGTCGTTTGCTGTATGGCGATTGGGGGGACGACTCAGGGAGCACCTCTGGGAGCGATTTCTTGATCCTCAAGCCAGGGCAAAGCGTTAAAACAGCCTATGATGATAGAATCATAGACTGCGTAGACTTATCATAGCATAAATCAAGGAGATACCATCATGGACCAACTATTAAAGGATATCTATGCAGGGGTGATCGATGGACAAAGCGCCCTGGTTCAGGAAAAAGTGAAAGACGCGCTGGCCTCCGGCCTGAACCCAGGGGTCATCTTGAAGGAAGGCATGATCGCCGCAATGCGCGAAGTTGGCCGGCGTTTCGAAGAGGGGGAGTTCTATGTGCCGGAAATGTTGATCGCCGCCCGCGCCATGCAGTCCGGGTTAGCGCTGCTCAAGCCCCACTTGCAGGAGAGCGACGTCAAATCGGCCGGCAAGGTAGTCATCGGTACCGTAAAGGGCGACCTGCACGATATCGGCAAAAACCTGGTGGCGATGATGTTGGAGGGCGCCGGTTTCGAGATTTATGACCTGGGCACTGACGTTACCCCACAGAAATTCATTGAGACAGCCCGCTCCGTCGACGCGGATATCATTGCCATGTCTGCCTTACTCACCACCACGATGACCAACATGAAGGTCACTATCGACGCCCTCGCCGACGCCGGGTTGCGCAGTTCGCTCAAGGTCATGGTAGGCGGCGCGCCGATCACCGATCAATATGCAGCACAGATCGGCGCCGATGGCTACGCTGTGGATGCCAGCCGGGCAGTCAGCGTGGCAAAATCCCTCCTTTCCCATTGACCTCCTCCTCCTATACCATCGACCTTGAACCGGTCGGTCGCCGCGTCCAGGTAGGAACCAAGTCAACCCTGCTCGCTGCAGCCCAGGCGGCTGGGGTGGAGCTGGTCGCCGTGTGTGGCGGGATCGGCTCCTGCGGCACTTGCCGCGTGCGCTTGATGACTGGTGAGCTTTCACCCCTCACCCTCATCGAAGAAGTTGAGCTTGGCTTGGACGAGATTGCCGCCGGTTTCCGCCTGGCCTGCCAGGCCAGGCCTGTGAGCGATGTGCGTCTCGATATCCCCCCCGAATCGCTCACCACGCCGCAGCGCCTGCAGGTCGAAGGCCAGGGCGTCGAGGTGGGCTTAGACCCGGTCGTCGTCCCGA
>DATDRM010000160.1:0-23431 GCA_035291705.1 Anaerolineales bacterium
GAACTCTTCGATCAATTTCTTCTCCAACGCCGATTGCGGTCCTTCCGAGGCACACCGATCGACATCAAACTCTATCTCATTCATCGGATACCTCCGTTATGCCTTGTCTAATCCGCCTGGATTACAGATCAATGCGCTTCCCTTCTAGCCGTGCGGGCAGCCATTCTTCACCGACGAGTCAATTACCGACTGCCCCTCGTTTCCTTTCAAGGGTGCGCTTGACTAATTTAAGTCTGAAATGATCGGCGCGCTCTCGCTCTTCCAACGCCATTTGTATGTAATCCCGTTCAGCTTCCAAACGGGGGATCAACATGTGGTCGAGGGCGTTAAGCCGGCGCGAGGTGCGCCGGATTTCAGCAGCCAGCCGGGTGAGGCGTAGTTCGCTCTCCGCCAGCTGGATGATAGCTTCCACCTCGGCTTCGAAAGCAGACGCGGCTTCGTCTATCGTGATCGAAGTCCCAACGACCGAGTAACCTCGCCCCAAAATCGGGCGGGAGACGCGCCTCTGTTCGATGTGCGGCACCTTTACTCCCATCACATTGACCGTCGTGACCTCGAGAGGCAGGTTGGTGCGGGAGGCCATGGCCGCCGAGTTTACAGCCTCGGTGCCGGCTGTGGCCTCTGCCCTGGCTAATGCCTGGCGAGCATTGGCAGCCGTTTGCTGGAGCAGGTCGGAACGTTCCATGACGGTATCCACGATCCGCATGAATTCCTTCATTAACGCTGTCCGCTTCTGCTCCAATAACTCAAGGCCCTGCTTCGCCAGGGCGATCTGCGCCTTGTGAGCCAGGAGCTCCATCCGGGTAGCGGAGACGGTGCGCATCAATCAAACCTTTCAAACAATGTAATCACGCGCAACTTCAAGCTTTTGCATGGTGGTAACGCTCGATATATTCCTGCGGAATACGCTTGAGCAACTCGGCCGGCATGGGAGCCAGCAAGTCCCAGGCCAGTTTGAGCGTTTCTTTAATATCCCGGTTGATCATCCCCTGCCCTACGAACATTTCTTCAAACGATCTGGAAAAGGCCAGAACACGCTTGTCATCGGCAGAAAGGGCAGCCTCTCCGATAATCGCCATCAACCGGCGCAGATCGCGACCTTGGGCATACAGGGCGTAGAGCTGGTTGGCAACGGAACGATGATCCTCGCGGGTCTTGTCCGGGCCGATCCCGGCGTTCATCAAGCGAGATAGGGAGGGCAGGACGTCGATCGGTGGATAGACGCCCTTGCGGTGCAGGTCACGGCTCAAGACGAGCTGGCCTTCGGTGATGTAGCCGGTCAGGTCAGGAATGGGATGAGTGATATCATCGTCCGGCATGGTGAGGATGATCAGTTGTGTCACCGAGCCCGGGTTGCCGTGCACGCGCCCGGCGCGCTCGTAGATACTGGCCAGATCGGAATACATGTAACCTGGATAACCGCGCCGCCCGGGCACCTCTTCGCTGGCGGCAGCCACCTCACGCAAGGCTTCGCAGTAATTGGTCATATCGGTCAGAATCACCAGCACATGGCGGTGGTGGGTGAAGGCCAGGTATTCGGCAGCACTCAGGGCGGCGCGCGGCGTCAGCAGGCGCTCCATGGAGGGATCGTCGGCGCGGTTAATGAACAGCACAGTGCGATCCATGGCATCACTGGCGCGGAATTGGTCCATGAAATAAGAAGCTTCGCGATGGGTGATGCCGATGGCGGCGAAGACCACGGCAAACGGTTCGCTGCCGCCGCTGCCTTCGGTCAGGACGCGCGCCTGGGAGGCGATCTGTGCTGCCAACTCGTTGGCCGGCAGCCCGGCCCCAGAGAAGATAGGCAGCTTTTGACCGCGCGTCAGGGTATTCAAGCCGTCGATGGCAGATACTCCGGTCTGGATGAATTCGCTGGGATGAGTGCGCACGAAGGGGTTGATCGGCAGCCCGTTAATGTCTAGCGATATCTCCGGGATGATGGAAGGACCGCCATCTATGGCCTGGCCAGAGCCGTTCAAAACCCGGCCCAGCATGGAAAGGGATACATCCAGGCGGACTACATCGCCCATAAAGCGCACCCGGGTGCGGGCCAGGTCCAGGCCGGAAGTACCCAGGAAGACGCGCACCATGCAACGCTGCCGGTCCACCTCCAGCACCTGGCCAAGGCGAGTCACGCCGTCAGGATCGATGATCTCCACCATCTCGTTGTAGGCAATCCCGGCTATGCGTTCAACGAAGATCAAGGGTCCCTTGATCTGTGAGAGTGTGCGATATTCCTTGGTGACCAGGCTGGGCCTGGGGATGGTCTTCAGCATCTCAAATGAATCCTCAACCCTTCGTGTTCAGCAGGCTATAACTCCACTCCTAACCCAGCGAAAGCGGCCCTCGCCCGCTCCATCAGTGGCTGGATGGCGCTCACAGCCACCTCGGGCGAGAGTTCCTTCATCCGGGCGATCTCGGCCACGACCGGCAGAGCGACAACCTGTTCCAGGTGCAGACCAGACTGGAGGGCGGCCTGGGTGTGGTGATGGAAGTCCATCACGGTCTTGAGCATCCAGTAAGCTTTTTCTGCCGTACAGTAACGGTCAACCTCGTGGTAGGCGGACTGCTGCAAGAAGTCTTCGCGCAGCATGCGCGCCAAAGCCAGCACAGCTCGTTCTGCCTCGGCCAGGGCATCTGGGCCGACTAACTGGACGATTTCCAGCAGTTCAACCTCCTGCTGGAGCAGCGCCATGGCCTCCGCCACCAGCTCGGGCCAATCTGACGCCACTTTCTCCGCATACCAAACGCCGAAGTCGTACAGGGAATAGCTGCGCGTCCAGTTTATGGCAGGAAAGTGCCGGCGGCGCGACAGGTCGTAATCCAGCGCCCAGAACGTACCCACCACACGCATTGAATTTTGCGTCATTGGTTCAGAGAAGTCGCCGCCAGGCGGGGATACTGCCCCCACGACTGTCACCGAGCCGGTGCGTTCGCTTGCGTTGGAAGCCTCTATACTGCCCAGGCAGACCACTCTCCCGGAGCGTTCATAGAATTCGGCTAGGCGGGCGGCCAGGTAAGCCGGGTACCCCTCTTCGCCAGGCATTTCCTCCAAACGCCCGGAGATCTCACGCAGCGCCTCGCCCCAGCGGGAGGTAGAGTCGGCCAAAATCAGCACATCATACCCCATATCGCGGTAGTACTCGGCGATGGTAATGCCGGTGTAAATGCTGGCTTCGCGCGCCGCTACCGGCATGTTGGAGGTGTTGGCGATCAGCACGGTGCGCTCCATGAGAGGAGCACCGCTGCGCGGGTCCTCCAGGGTGGGGAACTCCTCCAAGACCTCAGTCATCTCGTTGCCGCGCTCGCCGCAGCCCACGTAGACTACCACATCGGCGTCGGCCCAGCGCGCCAGGCTCTGCTCTACCACTGTCTTCCCTGTGCCAAAACCGCCAGGTATGATCGCTGAGCCACCCTTGGCGACCGGGGAAAAGACATCGATAATGCGCGTGCCAGTCAACATCGGCTCGCTGGGGGCAAGGCGCGCCTGGATAGGGCGCGGTTGGCGGACAGGCCAGCGCTGGGCAAGGGTGAGCTCCTGGTAGTTGACCTTATGGTTGTCTTCTGAGCTGATCACGGCAACGACATCGTTGACCTTGAATTCGCCAGCGCGGATCTCCACTACCCGCCCACTCCACCCCGAGGGTACCAGGATGCGGTGCTCAATCGCTTGCGTCTCGGGTACAACCCCCAATATATCTCCCGGAACGAGGTGATCTCCCACAGAAACCCTTGGGATAAACCGCCAGAGGACGTCGTCCGGTATAGGTGAAGCGTCCACGCCACGTTGGATAAAATTCCCGGTCAGGTCGGCGAGAGCCTTTAAAGGTCGCTGCAAGCCATCGTACACCTGGCCCAGCAACCCGGGGCCCAAGTGGGCTACCAGGGGAAGACCAGTGGTGTGGATCGGATCCCCAACCCGGATACCGGAAGTGTCCTCATACACCTGGATAGTAGCTGTCTCCCCTGAGAGGCGGATCACCTCGCCCACCAGGCCCATCTCTCCCACCTGCACCACGTCATACAGTCGGACGCCCTCCAGGCCTGTGCCCCCCACGACGGGACCGGCGATCCGGGTCACTTTACCGCTCTGAGCGCCATTGTCGTTCATCCAATACTTACCTCGGTGTAAACGCTACCGAACCTCCTTATCGCTCACTCTCGACCTCTTCGCCCTTAAAGGTAATGTGGAAACCAATCGCCTGACGGATAGTCTGGACAATGCGATACTGCCGGGAAGCTTCGGGACCTAACGGCTGCCCCCCCGGGATCGCCAGGTAGGGGATCTGCTCCGAAGATTCCAACCGTTTGACAAACGCCGGGGGCATGCATTCCAACAATCCATCATCGATCGCTAACAGACCAACCTCTCCGGAATCCAGCCACTCATTGACCAGCTCCTGGGCGGTTTCTAAGTCATCCGCGCCATAGGCATCCACCCCGGCCAGTTGAAAACCGGAGACCAGGGAGGGACGCGTCACTACCAGCAAGCGGCTCATCCGATTAACTCCAGCTCCTTCCGGATTGCATCGGGCTTCAACCCGAGGTTAATCCCATGCGCAATCCAGCGAATATTGCTCGTTTCATTGACCTTCAGCGCCAGATAACCGAGTAAAACGCCAATCCCAAGGGGGTCTCTGTGGATCAATCCCCTCATCCAGTCCAGGCGGTGCTTTTTCAGGTATTTCTCGAACGAGCTAAGCCGGTTGGAAAGGGTATAAGCTTCCAACCCGGCTCGCAGAGCTGGCTCGTAAGGAGTTCCGGAGAGGACTTCCACGGCGGCAGCAGCCGTGTCCTGGCTGGCAGCGCGCCCTAGCAATGCAAACGGCAATCTCCCAGGACCTACAAAGAGGCTATTAAAGTCCGGGGCACCCAACCGGTAGCTAACCAGCTTACGCTCTACCGGAGCATGCGCAAAGCGCAGAACGGTGAGCAGGTTGGTCAGGTCGGCGTCCAACTTCAATGCCGCGTACAAGTATCCTTCTGTCTGAAAGCTGTTCTTCAGAGAAATGGTAGCCTCCCGGAAATACCATTGGTCCAGCGCCAGTTCCATATCCGAAACTTCTGCACCCGGGTGTTCTGCTCGCAGACGGAGAAAGGGCTGAGCGATAGGTAGATTCATGCTGGCCAGCGAATCAATCACACCCCTCGGCCCGGAAGCGCGGCTCAGCTCCATGAGCGTTTCGTACTTCAAATCTCCGACAGGCAGGAGCATGGTGAGGATTTCTCCCGGCGGCACGTTCTTACTCAGGCCACGCAAGATGGCTTTAAGGTTGTGAATGTCGTATGCCCGCAGCACAATGACGGCCATTTCCCGAGCGCCGCCCTGATAGAAATTACCCAGTGTCCCCAGGGAACTTAACAGATCAATGCGCACCGCTTCAACAATGCAATCCATGCCGCTGGCGCGCACCAGGGCCGCCTCAACCGGTTTGCGATAGGCCGTCCGCGTGAGAGCAGTGATCAAACTGGGAATACTGTTGCCCTCTACCATGGCCTCCAATTCGCGCCGGGCGAGCAAACGAGACTTCATGGCACGTAGGCGGGCGTTACCGTAGTCGAAATCTGACATTCCTTCGCCTCAAACAAGGCCGCAAGGTATCGCCGCAGGTATGGGGTGGCACGCTCCAGCCTGGCTTCTAATATATTGATCACCTCTACGCGCCCATCCTCGCTCCTGGCGAGGATGCCCCCCCAACAATCCAGGTTATACTGGACTGGCAGATGCAATTTCATCTCGGCCAGGATGCTCTCCAGCAGGGCTCGATCGCGTGGGTCGACTTCCAGGCAGGCAGACCCGCCCTCTCCTGAAGAGATACCGAGCTCAGCCAAAGTCTCCTGCACCAGCCTGCGAAATACATCTGCGTAAGCTGACTCGGCGCGCAGGCAGGCCAGGCGCTCGACCACCTGCTTCAGGGCGGTGTCCACCAGGGTATCGCGCAGATTTCCCGTGATTTGGAGAGCTTCCAACCTGGCTCGGTGGATGATGCGGGAGCGTTCCTTTGCCGCCGGAGCAACCGCCTCATTGAAGGCCTGCGTCCTTAACTGGGATGCTTCTCGGCGGGCATTACTTAAGATATCATCAACCTGAGCAGAGGCGCGCGCCTCGATCTGGCGAACCTGGTCCTCACCGGATGCCGATATCGCTCGCAGGATGGCATCCAGACTCATATCAACCGCCAAGCAACAAAACCATGGCCGCTACTGCAAAACCCAGTATCACCATGGTTTCCGGGATGGCAACCAGCAATATGATTGTACCGAGCGCTTCAGGTTTTTCGGCAATCACACCTGCACCAGCTGAACCAATGCGCGCCTGGGCCAGGCCTGTTCCGATGGCGGCGAGACCTACAGCAAGCCCTGCACCAATAGCGGTCAATCCTGCAGTGTCCATTTTTTCCTCCAGAGTATTCCTTATTCCACATGCGCTTTATCCAACTATATTCGGGCATCTGAACCCAACTGGCTTTTGAACGGTTTGAACGGCCTGCCTCCACCTTCATAAAATTTGCGGAAGAATTCCACATAATGAAGACGCAGGCTGTGGATGGTGGGGCTGAATGCACCCAACACCAGGTTCAAGGCATGAATCAGAACCGCCAGGATCACACCCACGATCAGGCTGCCAACCATACCGGCCACATCGTTGGCGACCTTCGCCAGGTATACCGAAGCCAACCCGATCGCGGCGATCCGCAGGTAAGAAAGTACATTACCGATCAGGCTGATGAACTCGATCGGTCCCATCAGGATGCCCAGCCAGCCCAGGGAAGCGCCCAAGAGAACTATCCCCAGTAGCATGGCAGCGATGGCTGGGGTCATAAACCCTCTGGGCAGGTAGTCCATCATGACAGCAACGATTAAGAAGAGGCTGATTAAACCGACGAGCATCCCACCGCGTTCCAGCAAGTGGGACTTGCTCCGGTCGCGGAGGGCTTCCCATACACCCAAGATCAATCCAAGGGTGATATGTACTCCGCCGACGGCCAGCGTTAGAACCAGCAGACTGGCCACATTTTCCGCACTGGCACGGTCAAACCAGAGTGGATGCATTCCCAGCAGTTCTCCTAAGGTTCCAAAGGCTTCACCATAGAGAAAACCAAACACAATTGACCAGCTGGCGCCCATTGTCAAGATGATAACAATGTCGTGCATCACCCCCGCCTTTCGTTTCCGCAGGAAAAGTAAGCTGATCACCAGTAAAAACAACCCGTAGCCCACATCACCAAGGATCATCCCGAAGAATATCGGCAAGAAGAAAGCCATCAACTGGGTGGGATCGATGTGACCGTAACGGGGTAGAGAAAGCAGCTTGACGAGGCTCTCAAAAGGTTGGGCCGGGCGCGGGTTTTGCAGGTAAACCGGGGCGCGCTTCTTTAATTCAGGAGTAAGTGCCAGTTGCTGCACCAATACAGCCTCGCCGACGGACTCCTTCAAGGCTTCCTGTACTTTTGCAAAATCCCGGCTTGGAGTCCAGCCCACCAAGACAAAGGTCATGTCCGTCTCGCCAAATTGAGAGAGAACATGGCTGGCATCCAACTCATCCCGCAGAGCATCTCGCCAGGAGGCTAGTTTTTCACACCACTCGGTTGCCAATCCAGCAAGTTGAGCCTCTGATTCCTTGATCTCTTCCGGGATAGCGACCAGGCGGCGATGCAATGCAGCCAACACTACGTCCGGTGGACCTTCACCCAGATCAGCAGGCAAACGCAAGCGAGAAACATCTTCGCGTCCCAACAAGGCTTCAATCGCGCTGGTGAACTCCACTGGAAAGACAATCAACATAGCGCGGGTAGCAGCGTCGATGTCGCTGGCCACCACCTCGGCGCGACCAGCAGTCAAATCCAGAGCACGCCTTCCCACCGAGTCCAAAACACCCACGTGTGTCCGGCTGACAAGCACGCCAACCGAGCTATTACCAGGCGCATGCGCCGATGGGGGGATGATAGGCAGCAGCTTACGTAGAGTGGCCTCATAACGCGGTAGGGAGGCCAGCTCGGCCTGTAATTTCTCCCGGCGGGACGTAAGAGCCTGGACTTTCGGCAGCAACATATTCACCCCAGCCTGCGCCCAGGTCAAGTAGTCCTCGCTGATTGGAACATTCCCTGGGCGAGATGCACATCCCAGGGCATCCGACAAGCCCTCCAGCCGTACTAATAAGAAACTCAGATCTTCCTGGGTTTGCAGGGTTTCACGATCCAATGTCAACGGGCGCGCCAATACCTCAGACGACTCCACTACTTCATCTATGTGCACGCAACCCAACCGGCGCAAGACACGCAGAATCGTTTGGAGGTCAGTCTTCAAGCCGATCATCTCCAGGGGAACCATTTCGATGTTCATACGCCCTTTACATGCTCTTTCAACCCGATGACGATTCTGACCGTCGCCTGGACAGCCTCTTCCATTTTAAGGCCTCCCTTCTGGCCCAGCTCTCCAGCCGACCGATTGGCCTGCGCAACAAGTTCCTTGGCTTCCTCTTTCGCTTCCAGGAGGATCTCCTGGTAATGTGCCTGTCCTTCGCGGAAGCCGTCTACGCGTGCCTGGCTCTTGATGCGAGCCGCCTCTTTCTGAGCGGTTTCAAGGCTCCGCCTCGCCGACTCGCGGGCAGCCGCTATGTGGCCCGTGATCTCAGCTTCTTTTCGCCGAATCTGGTCTAAAGGGGAAAGATCCGATTCAATGTTTGGTAGCACCATGGACCACTAGACTCCCATTCATTCGGCTAATTTGTTTGGAAAAAATAAAGCCGCTGATCGAAAAGTTCATCAGCGGCTGGGACGCACGACTAAATGTATTGGAGGCGGAATTGTATTTGCGTTAAACCGCCAATGATGTAGCCTTTACGTTCACTTGTACTCTATTTCCTATTATACAATAAAATAATCTTTTGAACCAACGATCTTCGGATTATATCCCCGGCCTCGTATGCCCTTCCTCCGCCTGTGGGTCTTCCGCCAGCAACTGCGCGGCGTGCGGCAGCACCGGCAGAATGACTTGCAGATTTTCCAGTGCGGCGCGCGGGCTGCCCGGCAGGTTGACGATCAGCGTCCCTCTCCGGATGCCAGCCGTCGCCCTGGACAGCATGGCGTGCGGGGTAGCTCTGAGGCTCGCCGCCCGCATCGCTTCCGCCAGCCCGGGTGCAACGCGTTCGATCACCGCCAGGGTGGCTTCAGGAGTGATATCGCGGGGACTGAAACCGGTGCCGCCCGTGGTCAGGATCACGTCCAGCTCGCCCGAATCCGCCCACGCAGCCAGGGCTGCGCGCAAGGTTGCCAGATCGTCGGGCAGGACGCCCACCCGAGTCACCGACCACCCCTGAGCGTTGATCACCTCGACTAGCGCCGGCCCCGAAGCGTCCGGCCGCTCCCCTCGCGCCGAGCGGTCCGAGACTGTAAGAACGCCTACCCGTAAAGTCATAATCCCCTGATCCCTGCTTACCTGTTTCCCTGTTCCCTACCCCAATTCCTTCCCATAAATATACAACTCCATCCGCTCCCAACCACTGGCTTCGTAGAACCGGATGGCTTCCAGGTTATCCTTCGTCACCAGCAAGTAGGACTTCAAACAGCCTTTGGCGCCCAGGCGATCCTCCAAGGCTTCCATTAAGGCTCGCCCAACGCCGTTCCGGCGGTGGTCGGAAGACACGCCAAGATGATAGACTATGCCGCGCCGGCCATCGAAGCCGCCCATCACGCTCCCGATGATCCGGCCATTGACCTCCGCCACCAGGAACAGGTCTGGGTCACGTTGCAGCTTCTTGAAGATCTCCTCAGGGGAATCCGACCGGCCTACATGCAGCCCCGCACCAGCCTGGGACCACAAGTCGAAGACTTCAGCATAGTCATCCGGAAAGACGAAGGTGCGGATGCTTACCTGGTCTTTATTCGTCGTCATGCCCGACCAGCTGTCTCCAGGGGCCGTGAATGCCGTCATCGGTGACGCCAAAGTAGAAGCGGGTGCCATCCGGTGTGCGCTGTACCAGATCGTAGCGATCGCCTTTTCCCTGTTTCTCTCGACGCAGCAAGCCTATCTCGCCCTGCCACTGGACATCGACTTGGGCCAGGTTGGGCGGCAGCTGGGCGTATTGCGTCAGGGCATAGTGCCACAAGCGGCGCGCTGATTTAATCGTCACATTCTTGACCACGTTGCCGTTGCGCAGGTCACGCACGGTATAGTACGGCGTGTCATCCCGCTCCTCGACCGACACCACCTCGACGCCGGTGCGCGGGGCAGCCGCGCCGCTCGCGGGGGATTCCGCCTGTGCAGCCTGAACTTGCACCTCCGGCTCCTGGATTTTTGGATGGCTGACCGGACCCAGCCGTTGGCTTTGCCCACGAGTCACCAGGCCGACGATCTCATCACGCACCGCCAGGCCGGTCTCGGCCTCGTCTCGCACGTAGATCTTATATTCATCGACCACATAGGGCGGGTCGTCGCCGCGCGGCACCAACACCCGCAACACTTTTTTTCCCTCCGTCTCATGCACGTCGATGGCACAGTGCAGCGGCGGGCTGATGCGGTTGCTGATCTCTTTTTCCAATTGGGCAACGGCTTGCTCCGGACTGGAAACCCCGGCGGCCGGCTTGCGGGCATCGGCGCTCAGGCCAAGGAAAAGCGTGCCGCCATTCGTGTTGGCGAAAGCGCAAACATCGGCCACAATGGCATACAGACGTCCACCACGCACAGATATGTTCTCATGGAAATCCTGGACGATGTTGGCTCCTTCTTCCCGGGCAGCGCGGATAAAATCGAAGGTCGCCTCCGCCTTGAAGCGGTGGGGGCGCGTGCGGGCGAAGTCATTGGTCAGGAAGAGTTCCTTTAACTCCTCGAAACTCACTTCTGGTAACGAGACCTCTGTCGCCCGATCCCCTACCCCCAGGTTACTCTTGCGCACTGAGTCTGTCGTCAGACGGTGAGCGTCTGAGCCCTGGATGCAATGCATGCGTCGCGGGTATTCCGGTTTAGTCCCACTGAAGAAGGCGGCCGTAGTATGGCGCCCTTTTTTCTCCAGGTCGGTCACTTCCAAAGCGTGTAAATTGGAGTCTTGCGTGTAAGCGATGCGCGTCTGTCCCCCGAAGGCAAAACCGCGCATCGCCACCCCATTGCTGGAATTTGCATGAGCGGCGATCACCAATCCACCGGCGGCGGCGATCAAGCGGTAGGCGGTCAGGACATCGCTGCTGGCGCCCACTGTGTCCGAGCCGCGATCCAGCTGCTCCGGCGGGATATTCAGGCTCAGCAGGAGATGCTCGATCTCCCGCACCGGCTTATCTGGCGAGAAGATCCCCATGATGTGGAAACCCAGCGTGGCGGTGAACTCAAAACCGGGCAGCACCAGGATTTTTTCTAATAAGCGCCGATACTCGCTCAATTGAGCCTGTTCGCCGGGCAGTAAGCGCTTGGATTTCTCCAGAAACTCTAGCTGCTCGATCTCTTCCATCATGCGCCGGTAGCCGGCAACTGTGTTGTGATCGGAAAAGGCAATAATATCCAATCCCCGCGCCTCGGCCCGGTGCAACAAATCTAAAAATGTAATCTCTGCCTGTTGATAATCGATCGAAGCAGGCGTGTGCAGATGCAGGTCCATCGTGTACCACTGCATTGGGCCACGAATTTTTTTCTTCATCACCGTTTTCTCTATCCTAAAATTTGTCGAATATTTCCAATTAATTCATCTGGCATAAACGGCTTCAAAATGAAGCCATCCGCCCCCTCCTGTTTGCATTTATACGTCAAGTCCATGCCGGAGGCCATTAACACCCGCATTCCCTTCAGATCAGGCTCCTTCCGCACCTGGCGCAGAACATCAAAACCGCTCAGCTGGCGCAAGTGCACATCGAGCAGCAGCAGGTCTGGCTGCTCACGCTGGATTACGCTCAAGACATCGTCAATCTGCTCGCCGCCCTCCCACTGGACGACTTCATAACCCTCGTACTCTAACAACATGTGCAGCAGGGAAAACATGTTGGTGTCATCTTCGACGAGCATGACCTTAGGCATGTTCGATAACTTCCGCAGCCGGCTCGGCGATCTTTTTCTTCTTGCGTTTTGCTCTGGATGCTGGCTCCAGCGCCGACTCGAGCACCTGGTCAACCGTGTCCACAAAGATGAAGTTCAGCTCTTTACGCACCTCTTCGGGCAAGTCTTCCAGGTCAGCCTCATTGCGCTTGGGCAGAATGACCATCTTCAGACCACTGCGGTGTGCCGCCAGGGTCTTCTCTTTGATCCCGCCCACCGGCAGCACTTGGCCGCGCAAAGTAATCTCGCCCGTCATGGCCACGTCCGGGCGCACCGGGCGCCCGGAGATCAGTGAGACCAAGGCAGTCGCCATCGTTACGCCGGCCGACGGCCCATCTTTGGGTTGTGCACCAGTCGGGACATGCAGGTGGATGTCAGACTTCTCGAAGAAATCCACGTCCAGGTTGAGCGATTCCGCTCGGGATCGTACGTAAGACAAGGCGGCGCGCGCCGATTCCTGCATCACGTCGCCTAAGGAGCCGGTCAGTTGGAAGCCTTTCCCTCCAGACATGCGCGTAGCTTCGATGAACAAGATGTCGCCCCCGGTCGGGGTATAAACCAGGCCGGTCGCCACACCAGGGATCGAAGTACGTTCGGCGATCTCTTCGTTGCCAAAAAAGTGCGGCCGGCCGATATATTCGCGCACTTTCTCGGGCGTAATTTCAACGGCCTCGGTCTGCCCCTCGGCGATGCGCGTGACCACTTTACGGCTGACCGAGCCGATCTCCCGCTCCAGATTGCGCACTCCCGCCTCACGCGTGTACGAGCGGATAATGGTCTGCAAGGATTCCCGGGTAAACCTCACCTCCACCGGTCGCAAGCCATTCTCACGCAGTTGGCGAGGGATCAGGTAACCTTTGGCTATTTCGATCTTTTCGTTTTCGGTATAACCAGACAGAAAGATGATTTCCATCCGATCGCGCAGTGGGCCAGGGATGGGATCCAGTAAATTTCCAGTGGTGATAAACATCACCTGTGAGAGGTCGAAGCCCACTTCTAGATAGTGGTCGCGAAACTCCACATTCTGCTCCGGGTCGAGCACCTCCAACAAGGCGGAGGCCGGGTCGCCATGAAAGTCGTAGGTCAGCTTGTCCACTTCATCCAGCATAAAGACCGGGTTGCGCGACTCCACCCGGCGGATAGCTTGTAAAATGCGCCCCGGCATGGCGCCGATATAGGTGCGGCGGTGACCGCGGATCTCGGCCTCATCCCTTATGCCGCCCAAGGAAATGCGGATGAACTTGCGCCCCATTGCGCGGGCGATCGAACGACCCAGGGAAGTCTTGCCCACACCGGGCGGGCCGACGAAGCACAGGATCACGCCCTCCCGCACACGCCGGATAAAATCGGAGGTTTCGGCTGCTTCCAATTCCTCGCGCCGCTCCTGGCGCAGCTTCCGCACCGCCAGGTATTCCAGGATCCGCTCCTTGACATCCTCCAAGCCATAATGATCCTGATCGAGTACCTGCCGGGCGCGCAGGATGTCCAGGTCGTCTTGCGTAGTGATCGACCAGGGCAAGGAAACCAACCAGTCCAGATACGTGCGGATGACGCCGTACTCGGCGGCTGCAGTCGGCAGACGGGAAAGACGGTCCAGCTCCCGGCGCGCCATCTTTTCTGATTCTTCCGGCATACCGGCTGCTTCGATCTTCTTTCGGAACTCTTCTACTTCTGCTGCCTGTTCATCCCCTTCGCCCAACTCCTTCTGGATGGCTTTGAGCTGTTCTCGCAGGAAGTATTCCCGCTGCACCTTCTCGATTTCCGAGCGCGCTTCGTTCTGGATTTTCTGCCCGATCTCCAGCACCTCGACCTCGTGCGCCAGGATGGCGACCAGCTTGCGCAACTTCCCAGAGACCGGGTCGAGCTCGAGTAGCGCCTGGGCATCGCTCAATTCCATGCGCTGGAAGTTGGCGATCGTGTACACTGTTTGCAACGCGTCCTCCAGCCCAACGACCGACGCTACCAGCTCGCGCGGGATGGAGGGGATCATCTCGGCAATCTTTTCAAACTGATCGCGCGCGTTGCGCGCCAGAGCTTCCACTTCCAGATCATCCGCCAGGACTTCGGGGATCAATTCGATATCGGCCTTCAGGTAGGGGTTATGTTGACTGAATTCGCCCAGCCGGAAGCGCGCCAGTCCCTGGACGAGTAGCCGGATCGTGCCATCCGGAGCCCGGAACAGGCGGTGGACGATCGCCACCGTCCCAATCGAGAAGAGGTCATTAGGTTCCGGGGATTCCAGCTCTGGGTCTCGAGAGGCGACCAGCCCGATTAAGCGGTCCTCCCCCGCCATGACATCGTCCACCAGGCGGATGGAACGTGGCTGGCCGATGGTCAGAGGGACCGCCGTTTGGGGGTAAACCACTACCCCACGCAATGGCAGGATCGGCAACACAGCTGGGATTTGCCCGGCGAGTTCGCCTTCTTCTTGAGACTCCTCCCTTTCATTCTCACCATCTTTTACCACCACGCGCGGTGTGATCGGCCTGAGAAAAAGGTCTGCGGGGTAGTCCCCTTCCTCTTCAAACCATTTGAGAAGTTCAGAAACGCTTTGGATCCAACGCGATGCAGGCATAGGTGTGATCAAATTAATCGCTGATGTGAATTCGTTTCGGCCGGTCTTTGGGCAGCACCAAACGTAAAAAGCCTGCCTTGTATTCGGCAGTGACGCCCTCCGCTGCCACCGGTCCCGGCAGCTCGACTTCTGATAAGAATTCTCCAAAGAAGATTTCCATCTGGTGGTAGGCGCGTCGCTCGGGCACGTCTGGACGCTGGCCGCGGATCGATAGCAAACGCCCCGTCAATGAGATCATAAAATCTTCTTCTTGCATCCCTCCGATCTCGACTCTCACCACAATCGCCTCTTCCGTCTCGTAAACGTCTGTCGGAGGACGCCAGGCATGGGAACGAATCCCATTCCGCCAGCGGTTGGCGCCCGGGGTGAGGGATTGCACTTCTTCGGAAATAAACCAACCCGGTCGCAAAGGGTCTGTTTTCAGGATTAACTCGACCATTTTGCACACTCCAGTAAGCCAATCATGCTAGTGCCTGACGGGTAGCTGCCAACACAGCCGTATAGTCCGGTTCGTCCCCCAGGACCGGCATGTACTCGGCGTGAACAATTTTCCCATCCCGTCCGACGACGAACACTGCGCGGCGAAAGATGCGTGGCTCCTTCAACAAACAGCCATATTTTTCACCGAACTCACCATGCCTGTGATCGGAGAGCGTGACCATTCTATCTATGTTAGCCGTTGCACACCAATTCTTCATAGTCCAGGGCAGATCCATGCTGACCATTAGGATCGCTACATCCTGTCCCAAGGTGGCCGCCTCCGTATTGAACCGGCGCGTCTCACGGTCACAGACGGAGGTGCTGAACGAAGCCAGCGAACCGATAATGCGTACTTTCCCTTGCGTACTTTCTAAGGCTCTCACAATTGACCAGTCCGCGGCCTGAGCCTCAAATTCAGGCGCTAAGTCGCTTACACGGAGATCCGCTCCAACCACGGTAACCTCCTGACCGTTGAATTTAAATAATCCCTGGCGTTCAATGCTCATCACTCTTTCTCCTTATCCAGCTGCCAGACCGTTTATGACTACCTCCCCACCCAGGCGCCCCCGGCGGGATTCGAACCCACAACCTTAGGTTTAGAAGACCTCTGCTCTGTCCATTAAGCTACGGGGGCACTACTTTATTTAGATCAACATTCCGGGCAGGGACGTAATCCTTTGTAGACCCAATTCCCAGACAGGGTTTGCAAGATCGTGGTGGGAGATCTGCCCAGCTGGTCAGCCAGCTCGATCGGAGTCTGCGGTACATTCCCATTTGCCAGAAGGATGCGGAAAACTCCGTCCACCAACGTCGTGCGCTCGTCGATAAACTCTGCTTCTTTGGCACAATGGGTGATTAAAATGTGTTGCAAGCCATCCACCTGCTGCACCTCAGCCGTTTCAGGATCTACCCAATCAACCAGGTCCTCACCGCGCATGTCTGAAAAAACTTCCTGGTGCGTGGGGCATAAAAAACTGAACAGGTCAATCCGCCAGTTTCGATCGGCCCGGCTCCACCAGGTAAAATCGATATGATAGTGCGTCTGTAACGTAGGTTTGACCAGACTAAACCGTTTTAATTCCGTCACTTCTTTCCTCCTGGTCGACCCTGCAGCCGCTCTACCTGATCACATCTCTTCCAGACCGGGCCATCAAACATGTTCCGAATCGTCAAACCGGAAATGCAGATCACCAACATGGACAAACCACGCCCGCGAGGCCAACAAAGCCAGCAAGGGACCCGGTGGGCAGCGGCGGACAACATTCACTGCGGCATATAATTCGCTGGCGTGGACATGGCTTTGCGGGTTCAACTTGGCTAACTCGCGTACCATATTGACAACCACGCGTTCGAACGGGGGGCGTTCTTTCTGCATGCGCACCCAGACATTATCCATCGCTTCAACATCAGGAACGGCGATCGCCATGCGCTCATCGTAAGCAGCAGAGACAACCTGTTTGAGCATGGCGAACACAGTCCCACCATCCGATCCAACCAGGACCGTGCGGATCCATTCCCGATTCCCACGCCGTGATTCCGCCCGTACGATCACCTCTCCGGGCTTTCTACCCCGCCGGACGTGCACCAGGCTCCCCGGCATCAGGCCTTGCTTTTGGTACCACTTTCGCAGCCCGATCACATAATGTTTTTCACGCACCACCCAGCCAGGAAACTGCTCCCCGGTGTCGCGGTCGACCAACATAAATCGGATGCGCGGGGCTTCATAGGCTGTTGGGAAAAGCTGGCTGAGGCGTGATGACAGGGGTAAGGCACCTACCCGCCAATGCGGGAAGATCAACCGGACAACCACCTCCTCCTCCCGGGCCGGCTTGCCCTCCATAGAGGAAAGCTCGTCGTTAAGGTCACGTTCCAACGCTAACATCTCTTTGGTCATGAAAGAACGATCATGATCGATATCATGATAGCGCAAGAACAAGGGCGTCTCACGAACTTCCTCTGGCTCCAAACGTTTCAGATACCAGAGCACTTGCCCGGCTGGACCGACTTCGTCAAAACGGGGATCCTCTTCCATGGCCAAATCCAGCGAGAATTCCACCAGCTTCGAGTTAGCATTCGAGGGGAGCTCGACTTGCTCTAACAAGGCCGGTGTCGATAGCGGACCTCCGCCAGCCATGTCAAGGAAAGCTTCCGCCAGATTTAAATGACCTTGGTTGACATCCACCAGCAACGCCCGCGGAAACCAACGACCGGCTATGCGCACAAAATCGCGATTCGCTTGCAGCCCCTCTTCCAGCCGGACAGCGATATCATCGCCATACTCCATCAACACAGACTGTGTGTCCAGTAACTCGTCTTCGTGCAATATTGGGGGAGGATCGTTGAGAGAATGGTCCGGCAATTCACTGGCGAACTCGTGTTGTTCCCCACCCTCCAATCGAACCTGGATCACCATAAAAGGCTGCAAATCCGGGTTTCGTCCCAGCCTCAGGCCGATTACCTCGCCTTTCCGCCAGCCCATTGCAGGAAAGACTAGATTTTGATTTAAGGCATAGCTCTCTTTGGGCAAATACGTATCCCCCGCAGAACTTCGTTGCCGTTCAAGCGCCTGCATCTCACGGCGGATACGTTCCTTAACCAGAGCGTCTGCTAGTTCACTGGGAGTTAACGGGGTCTCTAGTTCTAATAGATAATTGTATAGAAATTCAATATCCTCATCCTGGAGTTTAAAGGTTTCCCAATAATCCTCCCGGAGCGAAAAGGATGCCATCACCATAAATTGCCTCGAATCATCAGGTGGATCTACCTCAATCAACCCTGCATAATATTTTTACTTTTTCCAGATTAATATTATACTCTATGAAGTCATCTGTAGGCGATGGCCGAAAGCATTTCAAACAATAAAAGCCTTTAGGAGCCTTTACCATGTCTGAAACCTGGGAAGTTGTCGCGGAAATTTATGGAGAATTGCAAGCTGAGTTGTTGCGCGGCCTGCTGGAAGCACAGGGTATCCTGGTCGTCCTCAACCAGGAAGGAGCCGGGCGAGCTTATGGTTTGAATGTTGGCCCTCTCGGTCAGGTCCAGATCATGGTTCCGGCGAGCTCGGTCGAGGACGCTCGCCACGTCCTAGCGGATTATTATGCTGGCAAGTTCGAAACACCGAACGAAGAGGAATCCGAGGATATCGAGGAAAATGAAGACGAGCAAGATAGTTAGGGGAACGCCCTCTCCAACCAATCCATAGGGTCAACCTGAACACCACCAACCCACACTTCCAGGTGCAGGTGCGGCCCGCTTGCCCGTCCAGTCTCGCCAACAATCCCGATCACCTGCCCGGTTTCTACCTTGTCTCCCACTTCCACGAGGATCTCGTCCTGATGCATATAGCCAGTAAAAACACCCCAACCATGGTCGATCATGGTGGCATTGCCGCGCACAGTGAGTGGACCGGCGAAGACCACTCTCCCAGGTGCAGGAGCATAGATCTCATTCAGCGCGTTGTTATAGTTGTAACAAAAATCCAAACCAGTGTGGAAGTAGTTGTACGGGCTATCGTTGTAAGAACGGCGCTCACCAAAGAAGCTGGTAAAACCACAGGGAGAGGGCTGCGAAACCGGGCTTTGAAATACACCATCCCACATCTTTTCCAGGCTGGCGTCAACCGGTAATGAATTCCACAGTTTATCTTCGGGTTTTGTGTTTGCCGGGTCGATGGTTTCCGGAGGGACTATCAACTTAAAGTAATTAAAGTCACCGGACAGGACCGGCACCATTTGCGAATATCCAAATAGCGTGCCATCGCTCAGCGTCCCCTGCAAAATCAGAGGATAGAGTCCAGGTTCAGCCAGGGCGTGCACTCCTTGTAAAGCTACGTAATCCCCGTTTTCATCGGCAAAGAAATGCAATTCGCGCCCGCTGAGTGAACCACTAGCTGATAGCTGGCCGTTAGTTTCCAAACGGATAACCCCCGTCTCCCCCTGGCTTAGGGGATTAGGAGTTAATTCGACCGCCGTGATTGCCGTCGGAAGCGCTCCCGGCCCATCTGGCGCGCCGTTTTGGGGCAGGCGCAAGACATCGCCCGGGATAACAACCGATGTCCCAAGCAGGCCATTGCTTTCAGTCACCGTCCAAGGATTGCTGCCCTCGATCACCGCAAGTTCCAGCAAGGATTGCCCGGCAGACAAGGCGATCCGCTTACCGGCCTGGACCTGGGAATCGCTCCGCGGGACAATCAGATTCGCCCCACTGTACAATTCGGCCGGACTGACCAGGTGATTTAATCGGATGAGAGTCTCGACCGGAATTCGGTAACGGCGGCTGAGGCTGCGCAGGTTTTCCCCGAAGGGCACGCTTTCCGTCACCAACACCCCCTGGACACCTTCTAACCCCGGGATCACCAGCTGCGCTCCAGCAGCCAGCTGGCTGGGATCGGCAATACCATTCTCCCGGCTCAAGTCCTCTATCGACACCCCGAAGCGTTGGGCTATCTCCCAAAGCGTATCGCCTTCTTGAACGATATAAACCGGGCCGACTGGTCCCTCATCTTGAGCGCTGGCCAATCTGGCCGGCAATAACAGGATGAGGGCCAGGGCGAAGCTAATCCAAAGGCTTTTCTTCAAAAAGAACTTCATCTCCAACTTTAAAATCCGGCAGGTGAACCGGAGCTATTTCTAACACGAAGCGCGCCGGTCGTCTGGGCACATAAGCCAACCGCCAGCAGTCATCTTAGTTTACCACAGGCACTATCACCTGCTTAGAGCGGCATTCCCTTCTCAGAGATTGCTCCTGCAATCTCGCTTTGGAGATTGCCCTTGCCATGCCCCCCGCCGTGGACTATAATCCTGCCGCGTATCACAACAACTACTCGAATGAGGCTAATGTATGATCGACGTAAATGACCTGCGGAAAGGTGTGACCTTTGAATTGGACAACACACTCTACAAAGTTTTGGACTACGAGCATCACAAGCCAGGCCGGGGTAAAGCCACCATCCGCGTCAAAGCCCGCAACCTGCGGACAGGTACGATCCTGGACAAGTCATTTATCTCTGGTGACAGAGTGCAAGACATCCGCTTAGATTATCACAATGTGCAATATCTCTACAATGACGGAGAGCTCTATCATTTCATGGATCTGGACACTTACGACCAGCCGGCTATCTCGTCCAAAATCATTGGCGATGCCGCTGGATACTTGAAAGAGGGTTTGGAAGTCAAACTTACCTTCTACCAAAATGAAGCGTTGGATATCGACTTGCCGATCACGGTTGACCTGGCGGTGATCAAAGCGGAGGTCGCTGTGCGCGGTGACACCGCCACCGGAGTGACCAAAAAAGTGATTACCGAGACCGGATTGGAGGTGCAAGTGCCTAACTTCGTCGAGGAAGGCAATACGATCCGCGTGGATACACGCACCGGTTCCTATATCACCAGGGTATAACCGGCTTTATGCGCACTCCTGCCGGGAAAGAATGCCGCTATTTCTACGGGGATTACTACCGCGGCCGAGAACAGGAGGAATGTCGCCTGCTGGCAGACGCCTCGCCGCCGCAGCCCTGGTCGCGAGACCTGTGTTTTACCTGCCCGGTGCCGGATTTGCTGCGAGCCAATGCCTGTACGTACATGGTGCTTGAGGGACGAGTAGAACGGCCTTTTCCATACCTCAAGCGCAAAGTGAATGTTAAAGCCTTTTGCACAAAGACGCTCCGCCCGGTAGGCGAGCCACAAGTAGGCTGTGGCGAGTGCCATCCTTTGCCCCCCATTTTCGCCGGAGAGACTCATGACCCTGACACTGCTGTTTGATCTCGACGATACCCTGCTGGGCAATGATATCAGCACCTTCCTGCCAGTCTACTTGCAAGGTTTGGGACGACATCTCGCCCCTTTTGCCCCCCCAGAAAAACTAATCCCTGCTCTCCTGGCTGCCACCCAGCGCATGGTTCAAAACAACCGGCCAGACCGCAGCCTAAGAGAGGTCTTCGAAAGCGATTTTTACCCCTCGCTCGGCCTTCAGGTTGAGGATTTACACGAAGCGATTGAAGCCTTCTACGCTGACGTCTTTCCCACTCTCCGCGACCTGACCCAAATTCGTACAGATGCGATAAAACTGGTCAAGGCGGCGTTCGATCGAGGCTATTCCCTGGTTGTCGCTACCAGTCCATTGTTCCCGCGCAGCGCAATCTTGCAGCGCCTCGAATGGGCCGGTTTATCTGCGCTGGATTATCCCTATAAACTAATTACATCTTACGAAACCTCTCACTTCGCCAAGCCAAATTTGGCTTACTTCGCCGAGGTGCTGGCGCAACTGGGCTGGCCGGAGGAGCCGGTCGTGATGATCGGAGATAGCCTGCACGACGATATCTATCCAGCGCGCTGCCTGGGGTTGCCAGCTTTCTGGATCAACGATGGATCTTCTCAGCCGGCCACTGGCCTCTACGCCCCCAACGGTCATGGCAGGCTGGCCGACCTGCTCCCCTGGCTGGATTCGACCCCCCTTGAAGCGCTTCAACCTGATTTCAGTCACCCGAATGCCATGTTGGCCACCCTGCGCGCCACCCCGGCCGCACTCGCCAGCCTTTCGCAAGGTTTACCAGCGTCCACTTGGGACGAAAACCCCCAGAGTGGTGAATGGAGCCTGACGGAAATCCTCTGTCACCTGCGTGACGTGGACAGTGAAGTCAATTTACCCCGTCTGGTACAGGTGATTCTGGAACACAATCCGTTCTTGCCTGGTATGGACACCGATCCTTGGGCAGAGGAACGCCTATATTTCTGCCAGAATGGCCTGGAGGCACTGGAAAGTTTCACGAGCCACCGAATTCAAATCCTGGATCTATTGGAGAACTTGAAAGAGAGGGATTGGAAACGCCCGGCTCGCCATGCTATCTTCGGGCCCACCGACCTGAAAGAACTTGTCAGTATCATCGCTGGACATGACCGACTCCACATTCAGCAAGCGCATACCGCCTTGAGCGCCCTTACCCAGGTCTGTGTCTCCGAATCCTGAATTATTTACTCGGAATAAAAATCCAACCTTGCGCGCCGATTTTCCTCAGGAGGTGTTATAAATTCCGAAACCAGCCGCGGTCCAGCTTGGATGGCTTATTGAGGTATTGTATTGACAGATTACCGGTTACCGATCACTGATCTATACGCCCAAAGGAGAGGAGCATGTCTAAACGCGTAGTCATCACCGGTCTTGGCTGCATTAGCCCGGTTGGCAACGATGTACCATCGATGTGGAATTGTATACAGGCTGGACAATCTGGTATCGATCGGATCACTCATTATGATACCAGCGAATTTGAATGCAAAATCGCCGGTGAAGTAAAGGGGTTTGACGGCGCGCAACGATTTGGGAACCAAAAAGCCAGGCGCATGGACCGTTGCACCCAATTTGCCCTGGCAGCCGCTATCGAAGCTTTACAGGACTCAGGATTGGAAATAAACTACGAAAACCGCGATCGAATTGGGGTCGTGATCGGTACGGGTATCGGCGGAGTTGGCACCCTCTTCGAGCAGGTAAAAGTCTTCCTGGAGCGGGGTGCTACGCGGGTCAGCCCCTTCCTGGTGCCGATGATGCTTCCCGACACGCCAGCCGGAATGATCGCCATTTATTTTGGCATGCGCGGCATCAATATGGCAGTCGTCACCGCCTGCGCCACCGGCACCAACGCGATTGGCGAGGCGTCCGAGGCGATCCGCCGCGGCCACGCCGACGCCATCCTGGCTGGCGGCACCGAGGCAGCCATAATCCCCATCGCCATGGCCGGTCTGGGAGTGATGGGGGCTCTTTCCAACCGCAATGATGAACCCCAACGGGCCTCCCGACCATTTGATTTATACCGTGATGGGTTTGTGATGGGTGAAGGCGCGGCTGTCCTGGTGCTCGAATCCCTGGAGCACGCCCAGGCGCGCGGGGCTCACATCCTGGCCGAGGTCAGCGGCTATGGTAGCAGCAACGACGCCTACCACATCTCCGCGCCGGCCGAAAACGGCGCCGGAGCCGCACTGTGCATGCGCATGGCGTTAGACCACGCCGGGATAGATCTAACCAATATCGATTACATCAACGCCCACGGCACCAGCACGCTGCTCAATGATAAAAGCGAAACCGCTGCTATAAAAACTGTCTTTGGTGAGCAGGCATATAATATCCCGATTTCTTCCACGAAATCGATGACCGGTCACTTGTTGGGCGCCGCTGGCGCTCTGGAAGCCGTTATCGCGGTCAAGACCATCCAGGATTGCCTCCTGCCACCAACCATCAACTACGAGACTCCTGACCCTGATTGTGACCTGGACTACATCCCCAATTCATCCCGGCTGGCCAACGTCCGGCACGTCATGTCAAACTCTTTTGGATTCGGCGGCCACAACGCGACCATCATCCTGAGCCGTT
>DATDRM010000161.1:0-10879 GCA_035291705.1 Anaerolineales bacterium
GGATCGCAGCCTGCGGCTCAAAAGGAAGCCGAAATAACGCCCGCCATCCCCAGCGAGCCAGGTCTGTTGGCGGCTTATGAAAGCGCCCTGAGCGGAATTTACACTCAAGTGAACCCATCAGTGGTCAACATTCGCATCTTAACGCAACAGAGCGCGACGCTGCCTGGTTCACAGCAATTCCCGAACTTCCCGTTCTTCAACATGCCGGGCTTTCCGGGGATGCCAGAAGCACCTCAAACCCCGAATCAACAAAGCCCAGAAACACCCCAATACAGCCAGGCTTTGGGGTCTGGCTTCGTATGGGATAAAGCCGGTCACATCGTCACCAACAACCATGTCGTCGATGGCGCCGACAAGATCGAAGTCACGTTTCAGGATGGCACAATCGTAGCTGCAGAGCGGGTTGGGGTTGATCCCGACAGCGACATGGCAGTCATCAAGGTCGATGTACCTGAAGAGCAGCTGCAGCCAGTCGAGATGGGCGCTTCCGATGGGCTACGCGTTGGGCAGCTGGCGATCGCCATCGGCAACCCCTTCGGATTGGAAGGCACGATGACAGTCGGGATCATCAGCGCTCTCGGGCGCAGCCTGCCAGCCGGAGAGCTGAATTTCAGCAGCGGGCCGGTTTATCGCATCCCGGATGTGATCCAGACCGACGCCCCGATCAACCCGGGTAACTCTGGCGGCGTGCTGGTAAACGACCAGGGAAAGCTGATTGGGGTGACCTTCGCAATTGAATCTCCGGCGGGTGCCAATGCCGGGATCGGCTTTGCCATTCCCGCCTCGATCGTCGAGCGGGTAGTGCCGGTCCTGATCGAGAAAGGCAGCTACGCCCACCCTTACCTGGGGATCAGCGGCACTTCCCTGACCCCTGGCATGGCCAAAGCGATGAACCTGGAAGACAGCCAGCGCGGCGCGTTGGTGGCGGAAGTCGTGGCTGGCAGCCCAGCCGACAAGGCCGGCCTGCGCGGCAGCGACCGCCAGGTGACGATCAATGGGCAGCAGGTCAGCGTGGGCGGGGATGTGATCCTCGCCATCGACGATCATTCGGTGAAAGAAATGGACGACCTGATCGCCTATCTGTCCGCCCAGACCGGAGTCGGCCAAAAAGTTAGCCTGACGGTGCTGCGGGATGGCAAAGAGAAGCGCCTGGAGGCAACGCTCACCGCCCGCCCAAGCCAGGATTAGCACCGGCGAAGATATTTATCCGCGAATTACGCTAATGAACCCGAAAATCTAAAGAAATTAGCGAAAATTGGCGTAATTCGCGGATCGTCCCCCGGCAAGATAAGCATAACAAACATTATTTCAAAGGCCGATTGCAGTATAATGGCCGGTTAATCCTATGGCTGCGAAAACTTCAGGCCTTAAAGAGCTGTTTCGATTGACATTTACTGCGCCTGTCACCTGGATATGTGGTGAAGCGAACAGCCAACACGCCATCCGTTGGGTATCTCTCGGACTGTCCGACACCCAGCCAGGGGACTTGTTGCTCATAAATGCATCTGAATTGAACAGCCAGGTAATCCAGCAGGCCCAGGAAAATAAGCTGGCCGCTCTGCTGTTGCTCGGTGCAGCTCCCCTGCCGGAGAATATCGATCCAGGTGATCTCGTTATTGCGGCCGTGGACGAACATGTACCCGACCTGCGCAGCCTACAACGCACGATGTTGACTATCTTGATTAACCAGCGCACCGCGTTGATGGAACGCGGCGTGCGGATCCGATCGCAATTGTCGCAGTTGGAGGCTGAAGGGAGAGGGTTGGAGGGATTGACAAAAGCGATGACGGAGATTTCCGGGTGTGGAACCCTGATTCAGGATAAGCGCGGCCGCATCCTGGCCCACCACCCATCATCCACCTTATCGACCATTTGGACGGATATACTCGAACAGTTAGGCGATTTGGGAAGCCTGCCAGATCGTTTACTCGACCGCAAACTTGCTGTCAGCCAGGAGAAAGTCTTAACTCAGACCATTCCTGGCGGGTTGGAACGCCTGATCGCGCCCCTGATCGTGGGAGAGATGGCGCGGGGGTACCTGTCTATGGTAGGTTTACAGGGCGAATTAGATGATCTAGACTATCTGGTTATCGAGCAAGGCAGTCCGGTTTGCGCGATGGAGATGGCGCGTAACAAAGCGATCCGCGAGGCAGAAAAACGTCTGAAGGGAGACCTGCTAACCGCGCTGCTCCAGGATAATTTGTCCCCCCGCGATGTGCGCTTGTGGGTGCAGACGATGGGCCTGGATCTCGAGCAAGCGCATGTTGCCTTGCGTTTTGCCTGGGAAGGACTCGCCCCTCCCTCTCGGCGACGTTTGGAAACGATGATCAATGGCGAGATCGCTCGCCTCGGACTGCAGGTCATTGTCAGTTCGTTAGGCAGTGAAGTGATCTGTTTTTGCCAGGTTCCACCCGATAAGAAACGACCTGAACCGGCTCTGATTTTAGGCCAGGCAGTGCTAAATCAGGCCGCCCAGGAACATCCCAATACTCAGGCGCGGTGTGGGATCGGCTTTCCAGTGTCTTCATTGGAGGAATGGCGCATTTCTCTGCGGCAAGCAGGCCAGTCCCTGGAAATGGCGCGTCGATTGAGGGAAGAAAAACCGCTCTATTACGCCGATCTATCCGTTTACCGGTTGTTGTTTCAATTGGAGCACAGCCCCGAGTTGATTGCCTTTCAACAAGAAACCCTGGGCAAGTTGCTCACTCATGAGGGAGCTGGTGAGCTGATCCATACACTTGAGGCCTTTTTTGAACACAACGGCAACCTCTCACAGGCAGCCGAAGCACTGTTTATCCACCGCAACACGTTACTTTACAGACTGGAGCGAATTTCCTCCCTCACCAACCTGGATCTTGAGATGCCTGAAAATCGCCTGGCGATACAACTGGCCCTGCGCATCTATCACATGATTGGCAAATATACGTAAGTCGGTCGACCGGTTCTGGGGGGTAAGCTCAAGTAAAAAATCCTGCTTTTTTGACAAAATATACAAAAAAAAGACCCAATTTATTGTAGAAAATGCCCATAGACAGAAAGAGAAATATTTTGTACACTAGATAGAATTAAGCGTGAACCAAAAAACGGATTTGCGGACATGAACTCGTTCCTATCGATCATTATTCTGGTTTCTGTACTGGTTCTTATCCTTGGGATTAAGAGCCCTTTACTCGTTCAGGCAGCAAAACACCCGGTGAGATACTAGGAAATAGCGAAAGACTTGCAAAAGTTGACGGGGCTGCCAAAAGGCAGCCCCGTTTTTTATCAGATATGGAGGTCATTGCATGCGCTCAGACCAGGTAAAAAAGGGGTTTGAAAGGGCTCCACACCGTGCGCTCCTGAAGGCTACTGGAGTAACAGACGCGGATCTATCAAAACCCTTCATTGCGATTGTCAATTCCTATGTGGATATCGTCCCCGGTCATGCGCACCTGCAAAATTTTGGCAAACTGATCAAGGAGGCAGTGCGCTCCGCAGGGGGAGTACCGTTTGAATTCAATACCATCGGCGTGGATGATGGGATTGCGATGGGTCATGCGGGGATGAAATTTAGCCTGCCCTCTCGGGAGCTGATCGCTGACAGCGTGGAAACCATGATCATGGCTCACCAGTTTGATGGTATGGTCTGTATTCCCAATTGTGACAAGATCGTACCCGGCATGATCATGGCTGCCCTGCGAGTGGATATCCCCACGATTTTCATCTCCGGTGGGCCAATGGCGGCCGGTAAGACACCCACAGGCGAGACGATTGATTTAATCTCGGTGTTTGAAGGCGTTGGAGCATACAAGGCGGGGAAGATCGATGCTGCCCGATTGAAGATGCTGGAGGATTTCGCTTGCCCCTCCTGTGGGTCATGCTCGGGACTCTTTACCGCGAATTCGATGAACTGTCTGCTCGAGGTCCTGGGATTGGCATTGCCATATAACGGCACTGCGTTGGCACTCAGCACCGAGCGAGAAACCCTGGGCAGGCGCGCGGCAGCGCAAATCCTGGCGCTGATTGATCGAGATCTGACGCCGCGCAAGCTGGTGAATGCCGACGTGATTGACGATGCCTTTGCCCTGGACATGGCGATGGGAGGCAGCACCAATACCGTGTTGCATACGCTGGCCTTTGCCCATGAGGCTGGGGTTGAATATCCCCTGGAACGGATTAATGCCGTAGCCAATCGCGTGCCTTATCTCAGCAAGATCAGCCCTTCAGGCCCCTGGCACATGGAAGATCTGCATCGTGCTGGAGGCATTCCGGCAATTCTTAATGAGATTGCCCGATCAGGCAATACATTGCACCTCGATCGTCCCACCGTTGCTGGGGTATCACTACGCGGATCGATTGACGGGAGGACAATCCAAGATTTCGAAGTCATCCGGCCGATCGAGCGACCCCATAGCCCCGTGGGTGGGTTGGCGGTGTTGTTCGGCAACCTGGCTCCGGAGGGCGCCATAATCAAGACTGGCGGTGTAGCATCTTATCTCCGCCAGCATACAGGTCCGGCGCGCATCTATGAGAGCATGGAAGCAGCCATGGCAGGGATTCTCAGCCGGCAGGTTCAGCCAGGCGATGTGGTAGTTATCCGTTACGAAGGGCCCCGCGGTGGACCGGGGATGCAAGAGATGCTTTCGCCTACATCGGCCATCATGGGGCTGGGTCTAGGCGAACAGGTGGCGCTGATCACGGATGGTCGTTTTTCAGGGGGTACGCGTGGGCTGTGCATCGGGCATATCAGCCCCGAAGCTGCCGCCAGGGGACCCATCGCTGCCTTGCAAGACGGCGATCGGATCGAGATCGACCTGGATGGGCGCACCCTCAATGTCAGCGTGAGCGACACAGAAATCCAGCAAAGGCTGGCAGCCCTGCCAGCTTTTGAAAGCCGGTCAGAAAGCTCCTGGCTGCGGCGTTATACCCGCATGGTAACCAGCGCTAGCCAAGGTGCAATCTTATTGTAAGCAAATCTATTGGTCCGTCAGCAAGAAGGAAATTGGTTAACCGGTAATTTTAAGGAGATCTGTCATGAAAAAATCAGGCGCTGAGATTTTGTGGGAATGCATAATCCGGGAGGGGGTCGAGGTGGTTTTCGGCTATCCTGGCGGAGCCAATATGCCGATTTACGACGCCATGTTGAGTTACCCGGTGCATCATGTATTGGTGCGGCACGAGCAAGGGGCTACCCATATGGCGGATGGCTATGCCCGTGCTTCCGGTAAAGTTGGAGTTGCCATGGCTACCTCTGGGCCGGGTGCAACAAACCTGGTGACCGGCATTGCTACTGCGATGATGGACTCCTCGTCGATCGTGTGTATCACCGGCCAGGTACATGCCCATCTCATCGGCGGTGATGCCTTCCAGGAAACTGACGTAACCGGCATCACCCTGCCCATCACCAAACATAATTACCTGATCACCCGCGCCGATGAAATTGCAGAGGCAGTGCGCGAGGCTTTTTACATCGCCCGCAGCGGACGCCCGGGGCCGGTATTGATCGATATCTGTAAAAATGCCCAAATAGAAAAGGCGGAATTCGAGTACCCCGAGCATATTTCTTTGCCCGGCTACCGCCCACCTGCTCACGCCCCACAGGCCGATCTTCAGCGAGCTGTAGAGCTGATCGCACAGGCTGAGCGCCCCGTGATCCTGGCGGGGCATGGCGTTACGATCAGTGGCGCGGTTGAGGAGCTGGGCATGTTCGCGGTAAAAACCCACACACCGGTTGCCAGCACATTGTTAGGTTTGGGCAGCTTTCCTGCCCAGCACCCGCTTAGCCTGGGCATGATGGGAATGCATGGAGAAGCGTACTGCAACCTGGCCATCCAAAATTCTGACCTGTTACTGGCCTTTGGCATGCGCTTTGACGACCGCGTAACCGGCAATTTGCGCACCTATGCCCCGCGGGCGCGCAAGATTCATATCGAGATCGACCCGTCTGAAATTCACAAGAATGTCACCGTGGATGTGCCGCTGGTCGGCGATTTAAAAACGGTATTGGCTGATTTGATCGCCCTGGTGGATGAGCAAGATCATGAAGCCTGGCAGGCAGAAATAGATGAATGGCGCCGAGAAAGTGAGACGCGTGATATCCAATCCTGGGCTGATGATGGCAAGCTTTACGTCCCCCATGTGGTGCGTAATATCTGGCAGGCTACGGGGGGCAAAGCCACCATCACGACCGATGTCGGCCAGCACCAGATGTGGACCGCGCAGTATTACCCGGTTGACAAACCCCGGCAACTGATTTCCTCGGGTGGCTCTGGCACGATGGGTTTTGGGCTGCCCTCAGCGATCGGCGCCTGGTTTGCGTCCCCAGACGAGGAGATTTGGGCAATTGTCGGGGACGGAGGCTTCCAAATGACGCAGGCGGAGCTTTCTACTGCGGTGCAAGAAGGAGCCAATGTCAAGATCGCCATTATGAATAACAACTTCCTGGGCATGGTTCGCCAGTGGCAAGAGTTTTTCTTCGAGCGGCGCTATTCAGCAGTAGAGTTGCATAACCCCGACTTCATCAAGATTGCCGAGGCGCATGGTATCCCTGCCCGGCGGGTCACCGCACCCGAGGAAGTTCAAAACGCAATCGAATTTGCACAGCAGACGCCAGGACCGGTATTGGTGGAATTCAAGGTAGAAAAAGAAGAGGCAGTATATCCAATGGTGCCGGCCGGCGCTGACCTGGATGCTATGATCCGCCGGCCACTACGCCAGGTTCAAGAAGTTGGCTAAGCGAGAGGAGGATGCTATGCAACATACGATGATCGTCCTGGTAGAGAACAAGCCGGGCGTGTTGAATCGGGTGGCCTCGCTGTTTCGTCGCCGCAACTTCAACATCGAATCTTTGAATGTAGGTCGCACGGAGAATCCGGCGGTATCCCGTATGACCATCGTGATGGACAGCGAGGCGTTAGATGCTCGCAAAGTCGAGGCCAACTTATATAAGTTGGTTAACATCATCGATGTACAGGATGTTACCAACCAGCCTGTTGTGGCGCGCGACCTGGCCTTGATCAAGGTAAAAGCGAGTCCCGAAGGACGAGCTGAAATAGCCAACCTGGCAGCCATCTTCCGCGCAAAGATCATCGATGTGGCTCCAGAGTCGGTGATCGTAGAAAGCACAGGTACCGAGGATAAAATCGAGAGCTTGTTGGAGCTGCTCAAGCCAATCGGTATCCTGGAAATGGTGCGCACAGGGCAAGTAGCGATGATGCGCGGCGACGCGCTTGGCGTACGTCACACGCCTGGCGCAAATGGACACAATCGCATATAGGAGAGATCTCGAATGGCTACAATTTATTACGATAAAGATGCTGACCCATCCTTGATTCGCAGCAAGAAAGTAGCTGTGATCGGCTATGGCTCGCAAGGGCACGCCCATGCGCAGAACTTACGCGATAGTGGCGTTCAAGTCAAGGTCGGTTTGCGCCCAGGGAGCAAATCCTGGCAGAAAGCTGAGAGCGATGGCCTCCCGGTGGATACAGTCGAGTCCGTTTCCGATTGGGCAGATGTGGTGATGGTGCTGGCACCAGATACGTCACAGGCAGCCATTTATTCCGAAAAAATTGCTCCCTACCTCAAACCTGGCAAGACCTTGATGTTTGGCCACGGCTTTAATATCCGCTTCGGAACCATCGTGCCACCTGAGGGGGTGGATGTCAGCATGATTGCACCCAAAGCCCCGGGCCATCGGATGCGTGAGTTATTCGTTGAAGGTAGCGGGGTACCCTCCCTGCTGGCTGTTGCGCAGGATGCCAGTGGGCAGGCCAAAACCAATGCTCTTTCTTACGCATATGCAGTGGGGGCTACCCGAGCCGGTGTGTTGGAGACTACATTTACTGAGGAGACCGAGACCGATTTATTTGGCGAACAGGCCGTCTTGTGCGGGGGAGTCTCTGCCCTGGTTAAAGCCGGGTTCGAGACCCTGGTTGAAGCCGGTTACCAGCCAGAGGTAGCTTATTTCGAGTGCCTTCACGAGCTGAAACTGATCGTAGACCTGATGTATCGCGGAGGCTTGAATTATATGCGTTATTCGGTCTCGGACACGGCAGAGCACGGTGATTATACCGGAGGCACCAAGCTCATCACCGAGGAAACCAAGTACATCATGAGCCAAATGCTCAATGAGATCCAGGATGGAACCTACGCCGCGGGTTGGATCAAGGAAAACGAACGAGGACGCCCCTGGTTCAATGAGCAGCGGCGGATAAATCAAGATCATTTAATTGAAAGGGTTGGTGCGGAGCTCCGCGAGATGATGCCTTTCATCAACCCGGTAACGATCAAACCAGGTGAGTAGCCATGAATCCGAACTACGTGCGCATATTTGACACCAGCCTGCGCGACGGGGAGCAATCTCCCGGAGCCAGCCTGACCTCGGCAGAAAAACTTGAGATCGCCCGCGCCCTGGCACGCATGGGCGTGGATGTGATCGAGGCTGGCTTCCCCGCCGCCTCACCGGATGACCTGGAAGGGGTGCGCCGCATCGCCCTGGAGGTAGGGAATCCCCTGCCTGGTGACGGTGATATGTACCGCCAGGTGCCGATCATCTGCGGACTGGCGCGGGCGGCCAAGGCCGATATCGACGCGGCCTGGCAGGCAGTGCAGGGCGCGGCTCACCCGCGCATCCACACCTTCCTGGCTACTTCACCCATCCACATGCGCTATAAGCTGCGCATGGATCCGGAGCAGGTGATCGAGCGGGTGCGAGAAATGGTGGCGTATGCTGCCAGCCTGTGCCCGGATATTGAGTTCTCACCCGAAGATGCTGGTCGAAGTGATCCCGAATTCCTGTACGTAGTCCTGGGCGGGGCAATTAAAGCAGGGGCAACCACCCTGAATATCCCCGACACAGTTGGATATACCACTCCCGAAGAGTTCGGTGGGTTGATCGCGGGTGTTATGGCCCATACCTCTGGTGTTGAAAACATAATCGTCTCGGTGCATTGCCATAATGACCTGGGACTGGCAACAGCGAACACTCTGGCTGGTATTCGCGCGGGAGCCCGCCAGGCTGAGGTTACCGTGAATGGTATCGGGGAGCGAGCCGGGAACACCTCACTGGAAGAAGTGGTGATGGCGCTGCATACCCGGCGCGCAGTATTTGGCCTGGAGACGGGGATCGACACCACGCAGTTCGCAAGGGTCAGCCGGATGGTATCGAACTATACTGGTATTCCCGTGCAGCCCAACAAGGCAATTGTTGGAGCCAATGCCTTCGCCCACGAGGCCGGCATCCACCAGGATGGCATGCTGAAGAACCAGAACACCTATGAGATTATGCAGCCAGAAATGGTGGGGGTGACTCGCTCGCGCCTGGTTTTGGGGAAACACTCCGGCAGACATGCCCTGAAAGTACATCTCGAGGAGCTGGGTTATACGCTTACCCCCGAGGATATCGACCGTGCCTTTGAACGGTATAAACAACTGGCAGATAAGAAAAAAGTGATCACCGATGCCGACCTGGAAGCCCTGTTAGAAGACCAGACCTTCCAATCAAACGAGGTTTTCAGCCTGGATGGCTTGCAAGTTGCTTGTGGGACCATGGGCATGCCTACGGCGACAGTCAGGCTGCGCGGTCCAGATGGTAAAACCTATATCCATGCCTCGGTGGGTACCGGGCCGGTGCATGCGGTCTACCAGGCCATCGACGCCATCATTGGCGTACCCAATACCCTGGTTGAATTCAACGTTCACGCCGTCACCGAAGGGATCGATGCCCTGGGAGAAGTCACGGTGCGTTTACAGGCTGAAAATGGATCGATCCCCCAACGGACCTCCCCCCAAAACGATGAGGCGCACACGCGCACCTTTGGCGGTTATGGAGCCGATACAGATATCATCGTTGCCAGCGGCAAAGCCTATCTGTCGGCCTTAAATAAGCTGCTCTTCGCTAAGGGTATTTATCGCCAGCCGGAGATAGCGGCTCAACTCGGCGTCAAGGTCCCTGTAAATCCTTAATGAATACACCCCGTACTCTTTTCGAAAAAGTTTGGGATAGCCATGTCGTTCGCCACGAGGCCAACGCGCCAGCCATACTGTATATCGATCTGCATCTTGTACATGAGGTGACCTCACCGCAGGCATTTAGTGGATTGGGCGCAAAAGGATTGAAGGTTCGCCGTCCGGAACGCACGGTAGCGACCATGGACCATTCCACACCCACAGCTGGCCTGTCTCTCTCCCTGGTCGATGAGATGGCTGCACGCCAACTTCGCCAGCTCGAAAAGAATTGTCAAGATTTCGGCCTGACACTCTATAACCTGGAGGACCCGCAACGCGGCATTGTCCACGTGATCGGCCCAGAGCTTGGACTTACCAGACCTGGCATGACTATCGTGTGTGGCGACAGCCACACCGCGACGCACGGGGCCTTCGGCGCGCTGGCATTTGGCATTGGCACCAGCGAGGTAGAGCATGTGCTGGCTACACAATGCTTGCTCCAATATCGTCCTCAGACTTACCAGGTCAATTTCGAGGGTCGATTGCCTACCGGCGTAACAGCCAAGGATATGATCCTGGCGCTGATCGCAACCATTGGCGTCGGGGGAGGCACCGGGCATGTCTTCGAGTATGGTGGGGCAGCGGTTCGCGCCCTCAGCATGGAAGAACGCATGACCCTGTGCAACATGTCGATCGAAGGAGGTGCCCGAGCGGGTATGGTCGCACCCGATGAAACCACTTTTGAGTATCTGGCTGGGCGGAAATTCGCTCCCCAGGGAGCGGCCTGGGAACAGGCGGTAGCCTACTGGCGCTCATTACCCACCGAGCTGGGGGCTACTTTTGACAAGACGATCACGTTGGATATAAGCAACCTGGAGCCAATGATCACTTATGGCACCAATCCCAGCATGGGGATTCCGATCAGTCAGCCCGTGCCAGACCCAGGAGATGAGCC
>DATDRM010000162.1:0-7928 GCA_035291705.1 Anaerolineales bacterium
ATCCAGGATTTTCACATGCGCTTCTGGCTTCAACCCCATCTCGCTCAGATAGCGCAGCAGTTGGGGATCGGCGTCTCGCACGCGCTGGACGATGGCCTGTTGTGGAGGCCGCAGCTGGCTGAGAGTTAAAGTAGCCGAGTCCGGTAGGTGCAAATCGCGTGTGGGGATGGGATCGCCGTGGGGGTCAAGGCGGGGGTTTCCCAGGCTCTCGGCAATGCGCTCTTCAAACTCTTCGGAGATCACGTGTTCCAGGCGGTCGGCCTCTTCGTGCACCTCGTCCCAGCTGTAACCTAAAGTCTGCTGCAGGAATACTTCCAGCAGGCGATGGTGGCGGATGATCTCCAGAGCCACCCTCTCCCCATCTGTGGTCAATTCGACGCCGCGATGCTTGCGATATTTGAGCAAGGGCGGCTGCGTGCTGGCCAGCTTCTGGATCATGCTGGTGACCGAGGCCGGAGTGACCCCCATTCGCTCGGCGATCTGGTTAGTCGTGGCGCGCCCGCTGGTCGCCGTCAGGTCGTAGATCGCCTTGAGGTAATCTTCCACAACGTGGGTCAGAGTCTCACGCATTACTTGTCGATCCAATTGGCTCGATTCCTGGCCACAATCTCGCTTGCTGCGACCAACCTGATTCTAACCTGCAATTGCGTTTTCCGCTACCTGGTTGGAAGAGCAGCTCGCAGGTTCGCCACCAGATCGTATCCTTTAGAAGCCCCCGCATCACGTTTCACGTTTCACGCTTCACGCCTCCCGATCCTGCGTCAGCCGGTTTGCCAGCAGGATAGGGACAAACGTTATGACAATCACAATCAGCGCCACCACGTTCGTCACCGGACGGTCGCGCGGCCGGGTGAGCTGGCTGAAGATCCAGATCGGCAAGGTCATCTGCTGGCCGGCTGTAAAAGTGGTGACGATCACCTCATCGAATGAGAGGGCGAAGGCCAGCATCCCGCCCGCCAGCAAGGCGGTCGCCAGGTGGGGCAGGACGACATAGCGGAAGGTTTGAAAGGTATTCGCCCCCAGGTCCATCGAGGCCTCGATTTGGGAAAGACCCATGCGCCGAAAACGGGCCAGCACATTATTGTAAACTACAACCACGCAGAAGGTGGCGTGGCCGACCACGATTGTCCAGAAAGTAAAGGACACCGACGCCAGGCTCATCGCCGAGCGCAGGGCGATGCCGGTGACGATCCCCGGCAGGGCCAGGGGCAGCACCAGCAGGAAGGAGATCGCTTCCCGGCCGAAGAACTTGCTGCGATAGACCGCCGCCGCGGCCAGGGTGCCGAGCAAGATCGCCATGGCCGTAGCCACCCCCGCCACGCGTAGCGACAGGAACAGCGCATTCCAAAAATCATTCCGGCCCCAGGCGACGCCAAACCAGTTCACCGTAAGCCCTGGTGGAGGAAAACTATAAGTCGTCTCATCGGTGGTAAAGGCATACAACAGGATGATCAGCACCGGCAGGTGTAAGAAAAGTAAAGCTGCGATGGCTGCCAACCTTAAGGTGAGGGGGCTGCGGCTTTCGTGAGATGGTTCAAGATTAGAGCGCATCGAATGCTCCTAATTTCTTGGCGCCAATCAAATATAAGACCATGATCGCCATAGGGATGACGGTTATGGCAGCCGCCAGGGGGATGTTGCCGGAGGTGCCCTGGTGCGAGAGCACTGCCTGGCCGATGAAATAACTGGAATTGCCGAGCGCGGTCGGCACGATGAAATCCCCCATAGTAAGAGAGAAGGTGAAGATCGATCCGGCCACGATGCCTGGAAAGGCCAGCGGCAGGGTGATATTGCGGAACGTCTGGCCAGGACGGGCGCCCAGGTCACCCGAAGCCTCCAATAAGGATTTAGGCACCCGTTCCAGGGCAGCCTGGACGGGTAGGATCATATAAGGAAGCCAGACGTAAACAAATACCAGGAAGATGCCGATCTTCGACACGGAGAGCGAAGGCCCTCCAACGGCAGGCAGACTGAGCAGCCAGTTTAGCAACCAGTCGAGGCGCACCTGCGCCACGAACCAGCTCAGGATGCCTTCTTTAGCCAGGATCAATTTCCAGGCGTAGACCCTCACCAGGTAGCTTGACCATAATGGTAGTAAAACAGCCAGGTAAAGGGAAGCCTTAACTCTGGCGGAAGCAAAGCGCGCCATGTAATACGCCAGCGGAAAAGCCAGCACCGCCGTGGCCACAGTGACCGAGGCAGCCATGGCGGTCGTGCGCATCACGATGTCCATATTTGCGCGCGTGAACAGGTCCTGGTAAGTTGCCAGCGTAAGCCGCCGTACGACCAGGCCCGTGAAATCGTCCAGGGTGAAGAAGCTGTTGACAAGCAAGGCGGCGAGCGATCCCAGATAGACGACTCCCATCCAGAACAATGGCGGTCCCAACAGCAGGATCAAGATTAGCCACGGGCGCAAGTAAAGATAAGTCGAAATCTGGCTTGCCAATGAGAGCTTGGGCTCTGGTTTTGGAGGTGCTGAGGGCGATATTGAATTGGAAGTATTCATCGGGTCGTAAATCTTCAGGATGCCCGGCGCTCCAGGCGCAAGTACGCCGCCCCGCGCGCGTCAATGTAGACGGCTTCAGGCGTTTCAACGATCCGGATCATGACGTTCTCACAAGCCGGGCAACGCAGCACCAGACCGGGCGAGTAAGTGAAGGCCACCAGCGTTGCGACCTCGCCCTGCCGGCCGCAATGCGCGCACTCGGTCGGGCTGGCGGTCATCTCTGCGGCGAAGATCTCTTCCAGCAGGCCGGCCGCGGCGTTTCCATCGAGGATAAGCATTTGATTTAAGTCCATCGGTTCCTTATCCATCTAAAAATTCCTCCTATATCATCCGCTTCCGCCAGTCGGGCCGAACCGCTCGGTGCGGATGCGCTCCGGCGGGACTCCGATCTGCACCAATCCGTTGGCAACCGCCTCGACTAAAGGCGTTGGTCCGCAGACGAAAGTGAACGGCGCTGGCAGCAGTGGATGAGCCACCTCGCGCAGCATCTCGCTGTCGATCCGCCGCGCATAGCCAGCCCAGTTCGCGGGTTGGGTGCGGGTAAATGTGTGAAAGATTTTCAGCCCGTCAGTTAGCGCCTGCCATCGGGCTAATTGGCCAGCGTAAATCACGTCCTCGGGGGTGCGGGAGCTGTAGAGCAGCCGTGTGGGCACCTGCGAGCCGGAAGTAGCCCGGTGGCGAAGCATCGCCATCAAAGGCACCACCCCGGAACCACCGGCGATTAGCAACAAAGGGCCGCCCAGCTTTGCCTCCCAGACAAAATAGCCGCCGATCGGGCCGCGCACCTCGATTTGGTCCCCCACCTGGATGACGTCGTGCAGGTAAGTCGAGACTTCTCCATCTTCAAGGCGTTCGATAGTCAGGTCGATTTCACCTCTACGCTCCGGTTCCGAGGCGATCGAATAACTGCGTTGGGCCTGGTAGCCGTCCGGGGCAGTCAGCCGCAGGTCGTAATGCTGGCCTGGGCGATGGGGGATCCAATCCGGCAGCCTGAGGGTCAAAGTTTTGACTTTCGGGGTCTCTTGCTGAATGGTTTTAACGGCTGCGATTTGCCAGGTTATCGGCTGCTTCACGTGTGGCCTCCGGGAAATTTAGGGATATCGGTCTCAATCGCCCCAGTAACGCTGCTCTTTCCAGGGATCGCCGCGGTTGTTATAGCCAAGCGATTCCCAAAAGCCAGGCTTGTCTTTTTCCATCAACCTCAAGCCACGCACCCATTTGGCGCTCTTCCAGAAGTATAGATGAGGCACCACCAGGCGCGCCGGTCCACCATGTTCTGGCGCAAGGGGCTGCCCAGCGTAGCGGTAAGCGACGAACGCCCGCCCATTAAGCACATCGGGTAGGGGCATGTTGGTGGTATAACCGCCATCGCAGAAGGCAGTCACGTACACCGCCCGGGGATCGAGGTCGATTTGTTCTAATAGTGTGTCGATACTCACGCCTTCCCAACGCGTGTCGAGCTTCGTCCACTTCGTCACGCAGTGGATGTCAACCAGGTAACTCTGGGCAGGCAGCTGCAGGAACTCTTGCCACGACCAGTGGATAGACTCACCTCCAGCTCCTTCGATAGTAAAGGTCCACTGGTATAGCGCTGTGCGTGGCGTTGGGCCAGCCGAGAGCACCGGAAAATCGTCAGTCAGGTACTGCCCAGGTGGGACTCGCTCAACCGCCTCCGGTTTTTGGCGGCGCTTGCCGGTAAATCCCCGCGAAACGAAGCGGTCCGACATTTTCCTCCTTTTTGATAGGACACGGGTTACAAAGATATCACTGATTTTCCCTTGATGGCCATTTCGCGTGGCCCACAAAGTGCGGGCGACTTTTGGTGGAGATCATTTGACATCCAGCTGGCCACCTATACTCACCCGGCGGATATGGTCACGCTGCCAGAGCAGGCGCACTGGCCGCCCACGTGCCTTGAGCACATCCATCGATGTCGTGCGCAGGTTCTGTTCCACCACCACCAGGTCCTCACCGCCGTCGAGGTCGACCAGGTAACGGGTGTACAAGCCCAGGTAAACAACTTCGCGCACGTGCCCATCGATCGCATACATATCTTCCGGCACACCGGCACCCGCTGCGGCCAGGTGGATTTTCTCCGGTCGGATCGAAAAAGTCTGTGGGTAGCCGGTGATCGCTTCAGCCAGCGCCCCGCTGACCAGGTTCGATACACCCACGAATCCGGCCACGAAGGGGGTCTCTGGGTGCTCGTAGATCTCAGCCGGCGAGCCGACTTGCTCGATTTTACCCTGGTTGAACACCGCCAGGCGGTCGCTCATCGTCAGAGCTTCTTCCTGGTCGTGGGTGACGTAGATGAAAGTGATGCCGACGCGCTGTTGGATGGATTTCAGTTCAATCTGCATTTGCTGGCGCAGCTTCAGGTCAAGCGCCCCTAGTGGTTCGTCCAGTAAAAGCACACGCGGGTGGTTGACCAGTGCCCTGGCGAGCGCCACGCGTTGGCGTTGTCCACCAGAAAGCTGCGAAGGCCGGCGCTGTCCCATCCCGGTCAACCTGACCAGCTCCAGCATCTCCCCGCTGCGCGCCTCCCGCTCCGCCTTGGGAAGTTTCTTGATCATCAGGCCATAGGCCACGTTCTCCATCACGGTCATGTGGGGGAAGAGAGCGTAATCTTGAAAGACGGTGTTAACATCGCGCTCATAGGGCGGCAGTCTGGAGACGTCCTGCCCGTGGAGCAGGATGCTCCCCGCAGTAGGGCGGTCAAATCCGGCGATCAGGCGCAGGCAGGTGGTTTTCCCCGACCCCGAAGGGCCAAGCATGGTAAAAAACTCCCCGTCCAGGATGTCCAAGTTGACCTCGTCGACCGCCCTTACTTCTCCGAAATGGCGGCTGACGTTTGAGAATCGAACCGCAGGTTTGATGAGATCATTCATGATCTACGCGCTACCATGATTTGCAAGGTGAACTCCCGATCCAATGGCGATCATCCATTTTCTATTTATGTGGATTGTTTATAAGGAAACCAGGAATCCAAGATTTTTTACGATCAGCCTTGGAAGATTCAGGCGAACGCCGTTCCCCCACTTCCAATGACACTCCTGGTTTCCTGGCTTCCTCATAGAAATTCCTGTTAGCGCCCGCCGATCACTGCAATGTAAGCTGTGACCCACTCATGGTAGGGGACACATTCCAGCCGGCCATCACCGCAGTCGGTGGTTGGCGTCTTCCAGAACCAGATTTTATCGAAGTTGCCCATCCCGTTCGTCTCGCAGCCGGCGTCGGTGAGCAGTTCGTTGCCCTGGCAGGCAGCTGGTACAGCCGGTACCGACCCGAACCAGGCCGCCAGGTCGCCCTGCAGCTTGGGGTTGAGGGAGTGCTCCATCCATTTATAAGCGCAGTTCGGGTGGGGGGCATCGATGTGCATCATGGTCGTGTCGGACCAGCCGGTGGCGCCTTCTTCCGGCACGACGCTGGCGATCGGCTTGCCCTCGAACTGAAGAAGGTTTACCTGGAAGGGCCACGAACTGGATGCCACCACGCCTTCATTGGTGAAGTCGTCCATCTGGATAAAGGCGTCGTGCCAGTAGCGCCCAATAATCTGGCGTTGCTGGCGTAGCAGGTTGATGGCGGCTTCGAACTGCTCCCGCGTAAGGGCGTAGGGGTCCTTAATGCCCAGTTCGGGATTGTGTTTCATGAGATAAAGCGCCGCGTCAGCCACGTAAATCGGGCCATCGTATGCTTGCACCCGACCTTTGTTGGATTTGCCATCCGACAGGGTTTGTTCTTCAAAAACCACATTCCAGCTGGTCGGTGGCTCAGGGAAGACCTCAGTGTTGTACATGAGCACGTTCGGTCCCCATTGGTAAGGAGTGCCGTAGTGCTTGCCGTTCACGGTGTTCCAGGGGGCGTTCTTCAGCCGGTCGTCGACTGTTTTCCAGCTAGGGATCAGGTCAATGTTGATCTCCTGGACGCGTCCACCAGAGATCAGGCGGTTGCTGGCGTCGCCCGATGCCGTGACCAGGTCAAAACCGCCCTCGTTCATCAAGGCGACCATCTCGTCCGAGGTAGCCGCGACTTTGACATTGACCTTGCAGCTGGTTTCCTTCTCGAATTCCGTCACCCAGTCGTAATTGGAGTCAGTCTCGCCGCGTTCGATATAGCCGGCCCAGGCGATGATATTGACCTCCCCCTCGCCTTCGCCGATGGATTTCATCGGTGCGCCGCCGGCTTCCCCACCTGCCGGCGCCTGCGGTTGGCAGGCAGCCAGGATCAGGCTACCTAACAGTACGACCGCGAAGAAACGTTGGGTAAACCATTTTGACTTCATTTCTTCCTCCTTTGGCTTAATTTGGATATAGTTGCTATCTGGAGCAAGATGCCTGACTTTATTCTAGCCGCCGTTGCACTGCGAATGACAAGGCAGTGCAACGGCGTGCCATCAGAGTCATGCACCCCGCATCCGTTAGCATTGGCAAGACTTTGGGTTGATTATGCTATAGTTGAACGATAAAGATCACCTCCCTCAGCAGAGTTTGCCTCAGTTTTACTCACCACCCTTGACCTCGGTCCAGATGCGATCCCAGAGCGTGGTCGCCTCACCGACATCCAGAACCGGTTTGCCATTCTGGATCGCGTCCAGGGGAGGGTTGGTGGCCGCATAGCCCATGTAGGCCTCATAAGCCGCCGGGTCTTGCGTCTTGAGCAAGTCCAGAGCGGCTTGATTCGGGGTCGAATAAGGGAATTCCTTGGTGATCAGCAGGCTGGCCTCCGGTTTGAGCACGTAATTCAGGAAGGCCAGCGCCGCGTCCTTGTGTGGCGCACCTTTCGGCACCGCCAGGTTGTCGTACCAGATGCCACAGCCCTCCTCCGGGCAGATATAGTCGATGGCCGGGTTTTCACTATGGGCGATAGCCGCCTCACCGTTCCAGGTATGACCCAGCCAGACTTCCCCGGATAGCAAGGCGGTTTTCGGGCTGTCGCTGTCGAAAAGGCGCACACTCGGCATCAGTTCCAGCATTTTAGCTTTGGCCTCTTCCAGTTGGGCAGGGTCTGTCGAGTTCTTGTCGTAGCCCAGGGTCAGCAAAACCATACCGAGCACTTCGCGCTCGTCATCGAGCAGCACCACCCGACCCTTGAATGCGGGGTCCCACAGGTCAGCCCACTTGGTGATCGGGCGGCTGACTTTGTCGGTATCCACTACCAGGCCCACCGTCCCCCATTGGTAAGGAACGCTGTACTTATTGCCTGGGTCGAAGTATGGGTTCTTGAGCTCGGCGACGACGTTTTCAAAATTAGGGATCTGTTTCAGGTCGATCTCTTCTAACAACCCTTGCTTGATCAGGATCGCCACCGTGTAATCGCTGGGGATGATCACATCGTAACCCGAGGCCCCAGCTTGCAGCTTAGCCAGCAGCTCCTCATTGGACGAATACGTGTCGTAGTTGACCTTGATGCCGGTCTCCTGGGT
>DATDRM010000163.1:0-10769 GCA_035291705.1 Anaerolineales bacterium
TAAAGATAATGAATCATTCCGAACACACGACCTGGTTAGAATTGCATCCCATTGGGACAACGCCATCACTCGTGAGCTGCGCCGGTTTGCTCAATATCTATGGCCAAACACCCGTTTGCTGGGGCTGATCCCCATCCACAGCTACCGCTTACGTAAACAGCTTGAATCGGAGACGATTGTGTGGTGGGTCGAGCGTGACATTCCACCCTTTGACCGTTACCGATGTGAGGCATACCGCGTGGAACTAAGCCTTGCAGGGCCAGATCAACCCAGGCTGGTTGTCCGCAGTAGCATTTCTGCTTATCCAGTCATCCCAATCGGTATGGAAAGTCTAAAGACAGCCCTGGTACGGGCGGGCGCAGACACGCCCCTGGTCATCCGTCGCCAGTTTGGCCCAGCACTGGATCCATGAAGAAGTCTCTAAACACAGCGAATGAGGTGACAAAATGAAAAGGCAAACATTACCATTAGGTCGTATCTTCAATATTCCCATCGGGCTCGATTATTCCTGGTTTTTGATCTTTATTCTGCTCACCTGGTCTCTCGCCAGCAGTTACTATCCTGCAGAGTTTAAAACCTGGCCCGCGGTCTTATATTGGATTATTGGCGCAGCCACCGCGATCCTGCTCTTCGTCAGTGTGCTGCTCCATGAATTAGGGCATTCAGTCGTCGCTCAACGCTACAGGGTCCCGGTCCGAAGCATTACTCTGTTCATCTTCGGTGGTGTCGCCCAGATTGCCGCTGAACCCCCTAACGCTGTAGCGGAATTCTGGATTGCCATCGCCGGCCCGATCGTCAGTTTCGCGCTGGCCGGATTATTCGGCCTGGCCCAATCCTTGGTCACCAGCCTCTCGCCTTTGCTTGCGTTAATGAAATATCTGGCCTATATCAACGGCAGTCTGGGTTTATTCAACTTGATTCCGGGTTTTCCACTGGATGGCGGACGCGTCTTTCGCGCAGTTGTTTGGGGAGTAACCCGCGATTTTCGCCGCGCCACCCTGGTCGCTGCCACAACAGGGCGCATTTTCGCCTTTTTATTTATCCTCTACGGTGTATGGCAGATGTTCACGGGTAACTTTGCGGGCGGCCTGTGGATCGCCTTTATTGGTTGGTTCCTGGATAGCGCTGCGGCGAGCCAGGTACAGCAACAGACCGTCCATGACCTGTTATCGGGGCACAAGGTATCTCAAGCGATGACACGCAATTACACCGTTATCCCTTCTGACCTTACCTTGCAGCAACTGGCTGACGAACACATCCTGGGCATGGGCCGTCGTTTCTTTGTGGTTGAAAATGAAGGGAATGTAATGGGACTGTTAACCCTGCACAACATCAAGGAAGTGCCTCGATCCGAATGGGCCGAAGCCAAAGCCGTCAAGACCATGATCCCTGCTGCGCAGATGCAGCGGGTCCAACCTGAAGCGGAACTATGGAGCGCGCTGGAACAGATGGATAAAGATGGTGTCAATCAACTTCCAGTGATGGTAGATGGTACGCTTCTCGGTATCCTCAGCCGCGAGAGCGTTATCAGCTTTCTTAGAACTTTGCAGGAAATCAAAAAAGAGTGATTTTGGCTTAAAGTACGCTTAACGCATGCCATGAAGCAACTGGCGATAAGGAGACAATTATGGACATACCAATGAACGCGGAAGTATTGTGTTCAGATGGGCTGTGCGGTCATACAACCTGCATCATCATCAACCCGATTACCCAGAAGATCACCCATGTTGTGGTCAAAGAGAAGCAATTGCCCCATACCGAACGTCTGGTTCCGGAAGATTTCATCCTGGAAGCGACGCCAGAATCGATCCGCCTGAGATGTAAAGACACCGAACTTTCCGCGTTAGACGAGTTCGTTGCATACCGTTTTGTGCAGGCTGACATGCCCCCATATTATCCACTGGGAGGTTATACCGCCTTCTGGCCTTACGCTGTCGCTAAGGAAACGACCCTCGTGTCGAAGGAGGAACGCATTCCACCAGGCGAGTTGGCCATTCACCGCCGGGCCAGGGTGGAAGCCAGCGACGGCCCCGTAGGCAGGGTGGACGAATTTCTGGTAGACCCGTCCGATGGGAAAATCACCCACTTGATCCTGCGCGAAGGCCACCTATGGGGCCAGAAGGACGTGACCATCCCCGTCTCGCAGATCGACCATTTTGGAGCGGATACGGCTTACCTGAAATTAAACAAAGACAGCATTGGAAAATTACCAGCCATCCCGGTGCGCCGCTGGAGCTTGTGACATGGGAGAACAACCTCACCTCCTTAAAAAACCCGGCATCCCCTGGGGTTGGTGGCTAATTTTCCTAACCCTGATGATCTGGAATCTCTGGACGTTCTGGCCTAAGAGCCAGCCAGAGGTCAGCCTGCCCTACAGCGCCTTCTTGGACCAGGTGAAAAAGGATAACGTTGCCAGTTTACAGCTCAGGGGCAGCGAGATCACTGGCAAATTCGTGAATTCGATTACCTGGCCAGAGACGCCAACACCAACGCCAACCCAAATTGTGGCTGCTCAACCCACGCCCGCACCCTCAAACGCCTACTCCGCTTTCAAAACCACCTTCCCAGAGATCGAGGGCGATCCCAATCTGCTCGCGCTGCTCAGCACACATCACGTCGAGGTGAATGTTGAAGCCCCGCCCAGCCCATGGTTCGCCATCCTGCTAACAGACGGGCTTCCGGTGTTACTCCTGGTGTTAGTCATGCTCTGGATGGGTCGCAGCGTTGCCCAGAGCCAGGCAGGCATCTTCAACTTTGGGCGTAGCAGACCGCGCCAGTATTCCGGGGATCGCCCCCAGGTGACATTCAAAGACATGGCTGGTGCGGAAGAAGCGAAAAGGGAATTACAAGAAGTGGTGGATTTCTTGCGTCGACCGGAGAAATACCACAAGCTGGGAGCGCGCATCCCGCGCGGTGTATTGCTGGTTGGACCTCCCGGCACAGGCAAGACTCTTTTGGCTCGGGCGGTTGCCGGTGAAGCGGGCGTGCCCTTTTTCAACATCAGCGCTTCTGAGTTCGTCGAGATGTTCGTCGGTGTGGGTGCCAGCCGCGTGCGGAACCTTTTCGAACAAGCCAAGGCGACAGCGCCGGGGATCGTCTTCATTGACGAATTAGATGCTGTCGGGAGGCGGCGAGGCGCCGGGCTTGGTGCAGTCAACGACGAGCGCGAGCAGACCCTCAACCAGCTCCTGGTGGAAATGGACGGATTTGACGAACATCACAATCTGATCATCCTGGCAGCCACCAACCGGCCGGATGTACTCGACCCGGCCTTGCTCCGGCCTGGCCGTTTCGACCGCCAGGTGATCGTTGGCTTACCTGACCGCCAGGGACGCGAGGGTATCCTGAGCATACACACCCGTCAGCTACAACTTGCCCCAGAAGTTAACCTGGGGCTCCTGGCTCGCAGCACAACTGGTTTCAGTGGTGCGGACCTGGCGAACTTATGCAATGAAGCTGCGCTGATCGCCGCTCGTGAGAACCATGAAATGGTGAAAATGATCGATTTTGAAGAAGCCCTGGACCGCCTCCTTCTCGGAGCTGCCCGCACCGTTCTGCTCAATGACCACGAACGCCGCACGGTAGCTTACCACGAAGCAGGCCACGCTCTGGTAGCCTGGCTTACTCCATTAGCCGACCCGGTACACAAGGTTACGATCATCCCGCGCGGCCGGGCATTGGGCATCACTGAACAATTGCCCGGCGAAGACTATTACAACTACAGCCGGGAGTACCTTTTAGCCCGCCTGGCTGTGATGCTAGGGGGCCGCGCCTCCGAAGAGACTGCCCTGGAAGACATCACTACCGGAGCAGAGAATGACCTGTTGGAAGCCACCCGCTTAGCCCGGCGCATGGTGACACGCTGGGGGATGGGCAGCCTGGGGCTGATGGCGTTTAACTCTGACGAAGAGCAACCTTTCTTAGGGTACGAGCTGGCTCAAGGTCGAGATTACAGCGAAGAAACCGCCGCCCATATTGACCAGGATGTCCAGCGCTTACTGCAGGAACGCTACCAAGTCGTAAAAAACCTGCTGATCCAGTCTCGCCAGCAATTGGACCAGCTGGTGAAGGCGCTTTTGCTCGATGAGACCATTGACCAGGAGACTCTAGTGCAGATTCTGGGGCCGCGCGTGCTGATCGCGAACCCGGAGGTGAACCAACCCATAGAGGCAATGCCTCTAAACTAAAATGAATCCAATAACGATCACTTTTATTATCCTGGGTGGTTCCATCCTGATATTCCTGAGCGGCCGGTTACGCCCTGATTTGGTAGCGCTTTTGGTCGCTATTTCGCTAGGCGTAACAGGAATATTAACCCCTCAGGAAGTTTTTTCCGGTTTCAGTCGCTCGGCCGTCATCACTATCATGGCTATCTACGTCCTGGCTGAGGGTCTATTGCGCACAGGGGTTACAGACCAGGTTGGAGCCTTTCTCTTAAGGGTGGGCGGCATGACGGAACGCTGGCTTATGGGGGTCGTTATGTTCGCCGGGGCTTTTCTATCCCTTTTTATGAACAATATCGCTGCCGCCTCGGTAATGTTGCCAGCAATAGCAGGCGTGGCACGTAAGTCTAGGGTTAATCCTTCACATTTGCTCATGCCGCTGGCCTTCGGGACGATCCTGGGAGGCATGGCGACACTGCTCACCACCACCAACATCGTCGTCTCCAGCTTACTGCGCGATGAGGGATTGGTTGGTTATGGCTTGCTGGATTTTGCTCCGCTGGGCTTGCCACTTGTCGCAGCTGGCGTCATCTATATGGCGTTTGTGGGTCAGCGCTTACTCCCGGCGAAGTCCAACTTGCAGCGTTGGCGCACAATATTTCCGCAAGAAAGCAACCTGACCAGTATCTATCAGCTGGAAGAGCGTCTGATCCGGGCTCGCGTGCCGGCCGGGTCCAACCTCATTGGGAAAACATTGAGCCAAAGCAACCTGCGTCAAGACTTTCGCTTGAACCTGGTATCCATTGAGCGGATCGCGCAGACGATCATTTCCCCGTCGCCGGATACCACATTCAAACAAGATGACATTTTACTACTGGAAGGAAAGTTGGAGAAATTTTCAAAAGAAGCACTGCGACCGACCTTGGAACTCCTGCCGACCAATGACGCCAAGAGTCCTGACCTGAAAACCCAGAAATTGATCCTGGTTGAAGCCGTATTGGCGCCGCGTTCCATATTGATCGGAAAAACGTTGCGTTCTACTCACTTTCGTGAGAAATACGACCTGAACGTAATCGCTATCTGGCGGTCTGGACGCCCGATCCGCACAAGCCTATCCGATCTCCCACTCCAATTTGGTGATGCATTGCTCGTTCAAGGGCAGCGCGAACGTGTATCCACGCTACACTCCGAACCCGATCTGATTATATTGAATGGTGAGGAGCGCCTGATTAATGTAAAAGGGAGAAAAATCTGGCCGGCCTTGTTCATCATGGGCACTGCCCTGATGTTGACTGCGCTGAATCTCATCCCGGCGGGAGAGGCGATGTTGGGTGGGGCACTTGCTATGGTGCTGGTCGGTATCCTTACCATGGATCGGGTTTATCAGGTGATTGATTGGAGAAGTATTTTTCTCATCGCTGGAATGCTTCCTCTGGGTATTGCCATGACCAAGACCGGTGCCGCCTCATACCTAGGGAACGGGATGGTCACCTTTTTAGGGCCAGCAGGACCAATGGCACTCCTGGCAGGAATGGTCGTATTGGCTATGTTATTGTCGCAAGTAATTAATGGTGCAGTCGTGGCAACCTTGGTCGCGCCGATCGCCATAGGAATCGCGCGACAAATTGGCGTCGATCCTAGAGCGATGGCAATGGGAGTGGCATTGGCAACATCGATGACATTCCTTTCACCGCTTGGTCACCCGGTAAACGTATTGGTGATGGGTCCTGGAGGTTATAGTTTCCAGGATTATTTCAAGGTTGGTCTCCCCCTGACTTTGCTCCTGCTTGTTCTGATGATGGCCTTGTTTCCTGTCTTGTGGCCCTTAACTGCCAAGTAAGATCCAAAGTTCTATTATCTATCTTGATAATCAGGATTATCACACCCCCTGCCTGGGGCCGACTTTCCGAGGCAGTATCATTACAATAACAATACCACGAATCCCATGATTATCCCCACCACCATCCCTGCGGCGACATCCGATGGGTAATGCACACCCAAAGCAACCCTCGCCATACCAACCAGCGGCGCCCAAAGCAGCAGAGCCAGGCCAGGCCAGGTTGGCCCCAGCCCCAGGGCCACCACCGCCAACATCATGGCCCGCGCGGCATGTCCGGACGGAAATGAGTGTGGGTCCGTACTACGATAGATTTTCCCCCACTCCCCTTGCGGCCGGCTGCGCCGCACACTCAGTTTGATCACAAACACCACTGCGGCGGTGAGCGCCACACCTACCACCATCGCCACCGCCCGCTGTTTCCAATAATCCGGCCCAAAATACCACAATACACCCAACAGCGGCAACAGCAACCAGGAATCGCCGGAGTGGGCAAAGGCAGCCGCCAGGGAGCGTAACGCACCAGAATGGTTCGTTATTTGCGTTAACCACGCAAAGCGGTTATCCAGATCCAGAAGACGTTGCCGCATGGAGGAGATTGGGTAAGCCAGGCTGGCGCGTCTCAGACAGGCACTTTTACGGCCAGGTCTGCGCGCAACAACTCGAGTTGGTGGGGCTTATCGATGTCCATGCCGATCTCGGCAAATGGGGAGATAATCGCTCGCCCGGTGATGTCTAAACGCTTGCAGGCAATTTTCACCGCCTGCTCGAGGGTTATCAGACGCAAGAGAAGCAAGAACAACGTGTCATACCCGATCAAGGCGGCCTGCTTAAACACGTTCTTGCGGGCGGCGATGATTCGCTCCCACAACGCCTCGTTCGCCGTCACCGTCTGGGCGCGGATCATATTCATATCCCCGCCGCATATTTCCACATCCTTCAGACGCGTGTACGAGCGTTTCGAATTTGGGAAGCGCGCCTCCATATTCTGGCGGGTGATCACGCCGTAATAAATGTCATGGTCGGTCTGCATGGTGGTATCCACCATCCAGTCCACCATTTCAGCTTTGATGGCGGGGATATCCGAGGAGACGGTCAGCACATGGTGTGCGGCGGGGTTTAGTTCCAGCACCTTTTGCACGCCGGCGCGGATATTGTGGAGCATACCCCCCTGGTTGGGGACGTATGTGACCTGTTTGCTGCACTGCAAGCCACTGTCCTCAGGCAGGCTGACGATCACCACGCGCTCAATGGCTTCCGCACCGTTTAAAGCATCCAACACCCACTGAATCATGGGCTTTCCCGCGATGTCTAACAAAGCTTTGGGACTTCCCCGGGTGAATTCGTAGAGCGGCTCCCCGGCTTGTGGGATTCCACCAGCAATGACAATGGCATCCATCTCAGTTCAACTCCTGCAGTTCTGGTTCAAAATCGAGTGTATCTAGGAGCGCATCCAATTCCTGGTTAGTGAGCACTCGCCCTTTGCCCGATACGGCGATCAAGGCGGCTTCCATCATGTTAGTACCAAAGGAGCGGCCTTCAACAACCGGTGTGACAGTCACTAGGTACTTCACCCCGGCCTGCCGGAACAACTCGACATCCTCGGGTGTGGTTGTGTTGGTGGCGATCACCTTGCCATCGATCCGGTCGGGCATGTGGTGCATGATGTAATGGCGATCTCCAGCGATCACTGTCGCCCAGTGATACCACTTTTCCCATTTGGGAACGCGCTTCTCCTGCTTCTCGCCGATCGGATAAATCCACTCGAAAGGCAGGCGCCCGGCGAGCGGCATTAAAATGGCGGCGAGGGTCTTCAGACCGCGCTCGGTGCGCACCGGGAAGGGCATGCCTAATCCGAACATCAGGTCACCAAAAACACACTCATAGCCAGCGTCGATAAAGGATTTGGTTAATCCCCAACGATCGGCTCCAACGGTGATCAGAGCCTTTTTTTCTTTGACATAATCACCGATCCGGGCCTGGATGAACGGCGCCACGCGGTGTTCCAGGGTGTTCTTCAAGCCCGCACCGTCGACCAATGGCGTTTTCTTTACATAGCGGACCATTGGTCGCACGGAGTAGAGGGGGTACCAATGATTGTCCACCATCACTCCTAGGTCAGCGCCACCCACCCCAAACGCGTCCACCTTTCCATCGAGCTCTTTATACAATTGGGCGGCTTTCTCCATGTCCCCATCGGTGCCGATCCGCTCGATACTCACCTTTTCCCCTAACAGTTCGATCTCGACGGATTTATTCCGCTTAGATTGTCCTAAACTTATGCTGACAGCGTGTTTCATGAGGTCGGGCTCCTTAGATATAAAAGAATGAATGGCGATTTGCTTGGCGATAACAAGTTGCGGATTACGAATTACGCATTACGCATTACGAATTACGTAATCTTCACGCTTCACGTTCGAGTATACACCCAACCCGGCAAAAATGAGAACCTTTTAATCCCCTGCCTCGCCCAACAATTCCCCTTTTTCGCCATACACCTCAAAGTGTACGCGCGGCCTCCTTCTCTCCGGGAAATGCACGCGCACCACGCCGAAGTTCCATTGATCCAGCGTAAAATAGCGCCGGGTCCTTTTCACCCACCTGGAGCGCAGCGGCAGGTAGGTGTAGCGCGCCAGCCAGTTAGGTTTAGCCTCGAAAGGCGTGGAGCAAAACTCCCACAGCGGCAGGGTACGTCCCTGTGGCCCGGAAAGACCTGCACTCACTGCGTGCGCTGAATGGAGATCGCCAGCCAGCAGGTGCACGCCCTCGATGGCATTGGTAGCCAGCAAGCGCAACAAGCGCTCACGCTCTTCCGGAAAGCCCCACCAGCGATCGGGGAAGATATCCAGCCACATTTGAAACAACACGGCGCTGGAAGTGACCAGGAACTTCACCGGGTAAGCTTCCTTCACCGCCAACAGCCAGGCCTCTAACGCCCGCCACTGTCCTTCGCCAAGCATGGAACGCTCTCGGCGATTTTTCACCCGCATAGTGCGCGTGTCCAGCACAAAGAACGCCGCCGCCCCATAGGTGAATGTATAGGCCAGCGAGCCGGGGTCTTCAGCGGAAAGAGCGTATTGCCCGGCCAGGTTGATCTGCAGTGGGAGTTCAAAGCCCGGTGCGTGCATGCCCTGGTGTTCCCAATAGGCTTGCAGGGCGTCTTGCACGCGCTTGCGCGGGAGACGCCGCTCCTGCGGGGGGAGATTCCTGAGCCAGCGCCAGAGTTGTTCTCGCCACGGGATAGCGGCCCAGCGGCGGCTGCTGTCCAGCCAATGCCAGTCGTTATCCACCTCGTGGTCGTCCAGGGTCATAAAAGCCGGTAAATTAGCCAGCAGCTGTCTCAGCGGCGGGCGCGACCAGGCAGAGGTGTAAACATCCCGGTACTCTTGCAAGGTGCAGGCGATCTTACCGATCCCGTTGTATGCGTCAGCGTCGGCATAAATCTGGTCTCCGATCAGCAGCACAAAGCGCAGATTGTCGGCCTGGCGGCGCGCTTCCAGGGCGCGGAAGATCTGCCCCCCGTTCTCGCCCGTTGGGCGGAAGCACGAGCCAAAGGCAAAAGCGAAGGGAGCGCGTTCCCCAGGGGATGGGAAAGTGGTAAAGGCCGGGTATTCCCCTTGCGCCGGATCGGGAGGCGAGTCGTTCAAAGTGAGGGCATATTGATAGTGGGAGTCCGGTGCCAGATTCACCACTGGAGCTACCCCGGCAAAGCCGGTTTCAGCGGTCAGGGGCAACGAGGTGGCAGCAAGCTGCGCGTCGCTCAAGTCCGGCTTTTGGCCCAGCCAGGCGTACAACACCCCCGGCCCATCTGCCCTTCCCCACAGGTGCGCGCGGTCATGGGCCAGCCCACCGACGATTGGGCCAAGTGAGAGATCGTTCCTCTTCCGAGATGATCGTTGAGAGTCCGGAGAACTAACCACATTTGCCTTTATTTGGCTACCGTAGATATATCATACAATAATTTTTAGGCAAATGCAATCATGAATATCTTGAATTATTTTTTTTACCATAGTCAGTTCGTCGCGCCATTCGAGTTCCATTCCGCGCTTCTTTCTCCCAACTGAGTTATAATCCGATCCAGGAGAGAAGTCGTCCGATTTCCTTGATCAGGAGGCCTTTCTGTGACCCTTCCCAAGTATGCATACTTTCGCGGCGCGATCGTTCCTTATTCTGAAGCCAGGGTGGGGGTCTTGACTCACGGGCTCAATTATGGCACCGCCGTCTTTGGCGGCACGCGCGCCTATTGGAACGAAGCCGAGGAACAATTGTATGTGTTTCGCCCCCGCGATCATTTCCGGCGTTTTTTGGATTCGACCAAGATCATGCGCATGGCGTTTGACCATTCACCGGAAAGTTTAACCAGGTTGACGATTGAGGTGCTGCGCGCAGAAAATTACCGTTGCGACGTGTACATCCGCCCCCTGGCCTTCAAATCAGATGAGATTATCGGCGTGAAGCTGCACGACCTGCACGACGAACTTTCCATCGTGGCGTTCCCCTTTGAGCGCTATCTGGCAAACGAGACGGACGCCCACGTCACCATCTCCTCCTGGCGGCGCGTGGACGACAACATGATCCCGGCCAGAGGCAAGATCAGTGGGGCCTATGCGAACTCGGCGCTGATTAAAACCGACGCGGTCTTGGCTGGCTTCGACGAAGCCCTGGTTCTCACCCAGGAAGGTCACGTCTCGGAAGGCAGCGCCATGAATGTATTCTTGGTCAAGGCTGACACGGTCATCACCCCCCCAATCACCGAGAACATCCTGGAA
>DATDRM010000164.1:0-3269 GCA_035291705.1 Anaerolineales bacterium
TGATGGTAGGTAAGATTCTCGAGTCAGAGGGTTTACCAGCCAGGCCGGATCGCTCCCAACTGGAAGCATACGCCAGCAAGCTGGCGATGGTTATCATCCGCCCAGTCTAACTTCCCGAACGCTCTAAGCATTCGGGAAGTTGCGTTATCATCACCAGTAATGATGAACTTGCTCACGAATTAAGCGCGCATAAACCTCACCGACTTTCGCCATTGTCCCCGGCGATAGGGGCAGCAGATCGGCAGCGGCGAGGTTATCCTCTACCTGCGCTGGTCGCTTGGCGCCGGGGATGGCGCAGGTCACTGCTGGGAACTCCAAAATCCAACGCAGGGCAAACTGCGCCATGCTTGCACCCGCCGGTACGAACGGGCGCAGCTCTTCCACCGCCTGCAACCCAGTCTCGTAATCCACTCCCGAGAATGTTTCCCCGCGGTCAAAGGATTCGCCATAACGATTGTATTTCCGGTGATCGTCCTCCGAAAAAGTCGTAACGCGGTTCATTTTCCCGGTGAGCAGCCCACTGGCCAACGGGACGCGCGCCAGGATGCCGACCTGGCGACGTTGCGCCTCACCAAAGAACAGGTCAGCCGGGCGTTGGCGGAAGACATTGAAAATGATCTGCACAGACTGCACCTGGGGAAATTCGATGGCTTTCAGCGCCTCTTCAACCTTTTCGACGCTCACCCCATAATAACGGAGTTTCCCCTGCCCCACCAGATCGTCCAGAACCGCAAACACCTCCGGCATATAATACACTTCAGTGGGTGGACAATGCAATTGCAGCAGATCTAGCGCTTCGGTATCGAGATTCTGCAAGCTACGCTCGACAAAGGCGGTCAGATTTAGACGATTGTAGCCGCCGGCTGTATGTGGGTCAAGGCGGCGGCCGGCCTTGGTGGCGACGATGATCGGCTCGCGGCGTTCCCGGCGCAGTTGCGCCAGCAAGCGCTCGCTGCGTCCATCGCCGTAAACATCGGCCGTGTCAAAAAAATTTACTCCCAAGTCGACAGAGCGGTGCAAGGCAGCCAGGGATTCCGTGTCGTCCACCGTTCCCCAGGCACTGCCGATCGCCCAGGCGCCGAAGCTGATCGCCGAAACCTGCCAGCCTGTGCGTCCTAAAGCTCGATATTCCATGGGCTTAACCCTCCTTTTTATCGACCACCAACTGCAACTTCCCGAATGCTGGGAGCATTCGGGAAGTTGGCCTACGTAGTTGGGACAGCAGTTAAACTGCTATCCCAACTCCAACTGCTATCCAATAGAATAAACTAGAACAACCCTAATACACGACCGGTCTTCAGGTCCAGGTCGACATCGTAGAACACCGGGCGGGTGGGAAGGCCGGGCATGGTGCGCATTTCGCCTAACAGCGGGTAGAGGAAACCCGCCCCGACCGAGGCGCGGATGTCGCGGATGGGGACGCGGTAGCCCTTCGGCACACCCTTCAGGGCAGGATCATGGCTCAAGCTGAGGTGCGTTTTGGCCATATTCATCGGCAGCTTATCGAAGCCCAGCTTGGTGTACAGCTCGATCTTGGCCTCCGCCTCAGGCAGATAGTCCACGCCATCGGCGCCATAGATCTCTTTGCAGATGATCTCGATCTTCTGCTTGATCGACCAGTCAAGCGGGTAGAGGAACTTGAAGTTGGTAGGTTTTTCAGCCGCCTTGACCACCGCTTCGGCCAGCTTGATGGCGCCCTCGCCGCCTTCCATCCAATGGCGAGCCACCACGGCGTCCTCAGCGCCGGCCTCAGCCGCTGCCTGGCGCACCAGCTCTACCTCAGCCGGGGTGTCATCTTTAAAGGAATTGACTGCCACCACCACATTGACGCCGAAACGCAGGGCGTTTTTGATATGGTGCTGCATGTTGCCCAAACCGGCGCGCAACAGGTCCAGGTTTTCCTGGACGTAGGCATAATCGAGCGGCTTGCCGGCCACAACCTTGGGACCGCCGCCGTGCATCTTCAGGGCGCGCACTGTGGCTACCAGCACCACCACCTGCGGGATCAAGCCTGAGGTGCGGCATTTGACGTCGAAGAACTTTTCCATGCCGATGTCGGCGCCAAAGCCGGATTCGGTCACCACATAATCGGCCAGCTTTAGAGCGATCTTATCAGCGATGATCGAGCTGTTGCCGTGGGCGATGTTGGCGAAGGGGCCAGCATGGCAAAACACCGGTGTGCCTTCCAGGGTCTGCATCAAATTCGGCATGATGGCATCCTTCATGAGGACAGTCATCGCTCCGGCGACGCCCAGGTCTTCAGCTGTGATCGCTTCCCCAGCTTTATTTGTCCCAATCACGATGCGACCAAAACGCGCGCGCATGTCGGCTAAGTCAGAGGTCAAGGCCAAGATGGCCATGATCTCGCTAGCAACGGAAATATCGTAGCCAGTCTTGCGGATCATGCCCTTCTCCTCCGGACCATGGCCGATGGTGATCTCGCGCAGGAAGCGGTCGTTGGTGTCTACCACGCGCCGCCAGGTGATCGCATCAGGGTCAATATCTAGGCGGGCAAAGCGGCTGCGCTCCTCGGGTGTCAGGTCGTCAGGGTTAGTCTTGGTGATGCCCAGCTTCTTCAGACGGATCAACATGGAGTTGGTGAACTTGCGTTTGCCCTCCTTGTCAGCCGGGCAAAGGGCGTTGAAGAGCTTATCATCAGTCTGGGTGGATTCATGGAAGATGCGGGCGTCGATCGCCGCCGCAAGCAGGTTGTTAGCGGCGGTGATAGCATGGATATCGCCGGTCAGGTGCAGGTTGAAGTCCTCCATCGGCACCACCTGGCTGTAACCGCCGCCAGCTGCGCCGCCTTTGATCCCGAAGGTGGGACCCTGGCTGGGCTGGCGGATGCAGGTGAAGACCCGTTTGCCGAGGTGAGCACCAAGCGCCTGGCTCAACCCCACCATGGTGGTGCTTTTGCCCTCTCCGAGTGGAGTGGGCGTGATCGCCGTTACGTCGATATACTTACCGTCCGGCACGTCTTTCAATCGCTCGAGCACTTCCAGGCGCACTTTTGCTTTGTAATCTCCGTGGAGTTCGAGCTCCTCCGGCAGCAAGCCGATCTCCTCAGCGAGCATTTTGATCGGCTTGAGTTCAGCCTCTTGGGCGATTTCAATATCGGAGGGAACAGGAAATCGCCGCTTGAGGGGCGTTGGCTTGAAAGGTCGTAAGCCAGGGAATTCTCGTACAGCAGACATGGAAATCTCCTTATGCTTCAAAGTTGTGCCAAAGAGGAATATCGATACCTGTATATTGTGGCATGTTTCACGAAG
>DATDRM010000165.1:0-6639 GCA_035291705.1 Anaerolineales bacterium
ATCATGGTGACGCATGACTCGAGCCTGGCGCGGCGCGTCAACCGCACCATGCTGATTGTCGACGGTGAGATCGTCAACGAGTATGTCGCCCGAGCGCTGCCCCTGCTCAACCAGCAACAGCTGTTGAAAGCCACCCACAAGCTCAAGCCGATGCATTTCGACCCCGGAGCGACGATTGTCCAGGAAGGGGTGGTCGGGGATAAGTTCTTTATTGTCACCAAGGGCCGGGCGGAAGTGGCCTTAAAGCGCCCGGGTGGCTCGGATGTGGTGGTGATGAGGCCGGGGGCAGGGGAGTATTTTGGCGAGATCGAGGTGATGCGGGGGGGGAAGTACATTGCCACGGTGCGCGCCATCGCCGACGCCCCGGTGGAGGTGATCGCCCTTGACCGGGAGACATTTACGGATTTGATGGCCGAGTCGCCAGAGACCCGCGACGCCCTCGCTCAAATCGTGGCCGCCCGCCTGGCCGAGCACGAAGCCGTTTCCCATATCCACGGGAGGGAAGGATGACCTCTCCCCGCTGGCGCAAAGTTTTGAAAGACCTGTGGGGTAACAAGGCGCGCACTGTCATGGTGATGGCGACCATCGCCGTGGGTGTCTTTGCCGTTGGCTTTGTCAGCGCTTCCTTTGTTTTGATCCTCTACGATATGGATGCAGACTACCAGGCTTCCAATCCGCATGCGGCGATCATCTATACGATGCCGTTTGAACAGGATTTGCTCCATTCTCTGGAGCAAGTCCCGGGAGTCGGCGATGTCGAAGGCCGCAGCGGGACGACAAGCCGACTGCTCCTGGGCGATGAGAAGCTGCTGATCAACATCAACGCTATTCCGCCAATCAACGAGATCAAAATCGATAAAATCAGGCCCTCCGAACCCGGAGCCGATCTGCAGCTGGGGGATAAAGAGATCTTCCTCGAGGGGTCTGCCCGAGCTAGCCTGCGGGTCATGCCGGGGGAGGTTGTAAATATAGAACTCTTCGATGGACGGTTACGCCAGCTGCGCGTGGCTGGCTGGGTGCACGATGTAACCGGCTTTCCGTTCGTTTTTTCCCAGCAGGTCGGCGGCTACGTCACACCTGAGACGCTGGAATGGCTGGACGGGACGACTGGCTTCAACCAGGTCTACCTGACCGTGGCTGAGAAGAAGACGGACGAGGATCACGTCAATGCCGTGGCGGCGGACTTGGCGGATAAGATCGAGAAGGGTGGCCGGCAGGTATACGGCACCTTTATCTTCCAACCGGGCCGGCACTTCGCCTCGGATATCACCCGCGCCTTAGGGGTGATGATGGGCGTCCTGGGGGCGCTGGCAGTCGTGTTGAGCGCTTTTCTGGTCTTAAATACGATTAACGCCCTGATCAGCCAGCAAATCCGGCAGATCGGGGTGATGAAGTCGCTGGGCGCGAGCACCTCGCAGCTGGTTGGGATTTATCTGGTGCTGGTGTTGATTTACGGCTTGCTGGCGTTGATCGTCTCGGTTCCCCTCGCCTCTTACGCGGCGTATGTGATCGCCGCGGGGATCGGCCAATATTTGAATTTTAACCTCGGTCCGTTCCGCTTTGTCCCCAACGCGTTGATCTTGCAGGCAGTTGTCGCGCTGATCGTCCCGGTAGTGGCAGCCCTGATCCCGGTTTGGATGGGTACCCGCATGTCAATCCGGGAGGCGATCACCAGCTATGGCCTGAGCGGTGGGCGCTTTGGGAAAGGGCGGATTGACCGGATGGTGGAGAGCATTCGGGCCTTGCCCAGGCCGCTGTTGATCTCCCTACGCAACACTTTCCGCCGCAAAGGCCGCCTGTACCTCACCCTGTCTACGTTGATCCTGGCTGGGGCGATCTTCATCGCGGTGTTTAACCTGCGGGCTGCGATGAGCGTAGCGATCAACCAGACCTTCGGCTATATCCTTACCGATGTAAACCTCGGCCTGGATAAACCTTACCGGATACAAAAGATTGAACCGCTGGCGATGAGCGTGCCCAGCGTGGTGAGTGTGGAAGGCTGGGGGTCGGCCTTGGGGGAGGTCCTGACCAAGGACGGGACCACTGCCACGCAGGTGTTCATCCTTGCGCCGCCGGCCAAGTCCAAGCTGATTGACCCGACTCTGACTTCAGGACGCTGGTTGCGGCCGGAAGACGAAAACGCTCTGGTGATCGGCAACCATCTGCTCGCCGTGCGCCCGGAGCTAAAGGTGGGCGATCAGGTCACTCTCGATTTGAACAATATCCAGAGCACCTGGACCATCGTCGGGACTTATAAGATGGCCGGGAATGTGGCCCCACCGATCCTTTATGCCAATAAAGAATATCTCTTAAGGGTATTGGGCGAGGTCAACCAGGTGTCTGACCTGCGTGTCACCACTGCCCAGCATGATTTCCTCACCCAGCAGCGGGTGGGCAGGCAACTGGAGGCGGTATTTAAACGGGCTGGCATCCAGGTGACGGTGGTGACAACCGGCGTCGAGCAGATCGCCCGCAATACCTCCTCGACCGACATCCTGGTCTATTTCCTGCTGGTCATGGCAGTGTTGATCGCCCTGGTGGGTGGCCTGGGGCTGTTGAGCACGATGAGCATGAACGTAATCGAGCGCATCCGCGAGATCGGCGTCATGCGGGCGATCGGCGCCTCGGATGGGGCCATCATGTTTATGGTGATCTTCGAAGGGGTATTGATTGGCTTGATCAGCTGGTTGATCGGAGCGCTCCTGGCCGTGCCGATCGGCATCGGGTTGACCACCGTAGTCGGGATCGCCTTCCTGCAAAGCCCTTTGGACTTCGTCTTTTCCTGGGATGGCTTCCTGGTGTGGCTGGTGATCGTAGCGATCCTGTCATCCCTGGCCAGTTTCCTGCCGGCGCGCAACGCGGCGCGGCTTACCGTGCGCGAAGTGCTGGTTTACGATTAATCCGTGTTCAGTTGTCAGTGATCAGTAATCAAAGGGCTGTGATCAGTAGTTAGGTGTTTTCAATCTGCAATCAGCAATTTTGACGTTCTAATTCATGTAGGAGGAGATGGAGATGGTCAATCGAATACAAAAACTGGCGGTTATGTTTATCCTCGCGGGGGTGATCCTGGCGGCGTGTGGCGGGAGGGGGACTGCGGCGGATGCGAACGCCACCGAGGTGCCGATCGCAGTAGCCGACGCCCAGGTCGTCGCTGAAGGGCGGCTGGTGCCGCGCGAATCCGTCGAGCTGTCCTTTGTCGCTAGCGGACAGGTGGCTGAGGTCCTGGTGGAAGAGGGCGATGTGGTCAAGGCTGGCGATGTGCTCGCCCGGCTGGGCAACCGGGAGCAGATGGAGTCCAACATCGCTGCAGCCCAGCTCGAGTTGCTCGCCGCCCAGCAGGAAGCACTAGATGCCCAACAGGCGCGGGATACGTTGGACGACAATTTGCCTCAAGCCCAGACCCAGGCGCTCGAGGCCATCACCAGCGCCCGGGACGCCCTGTATAACGCTGAACGCAGACTGAACTCGCTGAGTTCGGCTGCCGACCAGCCAGACATCGACTCAGCCAGCGCCAGCGTGATCCTGGCCAGGGATGTCCTGGACAAAGCCAAGGACGATTTTGAGCCCTACGTCAATAAGCCGGAGGACAATCTGGTTCGGGCTGTCTTTCTGAACAAGCTGGCGGAGGCGCAGCGCGCTTACGACGATGCTGTGCGCCGCCTGAACCGGCTGGATGGGGTGATCGGCAGCGACTTCGACATCTCCCAGGCGCAAGCCGGAATGGAGATCGCCCAGGCGCGCCTGGAGCAATCGCAGCAGGATTTTGACACCTTACAGGCCGGTCCAGACCCAGAGGACGTTGCCCTGGCTGAGAGCCGGATGAAGACCGCCGAAGGCCGCATCCAGTCTGCCGAGGCCGCCCTGGCAGCCGCCGAAGATGCACTGGCAGACCTGGATCTGGTGGCGACCATCAATGGCTCGGTGGTTAAACTTGATCTGATCGCTGGAGAGCAGGTGACGCCCGGCACCCCGGTCGTCCAGCTGGCGGATTTCTCGCAGTGGTATGTCGAGACCGATAACCTGACCGAGATCGACGTGGTCAATGTGAGCACCGATCAAGCGGTGAGCATTGTCCCAGATGCTCTGCCTGACGTGCAGCTGAGCGGGAAAGTTGAGTCGATCGGGGATGTCTTCGAGGAGAAACGCGGCGACGTCACCTACACCGCACGCATACTTGTTAATGAAGTGGACCCGCGCTTGCGGTGGGGCATGACAGTCGTGGTTTCTTTCGAAAAATGATCCGTATAGTCAATCTGGCGGGCACTCCCCGCCAGATTGACCGATCGTTCTATTTTGGCATCCGACCAGCCACGCGCAACACGAATTTCATGCATTTGTGTCCGAAATCTGCCGTTTCGCCAAACATCAGCGGGCAAGCTCCGGCGATCACGGAGATATCATTTTCATGGCAATAAGCTACAGCTTTTTCCGAGACGCTGGTGCCAGCCATCATCATGGATTGGTGCATCCATACCTTTGAGACACCCACCTCTATGCACTGGCGCACGATCTGGTCGGTCACCTCTGGGCGAGTGACGATCACCACCCCGTCGACACCCCCGGGGATGGATTTCAAATCGGGGTAGCACGGGTCGCCCTCGAACGCCTCGGTGTTGGGATTGACCGGAAATACCTGGTGGCCAGTAGACTTCAACCTGCGATAGATCAGGTTGGCAGCGTCTTCGCCGCTGCGTGAGACGCCGGCTACGGCGATGCGCTTCTGGGACAGGAAATCCTTAGCTAAGGTATCTACAGTAGACATATTCGTCTCCTTATTAATTGGGACACGGATTCCACTAATTTTGTTTCAGTCAAATACTTGCTAAACAACTATCCTTTGCGGGGTGCCATTGCGATCGTTCTTCGCCAACTAATCTCAGCTCTAGTATATGACTAATTGATTGAAAGTCAACTCGCGAAAATTCCGCAATCACAGCAATTGACTGGATGCGGCCCTTGCTGTATAGTTATGCCATCCAACCCATTGGAGGTCAAACATGTTTGCAACCAGTGGTCCGTTGATCGGATTCCTGTGTGGGGGTTTCTTCATCCTGCTTTTTGCCGGAGTGGGGGGTTTTCTCATATACAAGAGTTTTCGCGATCGAAAAAAAGCGGAAACCAGCCAGTCCTGGCCCAGTACGCCAGGGCAAATCACCGAGGCCAGGGTGGCGCGCAGCCGCAGGACGGATAGCGAAGGCGATGCGGACTACTCCTACGCGCCGGCGATACAGTATACCTACCAGGTGGGTGGGCAAGAATATTCCGGAAACAATATCACTTTCGGCTTCCGGCAGAGTTTCAGCAGCCAGGCCAAAGCCGAAGCCGCCCTGGCGCGATTCCCAACTGGCGGGCAGGTTACAGTCTATTATGATCCGAGCAACCCAGGGGAAGCGGTGCTGGAACGCAAGGCGGGCGGTTCGACGCTCAGCCTGGTGCTGGGGATCGTCTTCCTGGTGATCAGCCTGTGTTTGGGCTGCCCGGTGTTGTTTTACCTGCTTACCGGTGTGGCGTCCAGCGTGACGACGAGTCCTTGAGATAAAATCTGGAGTGGGGGATCTATTCCGGCAACCGACCTTTAAGGTCTGCAGGACTAAAGGGTCCCGGTTCACCGATCAGGCGGCGGGCGGCCTCTACCTGGCCCCAAACATTCCACAGCAGCACGCCGCGCACGCGGCCCCCTTGCAGGTAGTAGACGACACCTTTGCGGAAAGGTTCCTGCCAGTCGGCGAAAGTGGGCAGCGCAGGGTTCATCTCGCCCACGGCTTCGTAGCCCAGGTCGAACAGGTCGGAGTAAAACATAGGCAGGTTATCATAGCGAGTGGATTCGCCGGCCATATTCCGGCCGGCGGTTTTACCCATGGTGAGGGCGTTGTCCTCATGCTCGACGCGCATACTTTTGCCTAACATTGGATTATAGAAGTTGGCTGCATCCCCCGCGGCGTAAATGTCCGGCTGGCTGGTGCGCAGGTTTTCATCCACGATGATCCCGTCTGCTACCTCGATCCCGACAGTGCTTGCCAATTCCGTGTTAGGGAGGATACCGATTCCGGCGATGACATGGTCGGCCAGGACTTGCCGGCCGCTCTTAGTGAGCAAGGCCAGGTTCTCGCCGCGCCGCTCCAAGCCGCTAATTAATTCTCCAGCCAGTACTTCAACCCCTTTCTCTCGATAATAATCGTTAAGGGATAAAGACAGATCGGCGGGGAAGAGACGGGCGTTGATCCCATCTCCCGGGAAGAGCATAGTCACCAGCTGGCCTTTGGTCGCCAGGATGGCGGCGATCTCAGAACCGATGAATCCCCCGCCGATCACAGCGAAACGCCCACCCTTTTCGACCAGCTCTCGCAGGTATTGGTAGTCGTCCAGGGTGCGGAAGTAAAGGATATCGTTTGCACCGAAGGGCAGCCTCCGGGGTGTTCCGCCGGTCGCCAGGAGCAGTTTGCCGTAGGTGAAAATCTCTCCCTGGTTATCTGTCGCACGTTTACCTTCTGGGTCGAGCGACTCCACTTTGCGGCTCAAATGGAGATCGACCCCCGTCTGCGAGGCCTGGCGGAAAATCTTCTCCAATGGCTTGCCCTTCCACAGTCCCTTGCTCAGTGGCGGGCGGTTATAGGGTGGGTGTGACTCGCTGCTGACCAG
>DATDRM010000166.1:0-30227 GCA_035291705.1 Anaerolineales bacterium
CAGCGTGGCGCGGGTGATGGTGAAAATATCGCGCCAGAAAAATGCGATCACGCCGACCAGGGTTGCGACCTGCACCAGCACGTCGAAGGCGAAAGCCTGGGCAGGGGGAAAGTCCCATCCCAGTAAATAGGGGACGATCACCAGGTGACCGGAGCTGGATATAGGGATAAATTCGGTCATGCCCTGGACGATGCCGAGCAGGATGGATTGGAAGATGGTCATAATTTGGAAATTTCGTCAAATCTACCAGCTATGATCGCCTGGCGCATTTCGCGGGCCAGGTTCAGCAGGGTGTGCAGGTTGTGGATGGACAACAAGGTAGCGGAGAGCATTTCCCTGGCGGAGATCAGGTGGCGGAGATAAGCGCGCGAGAAGTGCTGGCAGGTATAGCAGCCGCAGCCGGGGTCGATCGGTTTCGCATCTTGCGCATAGGCAGCGTTCACCAGGTTGAGGCGAGCCCCGGATCGGGTGATGGCGGCATTATGGCGCGCCAGGCGCGTCGGTAAGACGCAATCGAAGATATCCACGCCGCGCGCCACGCAGTTGACCAGGTCTTCAGGCGTGCCAACTCCCATCAGGTAGCGCGGTTTATCTTTTGGAAGGATATCGTCGACAATTTCAAGCACAGCGTGCATCTCCTCCTTTGTCTCACCGACCGAGAGTCCGCCGATGGCGTGGCCCGGAAAGCCCAGGCCGGCGATAAAACCGGCCGATTGGGCGCGCAAGTCAGGCCAGACTCCGCCTTGAACGATGCCGAAGAGCGCCTGATCGGGGCGCGTCTTGCTTTGCAGGCAGCGCTCGGCCCAGGCGTGCGTGCGGGACATGGCTAGCTCGCTATAAGCGCGCTCATCGGGCGGGGCGCACTCGTCGAAGGCCATGATGATATCCGCCCCCAGGTTTTCCTGGATGGCGATGGATTTTTCAGGCGTGATCCGGTGGGTTGAACCATCGATGTGGCTTTTGAAAGTCACTCCATCGTCGTCTATCGCCCGGTTCTCGGCCAGGGAGAAGACCTGAAAGCCGCCCGAATCGGTCAGCAGGGGTCCCCACCAATCCATGAAGGGATGCAAACCGCCCAGCTCTGCCACCAGGGCGTCCCCCGGTCGTAAATACAGGTGGTAGGTGTTCGCCAAAACCAGGCTGGCGCCCAGGTCGGAGAGCTGCGACGGGGTCAAGGCCTTGACGGTGGCTTGGGTGCCAACCGGGGCGAAAAGCGGTGTGAGCAGATCGCCGTGCGGGGTGTGAAAAACACCGGCCCGGGCGCGTCCCTGGCTGGCCTGGAGCTCGAAGCTGAACGGGGGGGCAGTCACAGCGGTTGATTATACCCTTTTTCCAATGATATAATCTCCAACACCAAACCAAAACTTCATAACCATTTACTTACTTCGAAGGAGGTTAAATTTATGGAACCACCGATGCATTTACCCGGCCCCAAGGCAAAAGCCATTATCGAGCGTGATCAAGTGGTGATCTCCCCCTCATATCCACGCGGCTCTCCCTTTGTAATGGATCACGGTAAAGGCACGGAGATCTGGGATGTGGACGGGAACCGCTTCCTGGATTTTGCGGCAGGGATCGCAGTGACTTCGACAGGTCACAGCCATCCGCAGGTCGTGCGGGCTATCCAGGAGCAGGCAGAAAAATTTATCCACATTTCGGCTGATTATTACCATCCCAAGTGGGTCGAATTGGGTGAGAAGCTGGATCTGATCGCCCCCTTTGAGGAAGATGCCGTCTCCTTTATGACCAATTCTGGCACCGAAAGCGTCGAGGCGGCGATCAAACTGGCGCGTTATCACAATGGTTGCACCCAATTCATCGGATTCCTGGGGGCCTTCCATGGACGCACCTTTGGTTCACTGGCGTTTACGGCCAGCAAGCCGGTCTACCACGAAGGTTTTTATCCATTGATGAATGGGGTCGTGCACATCCCTTTCCCCAACCCTTACCGCCCGGTGCTGCAATCGAAACCCGGAGAGGATTATGGGGAAACCGTCGTGCGCTATATCGAAGAACAAATCCTCGGTAAACTCCTGCCCCATGAGGATGTCGCCGCGGTGCTGGTCGAGCCGATCCAGGGCGAAGGCGGGTACATCGTGCCGGCGACGGGCTTCTTCCCGGCTTTGCGGAAGTTCTGTGATCGTTATGATATCTTGCTGATCGTCGACGAAGTCCAATCCGGAATGGGGCGCACGGGAAAGTGGTGGGCCATCGAACATTTCGGAGTCGAACCGGATGTCGTTTGCGTTGGCAAGGGGATCGCTTCCGGGGTGCCTTTGGGCGCCATCATCGCCCGTAAAAGCGTTGTCACCTGGCCTTATGGTTCTCACGGGAATACCTATGGAGGCAATCCCATCGCCTGTGCAGCCGGCCTGGCGACGATCGAGTTGATCGAACAGGAATATATGCAGAATGCGGCTGATGTCGGCCAATATACCCTGGATGCCCTGGCAGAGATCATGGTCAGGCATCCCAGCATTGGCGACGTGCGCGGGATCGGCCTGATGATCGGCGTCGAGTTTGTCAAAGACCGGGAAACGAAGGTGGCGGATCATGACCTTCGTGACCGGGTGGTCGATCTGGCTTTTGAGCGCGGTTTGCTTACCCTGGGGTGCGGCAGGAGCACGGTGCGCATCGCTCCCCCATTGAGTATTACGCGCAGCGAAATGGACGAGGGGCTGGTAATCCTTGAAGAAGCGATCACGATCGCAGAGCGAGAGATGATGGTAGCTTATGCTGCCTGATTTCCGCGTCCGCCAGCGTGACTATTTGCTAGAGATCGGGCGAGCGATCACCCAGGAATTAAACCTGGATGAGGTTTTAGCGCGCATCTTGAACATCTCCGCAGAGATGCTGGCAGGACAGGCGGGATTAATCGCTTTACGTGGTGAAGAGGGGGGATGGACCGTAGCAACGTCTCACGGCATCCCCCCCGCCTTCCTCAATTATCTCGACCCTCTGCTCGGGTCGATCCCCGATCATGACGACCCGGCTCAATTCGAACTGCCGGAGATCAATTCGCTTCTCCAGCAAGTGACACGCATTGCCAGCCTGGGTTTACTGGGGGGAGTGGGATTGCCGCTGATCGTGCACAGCCAGGTGATCGGCATGATTTTTATTTTTCGCAATTATTCTGCCAGGTTTTCAGCGAACGATGAGGCTTTACTGCAAAGCTTTGCCAACCAGGCGGCGATCGCCGTCCGAAATGCCCAGCTGTACACCGAAATCCGGCGCGAAAAACAGCGTCTGGATACGTTGCTTGACTCGGCTGCTGACGGCATCTTGATCTTGACTCCCGACCACCGCGTCGAGCGGTGCAATCCCGCTTTTGCACGTTTATGGGGCAAGCCGGTCAGCCAGATCCTGGGGGAGTCTCACGCCGATATCATCCGCTGGGCAGACCTGGAAACCGGGCTAACTTTGGAGCAGGCTGAAGCCGGTGGGTGGCCGCTCACACCGAATGCCACGCTTTATGTAGAGGGGGACCTGGAGCGCCCAGCGCTGCCACCCCTGCCGATCGGCATTACCTACGCGCCTCTCTTGGCGCAGGGCGGCCTGTTGATCAATATCGTCGCCACCGTGCGCGATATCTCCCGCTTCCGCGAAGCGGATGAATTGAAGAGCACCTTTATCTCTGTGATCAGTCATGAATTAAAAACTCCCGTGGCTCTGATTAAAGGCTACGTTGGCACCCTGCGCCGGGAGGATGCGACCTGGGATCGAAATGTTGTCCAGGACAGCCTGGCGGTAATCGAAGAAGAGGCTGACCGCCTGACAGAGTTGATCGAAAACCTGCTGGATGCCACCCGCTTGCAGAGCGGGACTCTGTCACTGAACCGGTCCGATGTGGCCTTGGAAAAAACGGCAGAACGGATTGCGGCCCGCTTTCGCACGCAGGTCACGCGCCACCAGATTATCGTAGATTTTCCCCCGAATTTCCCGGTGATCCTGGGCGACGAGAACCGCTTAGAGCAGGTATTCTATAATTTACTCTCGAACGCCACCAAGTATTCGCCGCAAGGTGGGGAGATCCGCATAACAGGACAGGTAAGACCTGAACAGGTGATCCTGTGCGTCAGTGATCAGGGCCCAGGGATCGCTGCACAGGATATCCCGCACGTCTTCGACCGCTTCTACCGCGCCTCGGATGCCAGCCGGACGACCAAAGGCGCCGGCCTGGGCCTCTTTCTGGCGCGAGCGGTCATTGAAGCGCATGGAGGTCGAGTTTGGGTGGACCCTAAACCAGGTCATGGCGCACGGATTTGCTTTTCAATCCCGCGCTAAAAATCTTAATTGGAGAAACGAATGCCGAGAACACGGATAAATTGTCCAAACTGCCGCCAGCCGATCATGGCCGACGTGCAGCAACTCTTCGATGTGAATAAGGATGGGTCGGCCAAAGCGAATCTTCTTTCAGGGATGGTTAATTTTGTGCAATGCCCGAATTGTGGTTACCAGGGTAACCTGGCGACGCCGATCGTGTATCACGATCCAGAAAAAGAGATGCTGCTCACCTTCGTGCCGCCTGAACTCGGGTTACCGCACGCTGAGCAAGAACGCATGCTGGGCGCCATGATCAACCAGGTTGTCAACAATCTGGCGCCGGAACAGAGAAAGGGCTACCTGCTGCGTCCCCAGGCCCAACTCACCATGCAGGGCCTGGTGGAGCGAATCCTGGAAGCAGATGGCATCACGCGTGAGATGATCCAGGCTCAACAACAGCGTTTAAATCTCCTCCAGCGCCTGTTAACTGTGAAAGACGGAGAGACGCGCAAGGAGATCATCAAACAAGAAGAGAAGTTAGTGGACGCCGACCTGTTCAGCTTGCTCAGCCGGCTGCATGAAGCGGCAGCGGGGAGCGGCGACCAGCCAGCCGCTGCCCAGCTTGAAGAATTGCAGGCGACCCTGATCGAAACCACAGATTTTGGGCGCCAGGTCAAGCAACAGGCGGAGGAAGTCCAGGCCGCGGTGATGTCTCTCCAGGAGGCCGGCCGGGAGTTGACGCGTGAGAAACTGCTGGATATCGTTGTGGCAGCTCCCAGCGACCTGCGCTTAAGCGCCCTGGTCAGCCTGGCTCGCCCAGGTATGGATTACCCGTTTTTTCAATTGCTCAGCGAGCGAATCGAAAAATCGAGTGATCCGGAAAAGGAGCGGTTAACCAAACTGCGCGAGCGCCTGCTGGAACTAACCCGTCAGGTTGACGCCCAACTCGAAGCCAGGACGTCCCAGGCACACGAGATGCTCAATCAATTGATGGCCGCGCCGGATCCTGCCAAAGCAACCAGCGACAATTTACCTCAGATCGATGATTTCTTCGTGCAAGTCCTCAACGCCGAACTTCAAGCGGTTCGTAAGACAGGGGATCTGGAGAAAATAGGCAAGTTGCAGGCGATCGCCGCTGTTCTGCAGCAGGCGAGCGCCCCACCTCCGGAGATCGCCTTGATCGAGGAGCTTCTGGATGCACCAGACGATCAGGCTCGCCGGCGCCTGCTGGAAGAGAAGCGCGAGCAGATCACGCCGGAATTCTTACAAATGCTGTCCGGCCTGGTGACTCAAGTGATGGAATCAAACCAGGAGGCTGAGTTTATCGAGCGGTTTAAAGCAGTAAACCGGCTCGTCCTGCGTTTTTCGATGGAAACTAACCTGCGAGGCGGATAAAATTGAGGATCATGCCTGTGGTTGGGGCGCGGCCGAACTTTATGAAGGTCGCTCCCATCATGCGGGAAATGGCCCGCTATCCGGACGCTTTCGAACAAAGGCTGGTTCATACCGGACAGCATTATGATCCCTTGATGTCCGCAGTTTTTTTTGAAGAGCTGGAAATCCCCCGGCCGGACGTCAACCTGGAGGTTGGCTCAGGAAGCCATTCCTGGCAGACGGCCCAGGTGATGTTGCGCTTCGAGCCGGTCCTGTCGCAATACCAACCGGATTGGGTGATCGTAGTTGGCGACGTAAACTCAACCCTGGCTTGCAGCCTGGTATGCAGCAAGGTGGGAGTGCGCGTGGCGCATGTCGAAGCTGGCCTACGGTCCTTTGACCGGAGTATGCCAGAGGAGATCAACCGCCTGCTCACTGACCAGATCGCCGATCTGCTCTTCACACCTTCTCAGGATGGGAACCAGAATCTCTCTAACGAAGGAATTGCGGCTGAAAAGATCCATTTCGTGGGGAACGTGATGATCGACACCCTGGTGTATCTATTACCGAAGGCACAAGCCCGCTGGCCGGGGCTGGAAGCACGCTTCAACCTCCAAAATTATATCCTGGTTACTTTACACCGTCCTTCGAACGTTGACAGCGCGGATACGCTGGCTGAAATTATAAGCGCCCTGGGAGAGATAAGCCGCCAGGTCACAGTCCTGTTCCCGGTGCACCCGCGCACGCGACAGCGCATCAGGGAATTTAATTTAGATGCATCAGCCGGCAACGTGTGCTTGCTCGATCCGGTTGGCTACCTCGATTTCCTGGCTTTGGAGGCGCATGCCGATCTGGTGTTGACCGATTCGGGCGGCGTCCAGGAGGAGACGACCTATCTCGGAGTGCCGTGCCTGACTGCCAGGCGGAACACCGAGCGACCGGTGACCATATCTGCTGGCACCAACCAGCTGGTGGAGAGCAACTCGCTGTCTCTGCTCTCAGCCATGCGCGCCAGGCTGGCGGCTGGTAACGGAATGCGAAATATCCCCCCATTCTGGGATGGGCATGCCGCTGAAAGGATCATAGAAGTATTCAGGAGCTGCTCATAAATCCAATTGCCCTAGAAAATAGGGCATTTGTTTTCTCCACCACGGCCAATCGTGGTTGACATCCTGTCCCCATAGATCTATCCAACAGGGTACCCCCTTCTCTTCCAGGATCAGTTTTAAAGCGTGCGCATCTGTCAGCATCTCGTCTTCCCAAGCCCCCTGTCCAGCGCAGACGATAATCTGGCTGTTCCGGTATTGTTCTAAGTACCACTCGTCGGTGAGGTCCGGTAGGTACGCCAGGGGACTGTTGAAGTATACGTTCTCATCCATATAGCCCCCGATAAACATATTCAAACGAAAAATACCGCTCAAAGAGATCACGCTATCGAAGATGTCCGGATGGCGGAAGAAAAAATTCACCGCGTGGTAACCCCCCATGCTGCAGCCTGTGGCCAGGAATTTCAGCGCGGCTGGAGAACGCTCCCGGATGAACGGCACCACTTCTTCCATGACATATTGGTCGTACTGGTTGTGTCTCCTGACCCGGTCAGCCGGGTGAGCATTCCAGTTTGCCCAGGATTGATCGTCGATACTGTCCAGGGTGAACAATTGGAGCTTGCCTTCGGCGATAAAGGCGCTGCAGGCGCCCACCATACTGTAATCCTCGTATTGGTAGAACCTACCACCCTGGGTGGGGAATACGATCACCGGTTTCCCCGCATGACCATAGATTTTAAATTCCATATCCTGGCTTAGGGCAGTGCTCCATAACCGGTGATATTCGATATTCATTTTCGGGACTTATTCCATCTTTTGGATAAACGCGGCAATGCTCAGGATTTGGTCGAGTTCAGGTGAACGGGCAAGGTAACCATAATTTCCGAGCGCAGCGCTGAAAACACCACTGATTTCTTCGTGGTACACAATGTCGGGACCAAAGGCGGCCATGATCTCTTCATGGGAGTGCGCATAGTGTTTGTTGACCTTACGGCCGATATAACAACAGTGGTAAGGGCGGGAATATTGAGCGGTAAACCGGTTGTGAACGACAACGTTAGCCCATTCTTTGTAAATATTGATGTCATTGGCGAAGTTGAACATATCGGTAGTTAGGCCACCGGGGGGACGAACGTTAACTTCGAGGGCGATGATCTCGCCGGTCTCCGCCGAGCGAAAAAACTCGAAGTGGAAGAACCTGGCCTTGATTTTATAAGCCTTCAGCACCCGCAGCCCTGCGGCTTCGAGATCGGGTGGGATCTCCCGCAAGGAGTAATAATAGATCAGCGAGTCATCATTGACGGTTTCCATGATACCCTGGTTATAGGTGTGTGAGGTGTAGAACACCGGGCGTCCATTCTTATCCGTCAAACCATCGAAGGTGAATATCTTGCCCTGGATGAATTCCTCGATCAGGTAATCGAGTGGGGGCTTCTGATCGTAAAAAGCGAGCAGTTCGGCATCGTTATGGAGTTTGTAGGTGTGCACAGCCCCAACCCCCCGATCGGGTTTGGCAACGATTGGATACCCCACCTGCGCGATCAAGTCTTTGGCGTCTTTCAAGGTACGAAAGACTCTGCCCCTTACCGCAGCCACGCCAGCTTCGCTGAATACTTTCTTCATTTGCGATTTGTATTTCATCAATACAATGTCGTCGTTCTTGGGCCCATCCATGTTGAAATCAGTTCGCAGGCGCGCTTCGGTTTCGAGCCAATATTCGTTATGCGAGTCAATCCGGTCGAGCTTGCCATAGCGGTGAGTGAAATAACCACAGGCGCGCAACAGCTCGTCGTAATGATGCATATCGTTGACGCGGAAGTATTCACGCAAGGAATACCTGAGTTCGGGTCTCAGCAGGTCATAGCTTTCGTCAGCCAGGCCAAGCACGTTCACCCCCAGCTCGTTCAGGTGGAGGCAGAATTGATAATAGTTGGGCGGAAAATGAGGGGACAGGTAGACAAAGTTCATTTGGGGGGGTTTTCTAACCTAATCCCATGCCCACGCACGGTGACGATGTAGGCGTGATGAGGGTCGAGGGCGGCTAAACGATCGCGCAGACGACGCACCAGCGCGTCGAAGGCCTGTTCGGAAACTTCGACCGCGTTATCAACCCCCCAGATCCTGGCGATCACCTCTTTGCGAGGCACAACCCGACCTTCGTGTTCGTATAGGATTTCGAGTAAACGATACTGGGAGACCGAAAGAGGCGGGGAGACTTCCTCATCCCCGATCCACACCTGGCGGGCCCGCTTTTCAAAGCGCAAGCGTCCCGGGACCGCGGGTTGGACCTCGAAGGTATCGAACAATTCCAGGGGAAGGGTAGCATCAGAACTGAGAAAGATGAATTGTTGCGCCAACGCGATCTGCACCACATCGCCATCTTGGAGCAGGGTTTGGTCTTCGATCATTTTCCCATTAAGATGGGTGCCATTCTTGCTTTGCATGTCTTCAAGGATCACTCCACGCGGAGAAATCGTGAACTGGGCGTGTTGCCTGGATACCTGCCGGCTGGGGATGATGATGTCACAGATGGAGTCGCGTCCGACGATGAGCCGGTTGCGTAACATCCAGCGTTGACCGTTAAGCGGACCCGTCTGCCCGACGATGACCGGGATGTCCTCGCTGCTACGCTCCATTTCCATACCTCTGCGTGTATAATACCATTTAATTGAAGACAGCGAAAGTAAAATGCCTACGCCGATAAAATCAGGGGCAGTCTTACGCGAGCGCTACAAAATCCGTCGGATCATCGGTCAAGGTGGGATGGGCTGCATCTATATGGCAGATGATCTCAGGTTGGAGGGGCGTCTTTGCGCGCTCAAAGAAGTGGAACATGACACTTCAATGCCGAAAGATATGCTCCGCCAGGCGCGTGATCAATTCCTGCGCGAAGCGACTGTCCTGGCGCGCCTGGATCACCCGAACCTGCCTAAAGTTTCCGACTTTTTCTCCGAAGGACAACGCGATTATCTGGTGATGGACTATGTGCCTGGCAAAGACCTGCGCACCCTGATGAAGGAAGCTCGCCAGGATGGCAGCTTCTTACCTGAAAAAGAGGTGTTAGGATGGGCGGCGCAGTTGTCAGATGCCCTGGCATTCATGCATGAGCAACAGCCGTCGATTCTCCACCGAGATATCAAGCCGAGCAATCTAAAGCTAACACCCAGCGGCTTAATCAAACTCGTCGACTTCGGTTTAGTAAAGATCCTGGCCTCGGAGGAGATGACTATCACCATCCTGCAGGGGCGTGGGACAGCGCTCTACACCCCATTGGAACAATATGGCGGTGACACAGGCCACACGGACGCGCGCAGTGATATTTATGCCTTCGGAGCCACTCTCTATCACTTGCTGACCAATCAACCACCAGTCGAAGCCAGGGAAAGGTTTTTACATCCTGACAGCCTGATCGCTCCGAAGCAACTTAACCCGGCCATCTCGACCCACACTGAACGGGCAATCCTTTGGGCGATGAGTCTGCACCCGGATGATCGCCCTCCGGACGTAGAATCATTTCGTCAGGCACTGGTGGGGAATCTCCACCCGATCACGCAACCTCGCCGGGCTGCTCCTTCGCCCAGATTTGCCAACCTGTTTTCCTCACCTCCCGAAAGTATTCTTGTGGCGATATTAGCCGGGGTGCTCTTGTTGAGCTTGCTCGCCACACTGTTCCGTTAGTAATTAACCTTTATTCTCGTTTATCCTCTGCCAGCCCCAGGCTGCTCCCCAACCCAGGCCAGATCCCAGGAGGGTGACTATCATTACCCCCCAGGCGCCAGAGCTGTGGAGGAATTGGAGACTGCCTGGCAAACCGAGGGCTAAATACGTATAGCCTAGCAAGCCACCACTCAGGGCAAGCAAGCTCGAGCGAACACCCCAACGAAATCCTGCCAACATCTTTGCGATCCAATAGGCGCCTGATCCGCTCATGGTTGCGACCACCAACGCCAGGAGCCAGTCGATAAAATCAGGGGAATTCCGGGCAGGAGGGGCAAGGGTCGGCTCAGGGGTAGGGGAGCTGGTTGGCAGCGGCTCAGAGGTGGGAGATTCTGTCGGCAGGATTGTCGCCAGAGAAACGGAGGTCGAAACCTCTCCAGAGGAAATGTCGAATTGGATCACGGTCGACTCCATCGCCGGGTCGCTGTTGGCGTGGATCTCCAGTGCGCCGGAGGCTTCGACCAGGAACGATGTCCGGGCAATGCCGGCCTGTGTGATCTCCGTTTGAATGGAGGTTTCAGTCCCTCCCAGAACCAGGACGAAATCGACCGGGGTATCGTCTGGAACAGGATGACCATTGTGGTCAAGGATGATCCCAGTTCGCACTGGAATAAGATCACTGACTTCAAATAGGGGGGGCGGGATTGGTTCAGGTGTTTCTGTGCCCGTGGAAGGTCCTGGTTCGGGTAAGTCCAAGAATAATTGGATCGTTTGTGCAGGGTCCGGAGCAGTAGCAGAGATCAGGTCGTAGTCAACTCCTGGCACTGAAACAGGCAGGTCACCCGGTGGGGCAAGTAGTTCTCCGAAGAGCAGACGCGCGGCAACTTCGATAAATTGCGGCGTTTTGCTATAAAGTCCGTAATAAGCGTTTAGTTTGGAAATTTCTGTCGCATCGAGATAATAAGGTGCATCAAAAGCAAACACAACCAGATTCTTTTGGCGGAACAAGTCTGGTCGCTCAGCGAGAAAGCGGGATAAGGCCTGGGATTGAGGCAAATTCGTACTCACATTCAACATTGAAAATACAATCCAGTTCGCTTGCTGCAAGTCCGTTTCAAGGACGGTCAGGTCGACCTGGTCATTCTGATCGAGTAACGCTACCAGGTCTTCGAAGGAGTAAGATTCGAGATTGCGCTGCAACACCTGCCCGCCAGCAGAAGGCCCATAAAGCCGGATAACTGCCTGTTCAAGCGCATCTTGAGCGAATACTTGCTGGACAGGGCATTCACTACATTGTTGCGCGGTCCGAACCTGGCTGATAAAAACAATCTGATCGTTCAAATTGGGGGATTCTGGAAGCGTTTCTGCCAGATCAGCCAGGGAAGGACTGATCAAGGTGGCCGCTTCCTGGGCGACCTGAAAAGTTGTTTGACTGGACTTACCCAGGTTCGCCAACCCATCTTGGTCAGGGAGCACCTGACTAAGGGTGAATATATCTTTATACAAGCGGTATTTCAGGGTAAGGATTCGTAAGGCCGACGCATCCACCTGCTGTTGAAAGGCAGGGTCCTCGCGGTATTTCTGCGCGAAGAAGGTTATCGTGTGCAGGATGGTTGTATAGTAGTCGGGGTCATTGGTAGCGACAAACTCGCTGCCCAAGAAGAGCAGGTCATTGCCAGTGAGGAACGAATCCCTGGCGATGAAGCGCGCCTGAAAATCTGAACCAGTAGGGTCAACAAAACGACGGAAGGCATGGCTGCCCAGGTTTTCGCTAACCATCATCCCCCCGTTCTCCCGCCAGATAGCCAGGGGGGGTAGACTCATCAGCTGGTCAAACGCCTGGCGGTCCAGACTTACCGGACGGGTTGTCTCGCGAATGTTCCCCTGGAACCCCTGGTAGCGGATATGGGATGCCAGGAGACCATCCACAGTTGCTGCGGGAGACTGCGCGTTTCCCGTAACAGCATAAAAAGGAGGCAGTTCAATCTGCTTCAATTGCTCCAGGGATTTGCGGACTGTGGCAACTTCCTCCTCTGGCAGCCGGTCGGAGCTCCCATGACCGGGGAAATGTTTGGCGATCACGGCGATCCGCCCGGAACTGCCCTCGTGAATTCCGCTGACATAAGCGCTTCCCATCTCTCCAACCCAGAATGGATCGCCGCTAAAAGAGCGCACCCCTAAGTCATCTGTACCTTTCTCGCGCGGAGACTCCAGTACGTCGAGAGAAGGTCCGAGCAGTATGTTCATCCCAAGCGCGGAAAGCTCAGCGCCCAAAACTGTACCAACCTGCTGCGCAAGGTCTGGCTGCCAAGTGGCCCCTAATGCCATTTGGGAGGGCAATGCTGTGTTCCCATTAAAAATCTGGTCATAAGGTGAGCCATTCCCTTCTTGGGAGAGACCCACGAACAAGGGGATAAAGGCGGGCGTGAACTCCTGATTAGTTGCCGGGTCAATTTGGGCTGCTTGGGAGGCTGACCATTCAGCTGTTTGGAGCTCTCTAACGAGCTGGAATGCCTGGGTCAAGGTTTGGGGTGAGGCAGTAAAGTTATCGTTTTCTTTCTGCAAGATCACCCCGCCAATATGGTGGTTGACAATCAGGTCAAAGATCTGTGAATCCTGGCCGATGTCGGTGCCGGTGAAGGTGACCAGGAACAGTTGTCCGACACGTTCTTCTGCGGTGAGTGTGTCTAAGAGCGCCTGAGCGCGATCCCTGGATGGATTTATTTGGAAAAGCAGTTTGGCCTGCCCGACTGTAACCGGGAACATAAGAACCAGGGATAAAGATATGAGCAAGAGTCTCACCCTTAATCTGGTTCTCTTCCGGTAACTCTGGTTAGCAGGTTTCATTAGAGCATTCATTAAAGGCTGGTTTCCAGGTGAACGATCTGATGGAGCAGATGCCGACGTTCTGTCCCACTCAATAACTCCAGTCGACGAATTCCTAATGGGTCAATTTCCTCTCTCAACAGGCGGATTTCTTCTTCTGTAGGTGGAGGGGTTTCTTCAAGATGAGGGGCTATTTGAAGTTCGAAACCGGTCTTAGCCTGGATCTGTTCTAACTTCACGCCTGGATGGTAGGAGATCAGCCGCATCTCCTTTAAAGGGCTAGATTCCTTTGAGGTGGGAGATGCGAAGTCGAATTGTCCCAAGTCAGTAATCAAGTAACACGGACCAGAGCCATGTGTCCGAGCCTGATGATATCCCAGGCCTGAATGAAAGTCTAGCTTATGGACAAAGGTCAGTCGCGAATGGCGGGGAACATAGAGATAAATATGGTCGATAAAAGTTGTCACGTCTGGAATCCCACCGCTGCCTGGCAAACGCAGACGTGGGTGGCGATAGTCTTTACCGAAGGCAATGTTATTGAAATTGCCGTGGGGGTCGACCTGGGCTGGACGAAAAAACTCCTTAGGTCTCAGTCGCGGCAGCACATCTGCCACCGCCTGCACGAAACCACCCGTGGTGATGGCGCGGTCCAACCATAAGCTCTCTACCTGGATCAAGCTCAAGGGGGCTGGCTGGCGGCAAATACCCTGTCCGATGGCTGAAGCGAAATACAGATTCGGAGCATGAGTATGCCTGGCTAAAAGGTAAGCTGCAGCCACCAGAGGCGTCGCAAGCCCTTGAGCCACAACCTCGCCATCCCTGATCTGGCGGGACATACAAACGACCATGATTTCGTCGAGGGTGAACTCCATCGTTCTCTAATGTCCTGTTGACCGTAAATCGTCGAAACCATCACCCTGGAAGCCAGCGATCAGCATCGCATGGACTTCGGGTTGAATATTCCCGCCGGAGAGCACCACGACTGCGGGACGGGCGGCGACCTTACCCGATAAAACGCAGGCAAGGGCGGCAGCTGCTGATCCTTCGATCACCTCGCCATAGGTCTTCCAGGCGTACCCAATCGCCCGCTGGATTTCTGCTTCGCTCACCAATACGAAGTCGTCGACGAGGTGGCGCACCAAGGGAATGGTCACCGATCCATTCTCAACCGGACCGGCCAGACCATCTGCCAGGGTGGGTAAGTCTATGACAGATTCTAGATCCCCGTGGTGGAAAATGGCGTGTAAGAAGGCAGATGCTTCGGATTGGACGGCGACCAGGCGTGGGCGAGGGGAAATCTGTTCGAGCGCAGCTCCGATCCCGGAAACCAGTCCACCACCCCCGGCAGGCACCACCCAGGTAGAATCCGCCAGGGAGGGCAATTCCTGCCCGATTTCTAATCCCAGGGTACCTTGTCCGGCGATCACCTGGCTATCGTTGTAAGGGGAAACCCAAATCGCCCCACTGGCTGCACTATAATCCAGGCCAGCGTGTTCAGCTTCTCCATAACCTCCCGCAACCAGGCGCACATCGGCGCCTAAGGCGCGCATGGCAGCGATTTTTGAGGCGACAGCCTGCTCCGAGCAAAATATCGTCACGCTCGCACCGGTGAGATCTCCGGCCAGGGCAACTCCTTGACCATGATTTCCCGCCGATGCGGCTACCAGGCCGCGCTCTCGCTCCCAGGGTTGCAGGGAAAGCACTTTATTAACTGCCCCGCGTGCCTTAAAGGAGCCAGTTACTTGATGGTTTTCCCACTTCAGGAACAGGTCATGGCGGGCATCGTAGGTAAGCGGCGTATGGCGAATATGGGGAGCGATGCGGTCGGCAGCCTGTTGCAGCCATTCATAAGGGATCATATTACCCGATCCAAGGTCGAATCGTGCGATCGGAGATTGCCAATACCTGCCTCGCTAACAAAGGATCGTCGGTGAAAATGCCATCCACTTCGAAGGAAAACATCTTTCGCATTTCGACTGACTGGTTGACGGTATACACGTTAACTTTACGGCCTGCCTGGTGAGCGTGCATGACGAGAGTTTGAGTGACGTCATGCAGCGCTGGGTGCAACGCCTGGTAAGGGACGATCAATTTTCCAAGCCAGCCCCGTGCCAGGGAACCGGACTTTCCAGGTAGGGCCAATAACCCAATTGGCACTTCGGGAAGCAAGCGATGGATGCGCCTTAGAACGAAGGGGTGGAAAGATGAGAAAAGCACTCGCGAGCTCATGCCATGCTGAAGTACAAGCTGAACCACTTTCTGCGGGAGGGGATCATTTGGCGATTCGTAATTTTTTAACTCGATATTTATGAATGTACGTTTACCGACAGCTTCAAAAACTTCTGCCAGGGTCGGAATGAGTTCTCCTCTAAAAGCCACGTCGAAATGCGAACCGGCGTCGAGCTCACGCAGTGCAGGGAGAGAGAGATCGCGCACGCGCCCGGTGCCATTGGTAGTCCGATCCACGGTTTGATCGTGAATTATGACCACCTGTTGATCTGCGGAGAGCTTGGCGTCCAGTTCGATCCCATCCGCTTCCTGCTGCAGGGCGAGCTCGAAGGCAGCCAGAGTGTTTTCAGGGGCATGGGCACTCGATCCGCGATGGGCGAATATGGCCGGGATGGGAAATCCTGAAAGCATTATTTTTCCAGATGAGAATCTCTAGATTGGTCGCATGTCGGGAAAAAAGGGAATAGGCAAGGCAGCTGCATGGGTGATCACAAGTCGACAAAATAAGATTCGGCGGCATGGTCGATGAGTTCCGGGGAAAGAGCAGGTTCTAAGGAAAGATAGCGGGCAATATCCAGGATTTGGTCACACAGGTCGCGCGGGTGGGAGGCGCGTAGTTTTCGTCCCGGCTTGATATACCATTCTTGAAGCAGATAAGCCAACCCCTGGTCACTGAAGGCGACCGCTTTGGATTCCGCTACCCGGCGAAAAATCTCACGGTAATCATCATAACTTGGGTCTTTGATCTCGATTTTATGTCTCAAGCGGCGTAAGAAAGCTTCATCAACCAGGTCCTTGGGGGGTAAATTGGTGGAAAAAACAACCAGGACATCAAAAGGGATCTCAACTTTGCGACCGGTATGGAGAGTCAGGTAATCTATTCGGTTTTCTAGCGGAACAATCCAGCGGTTGAGCAGATCGCGAGGGCGAACCAGCTGCCGGCCGAAATCGTCGATCAGCAGAATCCCGCCATTGGCTTTGACCTGGAAAGGAGCCTCATAATATTTATTGACATCATCGAAGACCAGGTCAAGCCCGGCTAATGTCAGTTCTCCACCGGTGACGATGAATGGCCGGTGTATCCGCACCCAGCGCGGGTCCCGGCGCGCCCCCGACCGGAGAGCGCCCGAAGCCGGGGCAGGGGCTTCCTCGGTTGGAGGGATTTTATGATTAACCGAGTCATAGATCTTGACAACCTGTCCATCGATGTAAACCGAGAATGGAATATACATGCTCTCTCGCAAAACCATATCCCCAATCGAACGGGCGATACTCGTCTTGCCATTACCTGGAGGGCCAAAAAGGAAAATCGAGGTTCCTGAATTCACCGCGGGTCCGATGCGGTGAAAAGCCTTCTCTGATAGGACAAGGTGAGAGAGAGCCTGGCGGATAGCGCGATGAGAAAGGTTGGTCCTCCCACGACTCTGGTGGCGGATTGCATCGTTATACATCTGAAGAGGCACTGGTGCAGGGCCAGCATATTGACTGCGCTCCAGAGCCTCACGCGCCCGCGCAATTCCAGCTCCCGTGATAGCATATTGATAAGCGCCTTCCCCTAAACCAACCTGGGTAGATTTCACCTCAACGAATTTTTCGCGTTTGAGGGTTTCCAAGATCTGGTCGATCACTCCCGCGAAAGGCAATGCGATTTCCTCTGCAACCTTAAAGCCGCTTAGATACCCTTGAAAATAAAGGATTTTCAGGGCTAAATCCTGCAGCCAGAGAGGAGAGAGTCCAGTGTCATCGATGCGATTGATGACAGGTGGTAGAAAATGCTTTTGTGGTGATCCCTCGCCAGATTCGGTCGAGGATTTTGAATGCGTTCCATTCATAGTTAAAACTCCTGGGCCAAGAAGACTGCGCTGTGTAAAATTATAGCATGCTGCTTTACACTAGCAAGCCCGAACTGAGTTGGCGCGATTTTCTGCTGGTATAATACGCGCCATGCAAATTTCCGTTATTATTCCGACGTTCAATGAAGCGAAAACTATTTATGAAATAATCAGACGCGTTCAAGCTGAAAATGTTGCAGACGAAATTCTCGTCGTTGATGATGGTTCGACAGATGGCACCCGGCAGGTAATGGAATCTTTAAATGATAAAGACACCGTGCGGATGATCCTGCACGAGCGAAACCAGGGAAAAGGTGCTGCCATTCGAACCGGCATTCAGCAAGCCAAGGGAGATGTGATCATCATCCAGGATGCAGACCTGGAATATAACCCTCGGGATTATCGTGCTCTTCTCCAGCCAATAGAAGATGGAATTGCTGACGTGGTTTATGGTTCACGGTTCTTGGGGGCCCCACGCCGGCCGGTGATGTTCTGGCATATGGTTGCAAACCAGCTACTAACTTTAATGACGAATATTCTCTACAATACGATCTTGACTGACATGGAGACCGGCTACAAGGTTTTCAAGCGCGAGGTGGTGCGGGATCTTCGCCTGCGCGCCAAACGATTTGATTTTGAACCAGAGTTTACCGCAAAGATACTTAAACGCAAGACACGTCTTTTTGAGGTGCCGATCACCTTTAATCCTCGCGATTATGATGAGGGAAAGAAGATCGGGTTAAAAGATGCTTTCGCGGCAGTATGGGCTTTGCTCAAATACCGGTTCGTCGATTAGGATTGTAATCAGCTAATCCGGCAGGCTTAATATCGCGCACATTTAGCTGCAGGCTCTCAAACCCATTATATTCGTTGATCTCAAAGGTATACATTAAATCAATATAGGGGGGCAATTGATCCTGCCAGTAGCCCTGGCGAAAGGCGATCGCATCGAAATCGATTTTCCCGTCAGTGACAGTCATTTTCAGGTGGTGACCATCCTCGCCGACAGCCCGGAAACGCCTGACCTTTAAACCTCGGCTTAGAAATACAGCCTGGGGATTGCCATATCCGGTGGGTTGCAGCCGATCCAGGTCCTGGAGGATATCCGGTTTCAAATCTACCAACGGGATTTCAGCATCGGCGTGTAAGCTCGGACGCAAGTCAATTTGTGCCAGGCTTTCGCTGGCAATCTTTTGGAGCCGTTCGACAAGCTCTGGTAAATATTCATTCCGAACGGTAAACCCGGCGGCCGCGGCGTGCCCCCCATGATGTTCAAGCAGGTCTTCGCAGCGGTCTAAAGCTTGAGTGATATGGAACTCCTGGATGCTCCGGCAGGAGCCGCGGGTGAACTCCGGGCCGCGATGGGCAACGATGCTTGGACGGTAATATAGTTCTGTCAGGCGGGAGGCGGCCAATCCGACGACACCGCGATTGAAATCCGGGTGAGCGGCAAACAACAGCAGGGCCTCGGGATCTTCAGCCAGAGCGATCTGCTCAGCGGCTGCCTGGATTTCTCGGGTGATGCGCTGGCGTTCCTTGTTTTGCTTATCTAAGGATTGCGCCAGTGCACCGGCTTCCTGAAGATCGTTTGTGGTGAGCAGTTTAAAGGCGGCCAAGGCAGAGTCGAGCCGCCCGGCGGCGTTCAATCGCGGGCCTAACACATAACCAATCTCGCTGGCCGTGATCCGTTCAGGATTTAAATTAACAACCTTGATGAGTGAAAATAGACCCTGTCTGGAAGGTCTGCGAATGGCTTGTATCCCGTCACGGACCAGCGAACGGTTTTCCCCTACTAAAGGCGCTAAATCTGAAACTGTACCCAGGGCGACCAGATCAAGTAAACGAGATGTATCTGACCCATGCGGAGAAGAATAGCCATGTTCATTCAGTTGTGTGACCAGGGCCGAAGCGAGCTTGTATGCCAGGCCGACGCCAGCCAGGTCTTTGTCCGGGTAGGAGTCGCCGGGCTGTTTCGGGTTGATCACCGCCACAGCGACGGGCATCTCCCGACCGGTGTGATGGTGATCGGTAATGATTAAGTCCAGGCCGAGGGTTTTTGCGTGCTCGGCCTCTTCTATCGATCGAACGCCGCAATCAACGGTGACTACCAGTTTAATCCCATCGGCGCATAGATTGTCGAGCGCTTCCTTGTTCAGGCCGTACCCCTCGTCAAAACGGTTGGGAATATAACCGGTTACCTGGGCGCCAAGTTCCTGCAATACCTGCACCAAAAGCGCGGTCGCAGTCACGCCATCTGCATCGTAATCCCCATAGATAGCGATCTTCTCACCCTTCGAAATCCCCCATTCCAGGCGCGAGACTGCCGCCTGCATACCGGTCATCCGAAAGGGGTCTGTGCCGGGAGGAGGAGCAGCTTCTAGAAACTGGTGGGCGGTCTCGGGGGTGGTGTAACCGCGGTTGAAGAGGATTTGCCGTAATGGGAATGGATAAGCCTGCAGGGCGTCGTCAGCTTCTGGTGTCAGGGGTAATGCAACTTGCCAGCGCTTGGAGAGATGGTTCATAAATCTACCTGGGCGGATATCCAATCAAGTATAGCATAAATAAAAAATTCACCCCGAGAAGGAATTGTTCGAGATAGTGGACGATTCCTCGTTGACGAGTTGTCAAAAGACTGCTATCATGATCTAGTATGACCGATCGGTTTAATAAGCGATGGTTTAAACAGTTAGGGGGCCAACTCTCAATTAGCTTGCGCTGGTTGATTCCTGGATTGGGGGTAAAGCGATGGTTGGTCATCGTACTGCTGGGTATAACGCTGTTCAGCATCGGCTTGGCGATTCTAATCCTTGACGTGTACCGGACTGCCCCGGAGACCTGGTGGCTGCCGATCATTTCAACAGCCTCTTTGCGATTTTTACCACGCCTTTTACGGGCCTTAATATTCGGCGGATTGGGTGCTTTACTGGTCCTAAGGGGGATTTGGGGACTAAACCAATCCTTGATCGCTCCTTTTATGAAGCCAGGGAAGCGGGTGGTGGATGCCCTGACTGGTCACTGGCGGCGTGAACGCGGGGCGCGCATTGTGGCAGTCGGTGGTGGTCACGGCCTGGCCACCTTGCTGCGCGGTTTAAAGGAATACACGAATAACCTGACAGCCATCGTCACCGTGTCCGATGATGGGGGATCATCGGGACGATTGAGGCGGACACTGGGAATACTGCCTCCGGGGGATATTCGAAACTGTCTGGCTGCCCTCTCCGACGACGAAGCGATGCTTGCCCAGCTTTTCCAGTATCGTTTTCCCAATGGTGCCAGCGGCCTGGACGGCCATTCATTCGGGAACCTCTTCATTACCGCCCTGGCGGAAATCACAGGCAGTTTTGAAGAAGCCATCGCTGAGTCTGGACGCGTGCTCTCAGTAAGCGGACGCGTACTACCTTCAACATTGCATGATGTACGCCTGTTGGCAGATGTCATGCTTCCCCATCTTGTCTCTGAAATTCGAGTGGAGGGCGAGAGTCGTATTCCGGAAAGCACGGGAAAGGTGCGCCGGGTGTGGTTAGAACCCAATACCCCCCCCGCATTCCCTGAGGCAGTCCAGGCGATCTTGAGTGCTGATTTGATCGTGATCGGTCCGGGGAGTCTTTACACGAGTATATTACCTAATTTACTCGTGCCAGACATCAGCGCTGCGATTCGTTCTAGCCGGGCGTTAAAAATGTTTATTTGTAACGTCGCCACTCAGTTGGGTGAGACGGAAGGTTACTCATGCGGCGACCATCTCCGGGCAATCGAAGAGCATGTTGGTAGCGGATTATTTGATATTGTAGTGAGCAACTGGCTTTTCGAGGGAAATTTGCCGGAAGGTATTCAGTGGGTTGTCGTGGAAGACGACCTGGATGCAGATTACCCTATTTATCGGGCTGATCTGATCGATTATGTCCAGCCCTGGCGGCATGAAGCCAAGAAACTTTCCCAGGTCGTGATCGATTTACTGGAAGAACGGACCGGTCCTTTGGTAGAATCGTGAAGGTTTTTCCTGATTTGGAACTCAGATATTGGTGGATAAATCCTGCGGTTGTACTCATCAACTGACCGGGACTACCACTAAAACTAACAATACTCTTTTCAATGCGGAGGCACAAAAATGTCAGTAAAAGTTGGCATCAACGGATTTGGTCGCATAGGCCGGCAGGTGCTAAAAGCCATCCGGGATTACCATCCTGATGAGCTTGAAGTCGTCGCCTTCAATGACATCGGCGATCTGAAGACGATGGCCCATCTGCTTAAGTACGACTCGAACTATGGCCGCTATGATGGAACGGTCGAAGTCGGCGATGGCGAGTTGATCATTGATGGGAAGCCGGTTAAAGTCTTCAAAGAGACTGATCCCGCCAAGCTGCCCTGGGGCGACATCGGTGTCGAAATCGTCGTCGAAGGCACCGGGCTTTTCACCATTAAGAAAGATGGAATCAACAAGAAGGGCAAGGAAGTGAGAGGCGCGGAGAACCATATAACGAAGGGCGGAGCCAAGAAAGTGATTATCACGGCGCCTGCAGAAGGCGAGGACCTCACGATTGTCCTGGGCGTCAACGAGGACAAATACGATCCGGCGCTCCATCACGTGGTATCCAATGCGTCATGCACTACCAATGGTCTGGCACCGGCGGTAAAGGTGGCTAATGATAAGTTCATGGTCAACCGTGGGTTAATGACCACGATCCACGCCTACACCAATGATCAAAAGATCCTCGACCAACCCCACAGCGATCTTCGCCGGGCGCGTGCGGCTGCCATGAGCATCATCCCCACCTCAACAGGCGCTGCCCGGGCGCTAAAATTGGTCATCCCAGAGATGGATGGCAAGCTGGACGGATATGCCTTGCGTGTTCCAACCTCGACTGTGTCGGTCATCGACCTCGCAGTAGAACTCGGCACTGCCACGACAACCGAGGAGCTACGCCAGGCTTTCCGCGACGCTGCAAACGGACCCATGAAAGGCATCCTTGCGGCGATCGAGGAGCCTCTGGTGAGCATAGATTTTAAGGGTGACCCGCACAGCTCCTTGATCGATTTGCCTTTGACGATGGTTCTGGGTAAGGGGGCGGGCACTTTCGCAAAGATCATTGCCTGGTATGATAATGAATGGGGGTACTCCGTTCGGACTGCCGACCTGGCCGCCATGATGGCTAAATCGCTCTAAATTGCAACGTGTAAAACGTGGAATGTGGGTGAATCCCCGTTCCACGTTTTACGCGCCTGGAGGCAAAAATGTTTAATAAGAAATCAGTCAGCGATATCGATGTCATGGGTAAGCGGGTTCTGGTGCGGGTTGATTTTAACGTGCCGATAAAAGATGGTGCAATCGGTGATGACACCCGTATCCGCGCGGCTATCCCCACGGTGCAGTACTTGTTGGAGCATGGAGCCTCAGTGATCTTGTGTTCTCACCTGGGACGCCCTAAGGGGGAGGTGATGCCCGAGTACTCTTTACGTCCTGTTGCCACGCATCTAAGTAAATTACTAGATAGACCGGTCGCCTTTGCTGAGGATTGTGTCGGTCCGGTGGCAGAGCAGGCTGCCAGCGCCCTTAAGCCAGGCGGGATATTGTTGCTGGAAAACACACGTTTCCACGCTGGTGAAACCAAGAACGATGCGGAGATGTCCAAGCAACTGGCTGCATTGGCGGATATTTACGTGAATGATGCCTTTGGTTCAGCTCATCGGGCACATGCTTCCACCGAGGGAGTCGCGCACTATTTGCCTGCTGTGACGGGATTCTTGATGGAAAATGAGATCCGCTACCTTGGCCAGGCGATTGATAACCCCACCCATCCTTTTATCGCTATCCTGGGCGGCGCCAAAATCAGCGATAAAATCGGCGTGATCAAAAACCTGCTGAACAAAGCTGATCAGGTTTTGATTGGGGGAGGGATGGCGAACACCTTTTTTAAAGCCCAGGGTTATCCGGTCGGAGATTCGCTGGTCGAGGAGGAGGCGCTGGAAACGGCGAGGGGTTTACTGGCTCAAGGTGGGAACCGTTTGCGCCTGCCGGTGGATGTAGTCATTGGAGACCGGTTCGAAGCAGACGCGGACCGCCAGGTGATGAACATGGGGCCAGTACCTGCAGGATGGAGGATCCTTGACATTGGTCCGAATACACTTAACAACTTTAGCAAGTTAATTGCAGACGCCGGGACCATCGTCTGGAATGGGCCGATGGGTGTATTCGAGTTTCCTCGCTTTGCAGAAGGGACTTTTGGCCTGGCGAAAGCTGTGGCTGAATCGAAAGCTACTTCCATCATTGGTGGGGGAGATTCAGTGGCCGCGGTGCAGCAAACCGGTGTAGCTGGCCGGATCACGCACATTTCTACCGGCGGCGGCGCATCCCTTGAGATGCTCGAAGGGATTATCCTTCCAGGTTTAGCTGCCCTACAGGATAAGGCGTAACCATGCGCACCCCGGTTGTTGCTGGCAATTGGAAGATGTACAAGACAGTAACAGAAGCAAGGCATATGGTTTCAGAAATGGTGCCTGGCTTACAAGCGATTAAGGGGGTGGAAAAAGTGCTTTGCCCGCCTTTCACCGCCTTGCTGGCTGTGTCGGCTTTGCTGGAAGGGACCGACATTGGGATAGGGGCCCAAAACATGCATTGGGAGAACGCGGGAGCATATACAGGCGAGGTTTCCCCGCTGATGGTTGCCGAAATTTGTCAGTACATAATTTTGGGTCATTCCGAGCGACGCACATACTTTATGGAAACAGATACCAATGTTAATAGAAAGGTACAAGCTGCCCTCCTGCACGGACTGACTCCCATTGTGTGTGTGGGAGAAACGCTGGAAGAAAACGAAACCGGTCGGACGCGAGAAGTCGTTTCCAGACAGACCAAGCAAGGACTGGTTGGCTTGAGCTTCGAGGAAGAAAGTTCAACAGGGATTAATGTGATCATCGCTTACGAACCGGTGTGGGCGATCGGTACTGGCCGCGCTGCCACGGCGGAGGGAGCGAGTGCTGTGATTGCTCAAAGTATTCGACCAGCGCTGGCTGAATTATTTGGCCAGCAAGGAGCACAGTCGATTCGGGTATTGTATGGTGGCTCAGTCAGCGCAGGTAATGCCGCTGAGTTCTTTGCCCAGCCTGAGATAGATGGCGCCCTGGTTGGAGGCGCCAGCCTGAAGGTCGGGGAGTTTATCCAAATTACCCAATCCGCAGCGTTGTGAGTGAATACCTGGCCAGCCTGGGGTGGTTTCTATTTCTGTTGGGAGGGTTAATTTTTTTACAGCACCGCCTCCACTTTGAGATCCAGGCTGTATTGTTATTGCTGACCAGGCGTAGTGATTTGACAATTGCGCTGTTTTCAATCCTGTTCCTGCCAGGAGTCCTGATCCATGAAACAAGTCACTTCCTCATGGCAAAGCTCTTAGGAGTAAAAACCGGGCGGATCTCGTTCATTCCCCAACCTTTGGCGAATGGCCGGCTGCAATTGGGATTTGTCGAGACTGCACCGACCGATCTGGTGCGCGATGTCTTGATCGGCAGCACGCCCTTACTGGTCGGTGGGGCGGTTGCCGCCTATATCGGGCTTTTCCAGTTAGGTATAGTTAACTACTGGAACGAGCTATTATCTGGAAAAATTGGGAACTTGCTTACTGAACTTCCCCAACTGTATAGCCAGCGTGATTTTTGGCTATGGTTTTACCTGATCTTTGTTGTAAGCAGCACCATGTTTCCATCTGCTTCCGACCGCCGGGCCTGGTTGCCAATTACTATCATCGCCGGGAGTCTGCTCGGATTGGTTTTATTGGCCGGGGCTGGACCGTGGATGCTGGTTCATCTTGCTCCCCCAACAAACAAGTTACTGCAGGTTTTGACAGTGATATTCGGAATCAGTTTGACTATCCACCTGGTACTCTTGTTCCCGTTTTTCATAGTACGAACTTTGCTAAATCGGCTAACAGGATTGAAAGTAAGATAGGCAGGTTGTCTCTGTTGGATGACGGGGATAATCCAAATGTTTTTATGTTAGAATACCCTGGAACACCTGTTGGCGATCATTCGTAAAAGAATAGTGATGATTGGATGACACATCGCAGAGGTGAATAAACCACGAGAGTGTTTTTTTGTTGTTTTTTCCGGAAAGGTCGAAATTGATGGCACAATACTGGTACGCACTGCGCAGCAAGCCGCGTAAGGAAGAAGTCCTGTGGCAGAAAATGCGTGCTGAAGAGATCGAAGTTTTCTTTCCGCGGATTAGAGTACAACCGGTCAACCCCCGCTCCAGAAAGTTGAAACCATATTTCCCGGGGTATATGTTTGTATTCATCGACCTGGACGAGGTTGGCATTTCGACATTTCAATGGATGCCTCATGCAATTGGCCTGGTAAGTTTTGATAGTGAGCCAGCAACGGTCCCTGATAACTTGATTCAAGCTATCCGAAAGCGAGTAGAAGAAATATCTGCCGCGGGTGGTGAGTTCTTCGACGGATTAAAACCGGGAGATGCTGTAAACATCAGCAACGGGCCATTTGTGGGGTATCAGGCGATTTTTGATGCCCGTCTGCCGGGCAGTGAACGAGTTCGGGTATTGATCCAGATGTTAAGTGATCGGCGGGTACCGGTTGAGTTAGGCGCTGGACAAGTTGAGCGAAAGAAACAATCCTGAATCTACAGATCGGTAAATCCAGATCATGGGATCTTCCTTCAGATATCTTATGGGATGTCGGATAGGCGGAGCATGCCTTTTATGAACCCAAAGTTACGCACTCCCCTATTTATTATTGGTCTGGCGATAATCTTAGTTATCGGGATTTTGATCCTTCAACATGCACTCAGCCTCTACTACCAAATTAAAGGTGGCCAGCAGACTCAAAATGTGTTGAAGACATTTGAAGATCTCTCGGATTTAGGGCTCACTTGTCATGCGATCCCTCCTGAGAATAGGACCGCAAAAACAAAAATAGAACAAGCTATTCTTAATCTCAACAGAGCACTAGCTTATGACTCAAGGAATTCTCAAGCTTATCTCTACCTCGGGAAGGCGTATTGCTTGCTTGGAGAGCCCTCCAATGCCAAAGAAAATTATTTCATATACACGCAACTAAGACCCGCTAATCCACTTGGATATCTTGGTCTTGGTTTTGCAAATGAATTATTAAATAAGCAGGCTTCAGCAAAAACTGCTTGGGAATCAGCAGGATTAACTTCACAGGATTTTAACGAGGCCGGGGACGAGGCATACCAGGCAAAGCAATACCAAGTTGCCCTGCGGTGGTATACGCGATCGCTGTTGATGGAGCCGGAAAAGGCACAGCCTTGGTTAAGTCTTGGCCAAGTATTTGATGCGATGTCAGAACCTGAAAAAGCTCTGGATGCATACCAAGAGGCTTGGAGATATGATCCAGAGCTCAGTACCAGAGAATTAGTAAATGCTTTAAAGAGACAAGAGGATTTTAAATCAATCGAAGATGTCCTCCGGCAGGCGCTAAATGGATTTCCGAAATCTCCAGAACGGCTATCCTGGTGGCAAGAACTAGGAAATTCTATAAGGTCCCAAGAAAATTGGGGCGAACAGGTAAAAGTGTACCAAGCCGCAATTCGAGAATTTCCTGAAGATCCTGAGTTACATATCGCTATAGGTTGGGCGTATTATGAACGAGGTGATGGTTTACAGCTAGCCCAAAAAGAATTTGAGCAAGCTATCGCATTAAACGATGAAAATGCGGAAGGATATTTTGCCATTTGGCAACTACTTGTTCGGGAAGGCAGATTAGAGCAAGCCGAGCAGTGGTTCCCGCTTGCAATGAAGCGGAATACAAACAATCCCGGTTGGTTTGTAACTTTAGCCGATGCTGCTTATAAGAAGAACCATCTGTTCCTAGCGCAAGAAATATTAAAAAAAGTCATTATCCATTTTCCCGATTTTGATCCTGCTTATTATGAGCTTTCTAGGAGTTATTTAAAAGATAATCAACTTGATAAAGCTGTTGAAGCGATAGAGGCAGCCTTGAAAATTATGAGTCCTCCGAAACCTTGGTACTATTTAAGGGCGGGACAAATTTATGAGAGAATCGGTGACTTAAATAAAGCGGTCAGTGCGTATGAGCAAGCATTGGAAGTCGATCCAAATAATGAAGCTGCTCGTCAATCCATAGAGCGATTGGAAAACAAATAATCTTAAACTGAAGAATCGAATTTTGATTATGTCCTCAATCAAGGATCTTAGCAAAGATATATCGATTTATGCGATTGGTAATATAGCTCAAAGAGCAGTTATATTTATATTGTTACCGCTCTATACGAATGTGCTAAGCATGTCTGAGTATGGATTGGTTGAGACGATCGCAGTAACCATCCAAATCTTGATTTTTTTCATGGATATAGGGATGAGCCGCAGCGTTTTAAGATATTATTCGCGCTATCAAGATGATCCCAGCCAGTTGGGGCATTTGACTACAACTGGTTTGATTTTAATGCTTTTTTCGGGGATTTCTACTTTAGCTGTAGGCATTCTGTTTCAAAAATCATTATCCAACATCCTCTTTGGTGATCCAAAATATTCCACAGTCCTCATATGGACTTTAATTTCTTCATTTCTTCAAACTGTTAATTTATGGATCGTTATACTATATCGAGCTAAGCGCCAAGCCGGAAGATATGTGTTAGTTTCGATCCTTAATCTGGTCATGCTGACTGCTTTGACCTTTTATTTTGTTCGATACCTGCGCTTAGGAGTTTTTGGAGTGCTGTATGCACAATGTATTGTTTATCTGTTAATCGATACCGCTTTGCTCGCTGGAACCCTAAATCTCCGCCGCGGCCAAATTGGTTTTTCCTGGGGCTTAGCCCGCCAACTTTTCAACTTTGGATTTCCTCTGATTTTTACGATGGCGGGTATGTTAGCGATGAATTCCATTGATCGCTTTTTCCTCGTCCATTTTAGGGGTTTCGAAGATGTAGCCATATATTCACTAGGTGTGAGAATTGCTGCTATGCTTGGAATGCTCACGGTAACCCCTTTTCAACTCGCTTGGGGACCTTTTTTGTTTTCCAAAGAAAAACAAGATATGAGCAAATTCGCTTCTCGTTTTTTCACTTATCTTATTTTTATTCTTACATTTGGGGGAACGATCTTCTTGTTTTTCAGCAAAGAACTCGTCTTATTATTATCTTCAGAAAACTATTTAGACTCTCAAGGTGTTGTCGTTTTTATGCTCGTATCGATAGCCTTAATGGGGGTTTATTATTGGGCTGGCGGGTTGGTAAATCTGGTTGAAAAAACCTGGAAGCTAGGGTTCATTGTTATTTTTGCCGCTATTAGTAATGTCACCCTTAATTATATTCTTACTCCTAAATTTGGTTGGGTTGGAGCAGCTTGGTCGGACGTACTGGCTACTGGTATTGCTGCTGGCCTGACCTTCTCAATAGCCATAAAAAATTACCACATTTCATTTGAAAATAGACGAATCCTAATTATTGGTCTATTTATATTTTGTTCATGGTCATTCTATTTTTTAACTCAGAATACAATTGTTGGGTGGGCTAGCGTAGGCATGCGAGTGATCGCACTATTGGTTGGTTTATTACTATTCATCCCAATGCATTTCATTACCGACTATGAATATAAAAAAGTGCGCGGAATGATTACTTCGATAAAAACGCGGTATTCTTAATTTAACTTTGATTTGCCGTGGTTGGGAACTTAATCTATTATTAATGGCTCTCCCGACATTAACGGGAAAACATAAAACTGGTGACGAAAGGCGAGAGATTTGGTAACATCTGCAACAACTTTTCTTGCGAGGTGTGCAGATGGCCGAATACCCTCTCCTGACCGAACTCTTGGACTTTACCAATGTATCCGTCACCCACTATCAGCTTGTGGGCCAAAACCGGATCAACCTGTTTCTCGAGTCGACCATGCCTGTGGCTATCTGTCCGGACTGTGGGCAGGTGAGCACTGAACTCCACGACATTGGCGAGCCACAGATGATCCGGGACTTGCCGATCTGGAACCGGCGTTGCTGGCTGCGTTATACGCCCAGGCGTTTCAAATGTGCTCACTGTCGGGACACCTTTGTCGAACGGGTCGCTTGGCGAGAAGTCGGACGAGACTACACAATGCGCTACGAGCAGCATATCTATCAGCGTTCCCGGCGAGAGCCAATTGCCCAGGTAGCCCAGGACGAAGGCCTGAGTGAAGACATTGTCCAAGGCATCTTCGAGCGCTGGGCAAAAAAACGATCCAGGCGCGGGGTTGGCCGGTCGTGAAGGTGTTGTGCCTGGATGAAATCGCTCTGCACAAAGGGCATGGCGACTACCGGCTGGTCATTTCGGCGCCCGAACTGGGGATCGTTTTGGATGTCCTGCCCGACCGGCGCAAAGAAAGCCTGGAAGCTTGGTTTGACGAGCGGGGCGCCGAGTGGTGTGCGCAGGTAGAAGTCTGCTGTGCGGACATGTGGGACGCTTACCATGAAGCGGCGCAGGCCAAGCTGCCGAATGTCCGCCGGGTAGTGGATCGCTTTCATGTGATGAAGAACCTGAATGATGCCCTTAGCAAGACCCGGCGCAGCATTCAAAACCAGGCGGATGAAGATACGAAGGCGCTTCTCAAAGGCTGTCGCTGGTTGTTGGTCAAGAACCGAGAGAACCTGACGGACGAAGAGCGGGACAAACTGGACAAGATGCTGGCCGCTTCGCCGGAATTGAAGACGTGTTACGAGTTGAAGGAAGGCTTTCGTCATTGGTTCAACCAGCATTCAGATCGTCAAGCAGCCAAAGCAGCCTTGCAAGACTGGATGGCTCGAGTAAAAGCCACTGGTTTTAAAGCGCTTCAGGCATTCGTCAGGACACTCACCAACTGGCTGGAGTCGATTCTGAACTACTTTGATGGTCGTCATAGCAATGGTTTTGCAGAAGGTGTCAATTTGAAGGTCAAGATGATCAATCGGCGTGGGTTTGGCTACCGTAACTTTCAGCATTTTCGTTTGCATGTCTTGGTTGCCTTTGAGCCGGTTTCACGTTAAAGCCGGAAGAGCC